>NZ_JBFBAM010000124.1:0-16181 GCF_040682195.1 Kutzneria sp. NPDC051319 | reverse complement strand
GCCGCCCGGGAGATCTACCCACGCCTGATGGCCGATCTAGCCGCGCTGCCCACCCTCCAAACGGCTTGACAGACCATAGGAGCATCTCGCGGGGTGGCGCTTTCCGACGCTAGGCGTCGTTCTGCCAGGGACTTCCGGCGGCTGCTCGGGTCGCGCTGGCGCCGCGGGGCAGGTCGAGGATGTCGAGCAGGCTCTGGTCCTCGTCGATGGCGTGGTGCAGGTGCCCGAGCTTGCCGGTGCTCGGGTCCGCGTCGGAGGCGCCGACGAGCTGCCAGATGCCGTCGTCGGCGTCGTGGCTGACCCACAGGATGGGCTCGCTGCGTTCGAAGACCTCGCGGGTCTGGACGCAGGTGGTGCTCAGCAGCCAGTGACGCATCCACCAAGCCCGCCGGTCGCGCTGCATGACCTGGTCAGCGACCCACCAGATGAACGGCAGGTCCTCGTGGGCCCGCGCCTGGTTCGCGGTCAGGTCCGGACCGCCCTGCGGCACGCGTGCGAACGGCTCGTCGATCAGCGCGAAAGCATGCCCGTCCTCGTGCTCGAAGATGACGGCGTGGAAGGTGCCGCCGCCGGGATTGCCGGCGCCGATTCCGACCGACAGCCGGGCGACGTGCGGGTCCGCCCCGGTGGTCCAGCCGAACGCGTACGACGCCAGTTCACCCTGCGGCCCGACGAACTCCCCGAACGCGCGCCGGTCCATGCCGGTGACCGCGTTCCTGAGCACCTCGACCAGCGTCCCCTCCACCACCTGGATGTCCACGCGCGCAGGATAGCCGCACCGGTGCTGCGGTCCGATGGTGTTGGCCGGGGCCGGAACTCGACACAGGGTTGCCCGGGAGCGGGACTCGCGGGAAAACGTAATTCGGTGTGACGCTAGGCGGGACTCGCGGGGGTTAGTTCGAAGAGCATGGCTTGGGAGGGGGCTAGGAGAGGGGGTTGGAGGCCGGTGTGGGTCAGGGCGGCGCCGGAGAGGGTGAGGCCGGTGGTGATCCACGGGGTCTGGGTGACGAAGTGGCCGGAGGCGGGGAGGAGTTCGGGGATGGCCCGGACGGTGTAGCGGCGGGCGGGGTCCAGGCCGGGGAAGCGGAGGCGGGCGGGGAGGGCGTCGGGGGAGGTTTCCAGGCGGGCGTAGCAGAAGACGGCATGGTCGGGGCCGATGACGCCGTGCAGGAGGGAGCCGTGGTCGGGGTGGTCGGCGCGGACGGTGACGCCGGTGTGGAGGAGGCCGCGGAGGCGCTTGTACACGGAGATCCACGCCGTCAGGGCATCGAGCTCCTCCGATGACAGGGCGGTGAGGTCCCACTCCAGGCCGGCGTGGTTGAACAACGCGGTGGCGCAACGGAAGGGGAGCTCGGCGAAGCGGCCGGTGGTGTGGGCCTCGGGCGGCCCGACGTGGCTGCCGACCAGCTCGGGCGGGATCAGCAGACCCATCCAGCGCTGAATGCGTTGGCGCTCAACGGCGTCGTTGGTGTCGGAGGCCCAGACGCGGTCGGTGTGGGCGAGGACGCCGAGATCGACGCGGGCCCCGCCGGAGGAGCAGGACTCGATCTCCAGGGCGGGATGCCGCGAGCGGAGTTCGTCGAACAACCGGTACACGGCAAGGGTTTGGGCGTGCACCAGGGACTCCATGAGGTCCCGGTTGTGGTCCCACTTGATGTAGTCGATGCGGTACTCGGTGACGAGGGAATCCAACCGCTCCAACAAATAGTCGTACACGGCGGGCAGGGCGACGTTCAGCACCTGCTGGCGGCGCCAGGGCAGGGCGTCGGCCAGGAGCCAGTCGGGATGGGCGCGGGCCAGTGCGGAGTCGGGGTTGACCATCTCGGGTTCGAACCACAGACCGAACTGCATTCCCTTGTCCCGCACGTAGTCCACGAGCGGCGAAAGGCCGTCGGGCCAGACGTCGGAGTCCACGAACCAGTCGCCGAGGCCGGCGGAGTCGTCGCGGCGGCCACGGAACCAGCCGTCGTCGAGGACGAAGCGCTCGACGCCGATCTCGGCGGCCCGGTCGGCCAACGCCCGCAGGCGGCCCAGGTCGTGGTTGAAGTAGACGGCTTCCCAGGTGTTCAACACGACCGGACGCGGCGTCGACGGGTGCGAGGTACGGGCCCGCATCCAGGCGTGCAGGCGCGCGCTCAAGCCGTCGAGGCCCTGGTCGGACCAGACGAAAAAGGCCCACGGGGTGGCATAGGACTCGCCGGGGGCCAGCCGGATCTCGCCCGGGTCAAGGAGTTCCGACGCGCCGAGCAGGCTCAACCCCTCGGGGAGCCGCTCGGCGAAGTGTTCGTGGTTGCCGCTCCACGCGAGGTGCACGCCCCACACCTCGCCGTGCCGGAAGCCGAAGCCGTCGGTGCCGGCGACGAGCAGCCCGGTGGCGTCGTGGCCGGTGCGCCCACGCCGGCTCTCCCTCGCCCGCAGCCCATGCAGGAACGGGCTGCGCTGCGGCGACCGCTCCCGGCACCAGCGGCCGGTGAGATCGAGCAGCTCAACAGCATGCGCGGGCACGGGAAGCAGCAGCCGCAGGGCGTCCACGGTCCAGGTGTCGCCGCCGGTGTTCACGACCTCGTGCCGAACCCGCAGCACACCGGAGGGATCCAGGTGCAGCTCGACGTGGAACTCGACGCCGGCAGCGGAATCGGCGGCGGTGAACGACAGGGAGTTGCCGTCGACGTCGACGGGCCCCAGCAGTTCGGGCCGCAGGTGCTGGAAGGAGCCGTCACGATGCCCGGAGGTGCCGGGCCGGCCCAGCCACCCCTCCCGCGAGGACGGCAGGAGGGTGAGCCGGATCGGCGTGTCGACGGAGCTCGGCGGCACGCCCGGCGTCGCCGCCAGCACCAGGTCCTCGTCGACCGGCCCGAGGTCGGCGCCCCAGTGCAGCACCCGGGGCAGCCCCGGACCGGTCTCGACGACCAGGCCGGTCCCGTTCGCCGCCAGGCTGATCAGCTCGCTCATGAGCGGAAACCTAGGCGACGACCGAGAACGTTTTCAACTACCGGACGGCCACGAGCACCCGATCGTCACCGGACTGCCATACGGCGCCGATCTCGCGGAACCCGGCCTGCTGGAGCAACTCCACGTGCGTCTCCAGGTCGGGGCCGATGCCGTGGTCGTGCGCCGGCACGGCCCGCTCGCGCCGCTGGGCCAGCAGGTCGGCAAACGTTTCCTCCGCCTCGACGGCGTCCCACCACTGGTCCCAGTCCTCGTTCGCCTTCACACCGGCCCGCGTCTCGTGCCGGTGCCGGACCAGGCGCTGCAACTCACGCAGCCGGGGTTTGGCCTCGGCGAAGTGGTCGCCGTCGATGAAGACGCCGCCGGGCTCGATCAGGTCGGCGAGGTCCCGGTAGAGCTGGCCGAGGGCCTCGGCCGACAGCCAGTGCAGCGCGGTGGTCGACACCGCCGCCTGGATCTTGCCGGTCACCCCGGCCGTGTCGGCCCACCCCGGCACGCCCAGCCGCGCCTCCACGAACCGCACGGACGACGGCGCGGTGGCCCGGGCGAAGGCCAGGAGCAGGGGATCGGTGTCGATTCCCACGAAATGGGCGGCCGGCACACGTTCCACCAGCCGGGCGGCCAACGAGCCCGGCCCGCAGCCGAGATCGAGCACGGTGGGCGACGAATGTTGGCCGAGCGTGTCCGAAAGGACATCCCCGATCACTGTGAACCGCAGCTCACGATCGGGGATGTAGTGCTCCTGCTGTGCGTCCCAGCGGCGCAGCCACTCGGCCGCGACGGCCGGGTCCACGATATCGGTGCTGGTCATGACCCCTCCCCATGTTCGGTCCTTACTGCAACCTAGTTGCAACTGGCCCGCTTCTCAAGGGGTGGACGGCCGATCGACGGGTGTGGCTGCCGGATAGGGTCTGCGACCATCCGTGTACTGACTGGTATCGAGGTGGGGGAACACCCATGACTTGGCGACGACCGTCCCTGTTGGTAGCCGGTGTGCTACTCGCCGGCACCGCGACCGCGTGTGGCGGCGGCGGCCAGAGCACCGCCACGGCGTTCGACCCGAACAACTGCCAGGGCGGCACGCTGGAGATCCTCAACCAGGACGACGCCGGCTCACACCTGGACCCGGCCCGGCTCTACACCTCGGGCGGCGGCAACATCCCGTCCCTGCTGTTCCGCACGCTGACCACCAGGACCCGCAAGGCCGGCGCGGACGGCGCCAAGGTCGCCCCCGACCTCGCCACCGACACCGGCCAGCCCAACGCCGACGCCACGGTGTGGACCTATCACCTGCGTGACGGCCTCAAGTTCGAGGACGGCACCCCGATCACCTCGGCCGACGTGAAGTACGGCATCGAGCGGGGCTTCGCCGCCGAACTGCCGGGCGGCGCCCCCTACCTGCACGACTGGCTGGTCAACGCGCAGAACTACCCGGGCCCGTACAAGGATCCGAACGGCATCCCGGCCATCGAGACGCCGGACGCCAAGACAATCGTGTTCCACCTGAACTCCCCGCACGGCGACTTCCCTTACCTGGCAACGGCCACCCAGTTCGCGCCGGTGCCCAAGGCGCTGGACAAGGGCGCCGACTACGAGAAGCACCCGATCTCCAGCGGCCCGTACAAGATCGAGACGTACGACAAGGGCAAGAGCGTCGTGCTGGTCCGCAACACCAACTGGTCGCGCGCCGTCGACCCGAACCGGCTGGCCTGCCCGGACCGCATCGAGGGCACGTACGGCCTCGACCAGGCGGTGATCAACCAGCGGCTGTCCACCGGCTCCGGCAAGGACGCCGACGCGGTCACCACCGACACCGACCTCGGCCCGTCGGAGCTGGCCCAGCTGGACAACAATCCCGAGCTGGCCAAGCGCGTGGCCAAGGGCGGCTTCCCGTACACGTACTACATCGCCTTCGACAACACCAAGGCCCCGTTCGACAATCCCAAGGTGCGCCAGGCCTTCAGCTACGCCATCGACCGCACCTCGGTGGTCAACGCGGCCGGCGGCAGCTCGCTGGCCTACCCGGCCACGACCTTCCTGCCCGACAACAAGACCATGGGCTACCAGGCGTTCGACTACTTCCCGGCCGGCCGCAACGGCGACCCGGCCAAGGCCAAGCAGCTGCTGGCCGAGGCCGGCTTCCCCGACGGCATCACCGTGACGCTGGCCCACCGCAGCGCCGACTTCAACCAGGACGGGCCGAAGGTGGCCACGGCGGTGCAGGACGCGTACAAGAAGGCCGGGATCACGGTCAAGCTCCAGAGCATCGAGACCGACAGCTACTCGACCACTGTGGACAATCCGGCCACGCAGCCGCAGATGGCGCTGCAGGGCTGGGGCGCCGACTGGCCGTCCGGCGGCCCGTTCATCGTGCCGATCTTCGACGGCCGGCAGTACCTGGCCGGCGGCGGCAACTTCAACACCGCGCACTTCAACGATCCCAAGGTGAACTCCGAGATCGACGAGATCAACAAGATCACCGACCCGGCCCAGGCCGCGCAGCGGTGGGGCCAGCTCGACGCGGAGATCATGAAGCAGGCGCCGGCCGCGCTGCTGTTCCACACCACGCAGCTGCGCCTGTACGGCAAGAACGTCAAGAACGCCTTCGTCAGCGACTGGACCGGCGTCTACGACCTGTCCCAGGTGTCCGTGAAGTGACCGCCCCATCCGATGCGAGGCCCGGCCTCCGGGTGTTCGCAGGCAGGTTCCGCACCGACCGCGCCGCCGTGTTCGGCGCGGTCGTGGCGGGCCTGTTGGTGCTGCTGGCGATCCTGGCCCCGGTGCTGACCGCGCTGGAGGGCCAGGACATCGCCTCGTTCAACAACGACCTGGTCGACTCGGCCCGCGGCGGCGTGCCGATCGGCTCGCTGGGCGGCATCAGCGGCCAGCACTGGCTGGGCGTGGAGCCGCAGACCGGGCGCGACCTGTTCGCCCGGGTGGCGCAGGGCGCGCAGATCTCGTTGCTGGTGGCCGTGTGCGCGACCATGGTGCAGGTTTTCCTCGGCGTGGTCGTCGGTCTGGCCGCTGGGCTCGGCGGCAAGTGGCTGGACGCCGTGCTGACCCGGCTGGCCGACATCTCGCTGGCCTTCCCGGTCATCATCTTCTCGCTGGCCCTGCTGACCATCGTGCCGGACAGCTTCCCCCGGCCGCTGCTGCTGGCCCTGGTGATCGGCGTGCTGGGCTGGGGTGGCACCGCCCGTATCAGCCGAGCCCAGACGTTGTCGTTGCGCACCAGGGACTTCGTGGCGGCGGCCCGGTTGTCCGGGGCCGGCGGGCTGCGGATCGCCCGGCGGGAGATCCTGCCGGGCCTGGCCGCGCCGGTGATCACCTACGCGGCGCTGCTGTTGCCCTCCAACGTGATCACCGAGGCCGCGCTGTCCTTCCTCGGCGTCGGCGTCCGGCCGCCGACCTCGTCCTGGGGGCAGATGCTGTCCACCGCGACCACGTGGTTCCGCAGCGACGTGATGTACGTGCTCATCCCCGCGTTCATGGTGTTCCTCACCGTGCTGTCGTTCACGTTGATGGGTGAGGGGGTCCGGGTGGCGCTCGACCCGCGCACCACCCGGCTGACCAGGAAGGCGGGCTGAAGTGCTCGGCTACGCGGTGCGCCGGATCGGCGGCGCGGCGGCGGTGCTGCTGATCATGTCGGCGGTGGTGTACCTGCTGTTCTACCTGATGCCGTCCGATCCGGCGCAGCTGGTGTGCGGCATCAAGAGCTGCACTCCGGACCGGCTGGCGCTGATCTCGCACAGCCTCGGCCTCGACGAGCCGCTGTACCTCCAGTACTGGCACTTCCTGTCCGGGCTGGTCGCCGGCCGCGACATCAGCATGGGACCGTCCGTCGTGCACTGCGCGGCGCCGTGCCTCGGCTATTCCTACCAGTACACCGAACCCGTGCTGCAGATGATCCTGGACCGCCTTCCGGTGTCGGGCTCGCTGGTGGTCGGGGCGGCGATCCTGTGGCTGACCCTCGGTATCGGGATCGGCGTGCTGTCGGCGCTGCGCCGGGGCCGCTGGGTCGACCACGCCGTCAACGCGCTCGTGCTCGGCGGGCTGGCGGTGCCGATCTTCATCACCGGCCTGCTGGCCCTGCTGGTCTTCTGCGTCTCGCTGGAGTGGCTGCCGTTCCCGACCTGGGTGCCGTTCGACGAGAATCCGCTGCTGTGGGCCCAGAACCTGATCCTGCCGTGGATCGTGCTGGCCCTGACCGCGATGCCCGTGTACGTCCGGATGTCGCGCGCCGGCATGCTGGAGACGCTGGCCGAGGACCACATCCGCACCGCCCGCGCCTACGGCCTGCCGGAGCGGCAGGTGATCGGCCGGCACGCGCTGCGCGGGGCGCTGAGTCCGCTGATCACGTTGGCGGCGCTGGACATCGCCAGCATCCTGACCTCCTCGGTGCTCACCGAGTCGGTGTTCGGCCTGCCCGGCATCGGCCAGCTGACCGTGCAGGCGGTGCGCAACGTCGACCTGCCGGTGGTGGTCGGGCTGGTGCTGCTGATCGGCACGGTCATCGTGCTGTGCAACACGATCGCCGACCTGCTCTACGCGGCGGTCGACAAGAGGGTGAGCGTGTCGTGAGCGAGCTTGCGAGCACACCATTCAACGCAGAGTCCGTTGTGTCGGTGCGGGATCTGGTCATCGACTTCCACACCGAGGGCGACACCGTCCGGGCCGTCGACGGGCTCTCCTTCGAGCTGCGGGCCGGGCGGGCCCTGGGCATCGTGGGGGAGTCGGGCTCCGGCAAGAGCGCGACCGCCCTGTCGCTGCTGGGTCTGCACCGCGGCGGCAACGCCGAGGTCGCCGGGGAGATCGACGTGCTCGGCACGAAGGTGCTCACCGCGACGAACGAACAGGTGCGGCAGCTGCGCGGCAGCCGGATCGCCATGGTGTTCCAGGATCCACTGTCCGCTTTGGACCCGCTCTTCAGCGTCGGCGACCAGATCGTCGAGGTGTACCGGGCGCACAACAAGGCGGACAAGCGAACCGCGCGCAGGCGGGCGGTCGAGGTGCTGGATCGCGTCGGCATTCCCGACGCGGCCAGGAGAGTCAACGCCTATCCGCACGAGTTCTCCGGCGGCATGCGGCAACGCGCCCTGATCGCCATGGCGCTGGCCCTGTCGCCCAAGGTCCTCGTGGCCGACGAGCCGACGACGGCGCTGGACGTCACCGTGCAGGCGCAGATCCTGGACCTGATCCACGACCTGCGCACGGAGACCGGGATGGCCCTCATCCTGGTCACCCACGACCTCGCGGTGGCCGCCGGCAACGTCGACGACGTGCTGGTGATGCAGCACGGCAAGGCCGTCGAGCACGGTCCGGCGGCCGAGGTTCTCGGTGCCCCGTCGGCGAAGTACACCCGCGAGCTGGTCGCCGCGATTCCACGGCTGGAGCAGCCGCGGGAGTCGAAAGTCGTGGGCGGCGAGCCGCTGGTGCAGGTCAAGGACGTGCACCAGGTGTTCTCGGCCGGCTCTTTCCTCAACCGCACCAAGGTGAACGCCGTCGACGGCGTGACACTGGACGTGCTGCGCGGCGAGGCGCTGGGCGTGGTGGGGGAGAGCGGCAGCGGCAAGACCACGCTGGCCCGCATGATCGTCCGCCTGCTGCGGCCGACCGCCGGCCAGATCCTGTTCGACGGCCGGGACATCGCCTCGGACAAGGAGATCCGCGAGGTTCGGCGGGACCTTCAGATGGTCTTCCAGGACCCGGTGTCCTCGCTCAATCCCCGCCGCACCATCGGCGAGAGCATCGCCGACCCGCTGCGCGTGCAGGGCGAGGACGCGTCCCGCAAACGGGTTCGGGAACTGCTCGACCTGGTCGGCCTCGACCCGGACCGGATCGACCGCTACCCGCACGAGTTCTCCGGCGGCCAGCGGCAGCGCATCGGCATCGCGCGGGCCATCGGGCTGCGGCCCAAGCTGCTGGTCTGCGACGAGCCGGTGTCGGCGCTGGACGTGTCGACCCAGTCCCAGATCATCCGGCTGCTGGCCTCGCTGCGGACCGAGTTCGACCTCACGCTGGTCTTCGTGGCCCACGACCTCGCGGTGGTGCGGCAGGTCAGCGACCGGGTCGCGGTGATGAGCAAGGGGGCCGTGGTGGAGCTCGGCGAGACTGATTCGCTGTACGACAATCCCACGCACCCGTACACCAAATCGCTGCTGACGGCGGTGCCGGTGCTCGACCCCGAGCTGGCGCGGCAGCGCCGGCTGGAACGCGGACAGCTGACCCCATGAGGTTCCCGATTCGGTGGCCGGTGGTGATCGTGGTCGGCGTCGCGCTGGCCACGATCGGGCTGGTCGGCGGGTACTGGGACCAGATCGACCATGCCGCCGTCAACGCCCGTCACACGGCGGCCCTGAAAGACCTTGGGGCGAACGACGTCGAGGCGCGCATTCGCGGCATGAACGAGCTGGAGCAGGTCACCAAGGCCTCGCCCGGCGACCAGCCCGCCGTGGTGACCGAATTGGCGGCGTTCATCCGGTCCGCGGCGGGATCCGCCGACTGCCCGGACCGCCCGGTGAGCCGGGATGTGCAGGCAGCGCTGGGTGTGCTCAACCGGCGGCCGTCGGCGCCGGACATCGGCACGGTCATCGACCTGCACGGGGCGTGCCTGCGCAACGCGCAGATGATCCGCATCGAACTGGTGCAGGCCAACCTGTCCGGCGCGAACCTGCGCGGCGCCGACCTGAGCTGGGCGGTGCTGGACGGCGCCGACCTGCGCGGGGCCGATCTCGCCGGCGCCGACCTCAGCCACGCTCATGCGGTAGCCGCCGACCTCACCTCGGCCGACCTCGACGGCGCGCGGACCGAGGGTCTGCACCGCGCCTGAGCAAGGGATGCCACATGTGCTTCCCACTTGCCGCCAGGGCGCAAATGGGAAGCGCATGTGGCGAACTAGCGGCGGAAGGCGGCGACGACCATCTCGCCGTAACGACGCCAGGCCGCCTCGTCGACGATGTCCAGGCGCAGCATCTGGCGCACGGCCCCGCCCACCAGCACCAGGATGTCGGTGACGGTGATGTCGGGGCGGAGGTTTTCCCCCGCCGCGGCGAGAAGTTCCTTCTGGAGGGCCAGGATCCGGTCGGTGGACACGGTGCCGGCGGCCAGGGCGTCGGCCAGCAGCCGGTGCTGGGCCAGGGTGGCGAACAGGTCGACGACGTAGCGGGCGAACGCCTGGTAGGCCTCGGGTTCGGCCAGCGCGGCGACCGTGCGCCGCTCCAACTCCTCGACGTGGCAACGGACGACCGCGGCGACCAGGTCGTCCTTGGTCGGGTAGTTGCGGTACACGGTGGCCTTGCCGACGCCGGCCCGGGCGGCGATGTCCGGGACCGTCCCTTGTAGACCGTGCTCGGCGAAGACCTCGGCCGCGGCGACCAGCACCCGCTCGTGGTTGAGCCGGGCGTCCAGCCGGCGTTCAGGCATCGTCTTCGGCCGGCACGTCCAACGTGGTGGCGATCCGGTTGAACGCCAGGTAGAAGGCGCAGACCTGGATCAGCTCGACGAGCTCCCGGTCGGTCAGGAAGGCCCGGGCCCGGCCGAACAGCTCGTCGCCGACCCGGGGCCGCGCGACCAGCTCGGCGGCGAACTGGATGATCACCTGGTCCCGCGCGTCCAGCCCAGGATTGTCGAAGTCCTTGCGGGCGATGGCCGCGCGCAGCTCGTCGGTGATGCCGGCCTGCGCGGACATCGGCACGTGCTGGCCGGCGGTGAACTCGCACTCGGTGCACGCGGCGACGGTCAGGGTCGCCAGCTCGCGGTACCGGTCGGGAAGGGCCAGCACCTCGAACTGGAGCAGGCCCAGCTGGAGGAACGGCTGGACCGTGGCCACGGCGTGGCTGGCCATCCGGACCATGCCCGACGGTGGCACGACGGCCAGGAACCGGCGCACGTCGGCGGGCAGCGTGTCCGGATCGGGGTCGGGGAGCCGGGTCATGACCGCGGGGCCGCGGACTCGGCGCGTGTGGTGCTCATGGCTGCCTCTCGGAGGTCAAGCGGACCCCAGGGTCCGGTCGGCCCGAGGCTAACCGGACCCCGGGGTCCAGATCCGTCGAGTGTGGCTCAGTTCACTTTCACCGGCAGCAGCACGGCCGACGGGTGGGCGGCGTCGTGGAAGATCTCCAGCCTCGTCACGTGCGGGGTCGCGGCGGTGGCCAAGGGCTCGTCGCCACCCAGGTTGCGGGCGAAGCGGGGGAACGCCCCGGCCGCGACCTGCACGCGGATCCGGTGCCCGCGCTGGAACACGTGCGCGGTGGGCGACAGCGCCACCGTCACCTTGGTGATCCCGTCCGGCCGGACCTTGACCAGGTCGTCGCAGATGTTGGTCGACCGGCCGCGCCTGTCCACGTCACACACCCGCACGAACAGGTCGCACGCCTTCTGATCGGCCCGCAGCCACACCTCGGCCCCGACCTCGCCGATCACCTCCAGGTCGGCCTCCAGCACGTCCGAGGTGAACGTGAGGACGTCGTCCCGCTTCTCCACGGACCGGTTGTCCACCGCGCCCGCGCCCCGCGACTCCAGCTTCGCGCCGCCGACCGACGGCGTTGGGTCGGACGGGTCGTAGGTGAAGGTGTCGGGCGCGACGAAACCGCCCGGGACCTGGCCCAGGGCGTTGCCCTCACGCAGGTGCCAGCGCTGCTGCGTGTAGCCGGCGGGCGGCCACTGGTCGAACTCCCGCCACTGTTTCACGCCCATGACGAACAGCCGCACCGGGGCCCGATACGCCGGCTTGGCGCCGCGGGCCAGCGGACCGGCCCAGCGGACGGTCTCCCAGATCGACGCGGCCAGACCCTTCGGGTCGGCGTGCGCCCACGGACCGATGGTCAGCCGTGGCGGGCGGCCGGCGGCCACCAGGGCCTGGTAGTCCCGCAGCTGGTCGGCCAGGAAGATGTCGTACCAGCCGGCGATCGAGCTCACCGGCACCTTGACCTCGGCGACGGTGTCGCTGAAGTCCTCTTTCTTCCAGTACGGGTCGTCCTGGTCGTGGTGCACGCAGTCCTGGTAGAACGGCCATTCCCGGCCCAGCGCCGCCTTGTCGCCGTCGGCCAGCGGCAGCGTGCGCATCGCCGCCTCGATCTTCTTGCGCTCCAGCGACGCCCTGAGCCCGGCGAACCGCCGCTCCTGGTGGGCGGTCATCACCGACCAGTTCATCAGCGTCTCGAGCTCGATCCGGCCCGGCCGCAGGAAGGTCATGGCCAGCCGCGACGACGTGACGTGCGGAACCATGGCCTTGACCTGCACGGGCGCGTCCGCGGCGACCACCCACTGGGTGTAGCCGAGGTAGCTGGCGCCGGTCAGCACCACCGAGCCGTTGAACCACGGCTGCTCGGCCAGCCACCGCAGCACGGCGTGGCCGTCGGCCCGCTCCTCCCGCATGGCCCGGAACTCGCCGCCGCCGGAGCCGAACGTGCCCCGGGTGCTGACGAGCAGCACCTGGAAGCCCCGTTCGGCCAGCAGGCGGCCCATCAGCCAGCCCAGCGGTCCCTTGCGGCCGTACGGGGAGCGGACCAGCGCCGTCGGCAGGTCCGGCCCACGGTTCGAATCAGATGCCGGCGTGGGCCACCACCGGTCCGCGAGCAGCGTCACACCGTCGTCGGCGGTGATGCGCAGATCACGTTCCACCGACACCTTGCGCGTCGTCGCCGGCGGCAGCTTCAGCAATCGTTGCGCGACCCAACCAGTCACCGTCATCGGCCCAGCCTGCCACGTTCACCCTCCGTGTGCGCCCGCTACCGCGAACACTGTCGGCATTCGGGTGATTACTGCCCGTTTCGCTAGGCCGAGCGTGTGGTCCTGGATGAACCCGGATTAAACGGACGCGCGTAGAGGCATCTAGATGGTGCATTCTTGCTGGTACCGGCCCGGCGAGGGGCAGGAGGTACCCACAATGGCCAGCAACCTCGGGCCTGACAGCTCGGCGGCGCTTCCCCTCCGCGACTACAACCGCCTCACACACGGTGAGTTGGCGGACTCGATCCTGAGTCTCACCGCCCACGAACTGCACCAGTTGTTGGCTTACGAATGGGTGCACGCGCAGCGCGACGGCGTTCTGGGGATGCTGCGGGCCCGCCTCACGGAACTGGGCACCGGCGTCGCACCCTCGGGCACCCCGTCGGTGTTCATTCCGGAGCAGGCCGGCAGTCCCGAGAACCTGCCGGTGATGCCGCGGATCGATGGCGCCATCGAGGGAACAGAACAGCGTCGCCCCGCGTTGTGAGGGATGGTCGGCGGCGTGCGAGCCGCGGCGACCGCGTCGATGAACCCCCTCTCATCCGCGGATAGCGGCAGTCCCGAATGCCGCCCGCCGGCGCCCCGCCGACCCCGTCGCCGTTCCGGGACAACTACCCCCGTGCGTCCCGGAACGGCGCGCTCGACAGGTGCGGCCGGACCTGGCCCCTTTCCCGTTTCGACACCACGGACGTGATCAGAATTACCTGAACCCGTATTTCGGGAGTCAAATCCGTGTGGAGGGGGTAAGAGAAGGGGCGTAGGTCGGGGAAAGGAACCTGAGATGAGCGTGGACCGGGACTTCACGGGCTGGGCCGAGCCGGAAACAGACCGGGTGGCCATGTCCGATCCGGACGCGGGCCGCCATCGCGCGGACACCGTGAGCAACGGGATCAGCGTCGAGGAGCTGCTGGTCAGGGTCGGTCAGCACCGAGGCTGAATGTGACGTAGCCGACGCCGGGGCCCGGCGTCACGCTACGTGGAATTAACCGTCCCGTACTCGCGTTGGACAGCATGCGGAAACCCGAGAGGGGCCGACCGGCTCCCGGAGTCCGCTACTCCTCGAACGTAGCAAAGCAACAGCCTTGCGCGCTCGGGACCGGCGAAAGACGTGAGGAGGTCATCGTGGCGGAGGTGAGGACGCCCCGGCAGCGGGTCGCGACCGACGGCGACCAGGACCTGGTGCGCCACTACCTGGCCGACATCGGGACCACCCCGCTGCTGACGGCCCCCGAGGAGGTCTCGCTCTCGAGGCGCATCGAGGCCGGCGTGTACGCCGCCGAGCTGCTGCGCACGGGCGAGCTGGGGGGCCGCACGCGCGAGGAGCTGGCCCTGGTGGCCAGGGACGGCGAGCAGGCCAGGGACCACATGATCCGGGCCAATCTGCGGCTGGTGGTCTCCACCGCCCGCAAGTACAGCCATCGCGGGCTGCCGTTCCTGGACGTCATCCAGGAGGGCAACCTCGGACTGATCCGGGCGGTCGAGAAGTTCGACTACGCCAAGGGCTTCAAGTTCTCCACCTACGCGATGTGGTGGATCCGGCAGGCGATCGAGCGCGGGGTCGCGGAGACCTCGCGGGTCATCCGCCTTCCCGTCCACGTCGTCGAGCAGGTGAACAAGATCGCGAAGGCGGACCGCCAGCTCAACCTGAAGCTGGGCCGCGAGCCGTCGGTGGCCGAGATCGCCGACGAGTGCGGCCTGCCGGTCGAGCGGGTGGTCGAGCTGCGCCGGGCCAGCCGCGAGGCGACCAGCCTGGACGCCACCGTCGGCGAGGACGGCGAGACCACGATCTCCGACCTCATCGAGGACACCGACTCCGTGCGGGCCTCCGATGTGCTGGAGCGCGAGGCGCTGACCGAGTCCGTGCGGGCGGTCGTGAACACCCTTCCGCAGCGGGAGGCCCTGATCGTCAGCCTGCGGTTCGGGCTCGACGGCGGCAACCCCCGCACGCTCCAGGAGGTAGCCGAGCGTGTCGGCCTGACCCGCGAGCGCGTGCGTCAGCTGGAGAAGGGCGCTCTGGCCCAGTTGCGCAATCCGGAGCACAGCCGGCCGCTGTTGGAGTGGGCGAGCTGAGCCGAACCCCCGGACCTTGATAGGCCGAGTGGCGTAATCCTACCGGTAACCGCTGTACGGAAACGTGACCGGGCCTATCCGCAAGATACCTTCGTGGGGTGTTCCCCCGAAGACTTTCGTTCCTGGGGCCACGTTCCGCGGCGGTGGTGTCACTGGTCGTACTGGCCGTGACGGCTGCCGCCTGCGGAACGCCCGTGCCCGCCGTGAAAACCGGCACCGGTGTCACCGACAAGACGATCAGACTGGGCGTGCTCAGCGATCTGTCGGGACCTTTCGGCCCGCTGGGTGAGGCGGTGGTGCAGGGCAACCAGCTCTACATCGACAAGCTGAACGCCGCGGGCGGTGTGTGCGGCCGCAAGATCGAACTGGACGTGCAGGACACCGGCTTCAACACCGACAAGGCCGTGCAGCTCTACTTCAAGCAGGAACCCACCGTGCTGGGCCTGCTCCAGGTCGTGGGCAGCGACATCACCAGCCGGATCACGCCGGACATGCTCCAGCAGCAGGTGATGGCCGCGCCCACGTCCTGGTCGAGCGACCTGCTCGGCAACCCCTACATGGTCGTGGTCGGCGCCACCTACGACCTCGACGTGATCAACAGCTTCGACTTCCTGGTGCGGCAGGACAAACTGCACAAGGGCGACGTCATCGGGCACATCTACAACGACGACCCCGAGTACGGCGGCAACGCGTTGCAGGGCAGCCAGTTCGTCGCCGACAAGCTGGGCCTGACCCTCAAGGCCATCGAGGTCCCGTCGACCAAGAAGGACTTCTCCGCCGAGATCGGCCAGCTCAAGGCGGCCGGGGCCAAGGCCGTCGCGATCAGCACCTACCCGCAGCAGACCGCCGTCGCCGTCGGCACGGCCGCCCAGGCCGGGCTGACGGTGCCGTTCCTGGTCTCCAACCCCGGCTTCGACCCGTCCGTGCTGGCCAGCCCGGCCGGCCCGGCCTTCCAACAGCTGGTGCTCGTGTCCTCGTCGGTCGCCCCGTTCGGGGCCAAACTGCCGGCCGCAGAGGACCTGGCCTCGGCCTACAAGGCCAAGTACCCCAACGGAAAGCCGTCGATGGCCGTGAACTACGGCTACGTGGTGGGCATCGGCTACAGCGCCATTCTCAAGCGCGCCTGCGCCGAGGGGGACCTGACCAGGGCCGGCGTGCAGAAGGCCTTCCACGAGCTGACCGGTGTGGACACCAGCGGCCTCACCGCGCCGCTGCTGTTCTCCTCCTCGAACTACCCGTCCAGCCGGCAGTCCTTCGTGCTGCGCCCCAACCCGGACACCCCCGGCGGCCTGGACATCGTGGACCCGTTGAAGGAGTCCGACCTGGTCCGCCAGCGGATCGGTTAGTTCTGTGTTTTTTGGCGCCGCCTTCGGCGTCGCGGGCTCGGCCCCTTTGGGGCCGAGCCGGCTGTGGTGTAAGCGGATATAGCGTCG
>NZ_JBFBAM010000123.1:0-16528 GCF_040682195.1 Kutzneria sp. NPDC051319 | reverse complement strand
GCGGGGGGGGGGGGGCTTTTCTGCCGGGCTCCCACACCAATACCTCCCTGTCCCGGGCGGCCGGGCCCGCGTCCGCGTACGCCCCGTGCCCCCCGGGCGCCCCCGCCCCCCGGGCCCCCGGCGGTGACGTGTCCGATGTAGACGTCGCTCAGACCTCCACACCGATTCGGCGGGACGCGATGTCCCACAGCTTGCGGGCGTTGTCCTCGTCCAGCACGACCGGGTTCTCCTGGGTCCGCTCGTTCTTGAAGTAGTAGCCGGCGTCCAGCTTCTCCGCGGTGGTGCACAGGAAGTACAGCCGCTGCCCGGCGACCTCGGGCGAGTCCAGCAGCTTCTGCATGGGCTTGCCGAGCGGGGTCCTGAGCAGGAACTGCTGGAACTTCTGGTCCCGGGCGAACTCGCTGGCCACGATGCCGGGGTGGTAGTCGGCGGTCTCGATGTCCGGGTTGCGGCGGGCGAACTCGCGCAGCAGCAGCGCGGCCGCGACCTTGCTGCTGGTGTAGACCTCGTGCGACTTGTAGCGGTGGTTGCTGTCCAGGTCGTCCAGGTCGATGTGGCCGTGCTTGTGCACCATCATCGTGGACGTGTTGACCACGCGGCCGCCGCTCTCACGCAGCCGGTCGGTCAGCAGCCGGGTCAGCAGGAACGGCGCCAGGCAGTTGACCTGGAACTGGAGCTCGTTGCCGTCCTTGGTCAGCTCGCGCTTGACCCACTGGCCGCCGGCGTTGTTGGCCAGCACGTCGATGCGGGGGCACCGCTCCAGCAGCGCGTCGGCGAGCCGGCGCACGTCGGACAGGTCGGCGTAGTTGCAGGTCAGGCCGGGCTGGCCGACCTCTTCGGCGATGGCCGCGGTCTTGTCGGCGTTGCGGCCGACGGGGATGACCGTGTGGCCGTCCCGGTGCAGCTGCCGGGCGGCCGCGGCGCCGATGCCGGCGCTGGCCCCGGTCAGGACGACGATCTTGCCAGCAGCACTCATGATCTTTCTCCTTGCAGGTGGGAACCCGTTTCATACATTCGTTCTATACAAACGTCAGAGACGTATGTATAGTTTTGGTCATGACACACGCCACGCAAACCCCGCACCTGGCAGGACGCCGTGAGTGGATCGGCCTCGCCGTCCTGGCCCTGCCCCTGCTCCTGGTCTCGATGGACATGACCGTGCTCTACTTCGCGATCCCGTCCATCGCGTCGGCCCTGCAGCCCTCCGGCACGCAGCAGCTGTGGATGATCGACATGTACGGCTTCGTGCTCGCCGGCCTGCTGATCACGATGGGCAACGTCGGCGACCGCATCGGCCGCCGCCGCCTGCTGATGATCGGTTCCGCGATCTTCGGACTGGCCTCCGTGGCCGCCGCCTTCTCCACCGACCCGACCATGCTGATCGTGGCCAGGGCCGTGCAGGGCATCGGCGGCGCGACCCTCATGCCGTCCACGCTTGCCCTGGTGCGCAACATGTTCCACGACGAGAAGCAGCGCCGTTCCGCGATCGCCGTGTGGTCCACGGCGCTGTCCGCGGGGGCCGGCCTCGGCCCGGTCGTCGGCGGCCTGCTGCTCAACAACTTCGCCTGGGGCTCGGTCTTCCTGATCAACGTGCCGGCGATCGTGGTGCTGCTGATCCTGTGCCCGGTGCTGATCCCGGAGTTCCGCCTGCCCAAGGGCGACGCCGGCAAGTTCGACCTCGCCTCGGCCGTGCTGTCGCTGGGCGGCGTGCTGTCGGTCATCTGGGGCCTCAAGGAGATCACCGTCAACGGCTTCGGCGTGCTGCCGGCCGTGGCCATCGCCGCCGGCATCGTGCTCGGCTCCGTGTTCGTCCGCCGCCAGAAGACGCTGACCCACCCGATGATCAACCCGGACCTGTTCCGCAACCGCGACTTCGGCGCTTCCCTGTCGGTCAGCCTGGCCTGCTTCTTCTGCATGATCGGCTCGGGCATCTTCACCACGCAGTACCTGATGGAGGTGCTGCACATGAGCCCGCTGGAGGCGGCGCTCTGGACGCTGGTGTCCCCGGTCGTGGTGACCATCGCCGTGCCGTTCGTGTCGGTCGTGGCCCGCACCGTCCGCCCGGCCTACATCATCGCCGCGGGATTCCTCGTCGGCGCCGTCGGCTTCCTGATCATGACGCAGCTCGGCACCGACCGGAACATGTTCGTGGTGGTCGCCGGCACGATCGGCGTCGGCCTGGGTGTTGCCGTGGCGCTGACCTGCATCACCGACATGGTCGTCGGCGCGGCCCCGGCCGAGCACGCCGGCTCCGCCGGCGCCCTGGTCCAGACCGGCCAGGAACTCGGTGGCGCGCTGGGCATCGCGGTCCTCGGCTCCATCGGCGCCGCGGTCTACAGCTCCAACTTCGACGCCAACGCCCCGCACAACGTGCCCGCCCCGGTGCTGGACGCCGCCCGGCAGACCGTCGCCGGCGCCTCCGAGGTGGCCCACACCCTGCCGGCCGCACAGGGCAACGCGCTGCTGGCCGCGGCCCAGGAAGCCTTCACCGGCGCGGTGCACACCGCCTCGCTGGCCGGCGGCGCGGTCGCGCTGGCCACGGCGATCTTCACCATCGTCCTCCTGCGACGGATCAAGCCGACCCCGCCGCAGCCCACCGTCAAGGACGACAGCACGGTTGAGGAGGTGCGCGAGCCGGCCGCGGTCTGACGCGGTCACGAGACTGGTGTCCATGTGTCGTACGCCGAGAGCAGGCCGGCCGTCCAATGCTCCAGGACGCGCCGGCCTTCTCCGCGTGACGCTCCGCGTGGATCGCCGAGAACACCGTTGGCACTCACGGCCACAACTCCAGAGCGGACCAGCAGCGGCATGATCTCCCGCAGCGGCCGGGTGTCCCCGGCCTCCAGGAGATCGAGGCGAACGGATTCGGGACGCAGCGCCAACATCACCGAGGTCTCGGTGCAGCCGGCGTGACTGTCCACAGCGGACCCACTGGGCGACCAGCAGGTGACGCGCCGACCTTCGTGAGACAGCCGCCGCACAGCGTGGGACACGGCGCCGGAATTGCCGCCGTGACCGTTGACCAGCAACACGCCGGCGAACGCGTCGGCCGAGCGAACCAGTTCCACCACCAGGGTTTCCACGCCGTCCAGACCGATCGACAGCGAGCCCGGGAAGGCAGCATGTTCACCACTGGAGCCGTACGAGAAGGCAGGGGCCACGACCACGCGGTCACGGGCCCGCGCCAGCCGCTCGCACAGCGCGGCGGCGATCTCGGTGTCCACGGTGAACGGCAGGTGCGGACCGTGCTGCTCGGTCGAGCCGACCGGAACGACCAGCACGCTGGCGGCGGCGAGGGCCTCGACCTCCGGCCAGGCCATGTCGGTCAGACGGTTCACGTGCGGCCGACCCCGTCCCGGCCGGGCCAGTCGCTCAGGTCCGGCAACAGCGGCTTGACGGTGCGGTGCCGGATCGCGCCCCACCACACGCCGGCCCCGTACGCGAGGTCGTCGAGCATCCGGGCGGCGAGCCAGCCCGGCAGGCCGACGGTCGCGCCGCGGGTGTACCACTCCTCCACGTGGCGGGCGAATGCCGCCAGTAGAACCCAACGGCCCCAACGGGTCGACGCCAGCACCGGGATGGCCACCGGCCACCACGACCGGACCACGGCGTCGCCCAGCAGCCGCCCCGCGCCGGCATGGCCGCGGACGGCAAGCTGCACCGACTCCGTCGCCGGCACACCGACGTCTTTCAGTTTGCGTGGCAGCAACGACGCGGTAGTGCCGGCGACGGCCCCTCCCAGCAGCGGGCGGCCGGCGGCGACGAGCGCCCAGGACAGGGCGCTCCACATCGAGACCTTGACCGGCGCGACCTTGGCGCCGTGGCGAATGGCCAGCGGGGCGGCCGAGGTGCCGTAGCCGAAACGTTGGCGCAGCCAGGCTTTCCACGTCTCGCGGGGACGATGCCGGACCACGGATCGTGGCTCGTAGCGGACCTGGTCGCCGGCCTCGTTGAAGCGCCACACCAGGTCCACGTCCTCGCCGAACCGCATGGTCTCGTCGAAGCCGTTGTGCTTGAGCAGCGCGGAAAACCGGATGACCAGCGCCGCCGACGGGACGTAGCTGACCCGGCTGCCCGGTCGCACCGGCGCTTCGGCGTCGCCCAGGTCCAGCGGCGAGCGGAGCTCCTCATACCGTTCAAGCATCGACGGACCTTCGACACTGCGCACTCTCGGGGCGACCGCGACGACGCTCGGGTCCTCGAAGTGCGGGAGAATCGTTGCCAGCCAGCCGGGTTCGGGCACGACGTCCGCGTCGAGGAAAGCGACGAGCTCGGTGCCGGCGAGCCGCCAGCCGGCGTTGCGCGCGGCGGCCGGACCCTTGGCCTTGGCGTGCCGCACGGTGGCCTCGGGAATCGGCTTCGCCGAACCGTCGTCGACCACCAGGACCTTCGCGGCGTCGGTCAAAGCCGGCAGCAGCCGGGCCAGGTCATCGGCGTGGTCGCGGACCGGTACGACAACGGTCACATCCTGCGGCGTGAGGCTGGTGATTTCCCGGCGTGGGTGTAGAATTCCCTTACGCACCAGCAGATCAGCCAGCTTCAGGTGATCGGTGTCCACCGCCTGGCCGGCCAGCCATGCGTCCACACAGGACGAGGCCTTGGCCGACAGCCTGAGCACGACGTAGGGCGAGCCGCCGAGGATGAGGTTGTCGATGCGGCGTGCGCTCGGATCTAGCTTGACGTGCAAAGGAATCATGCCGTGAACCCCCCGTCGGCGTGCACAACGGTGCCGGTGATGGAGGACGCCCCCTTGCCGCACAGGAAACACACCACGTCGGCGACCTCTTCCGGCCGCAGCAACTGTTCGGTGAGGTGGTAGCGGCTGAACTCCTCGACGTCGGCCAGGTCGTACAGGGCGGCGCTGGCGTCGAGCAGGCTGGTGCGCGTGCTGCCCGGCGACACGGCGGTCGCGGTGATGCCGGTGCCGCGCAGGTCATGGGCCAGTCCACGGATCAGCCCGACGACGGCGTGCTTGGTGGCGTTGTAGCCGGCGGCGTGCCAGAGGCCGCGATGCGCGGCGGCCGAGGCCAGGGCGACGAAGCGGCCGGACCGGGGTTGGGCCGAGCGGAGCATCACAGGGATGGCCGCGCGGGCCAGGTTGGCCACGCCGCTCACGCCGATGTCCAGCTGTAACTGCCATTCCTCGTCGCCGGACTCCCACAGCGGACGCCCGCCGGCGATCACCGCCGCCGCGGCGACGGCCGCGTCCAGGCCACCGAACTCCCGCTGCGCGATCTCCGCCGCCTCGACCAGGGCTCCGGCGTCACGAACGTCGGCCACGACCTCGCGGACGGTGTCCGGGAACTCCCGCACCAGCGCGAGGAGCTCTTCCTTGGAGGCCAACGAATAGCCCAGCCCGGGAATGTCCTCGCAGATGTCCACGGCGACGACCCGCCAGCCCTCGCCGGCCAGCCGGCGCACCACGGCCGCGCCGATGCCACGGGCCGCGCCCGTCACCACCGCGACTCGTGGCGTCATGTCGTGTCCCCCAGATAGCCGTGCCTGGACAGGTAGTCGAGCAGGAGGTCGGCCGCGGCCGCCGCGTCGGGCGGCGTCACCACGGTCGCGGAGCCGCCGGCGGCCACCGCGTTCGTCAGGGCAACTATGCGGTCTCTGGCCTGATCGGCCGCGGGTATCGGAAGAATTCTGGCGCGCGGCCGGTATGCCCGGATGGTTCCGGCCCGCACTGCCCAGCCGGGAACGACTGGCCTCACGACAGGGATGGTCGTGTTACGGGCGGCAAGCATCGCCGGCAGGCCGGCGCGCCGGGGCCGCAGCACCGGTTCCACCGAGCACACCGCCGGCATCGGGATGGCCAGGCGCTCACGCCGTCCCTTGTCCAGCCGCCGGAGTCCACCGAGGACACCATGTTCGACGGTGAGCTCAAGCAACCCCAACGCCTGCGCGGCGTCGGTGATGGCCGCGAGGAAACCGGGGACGTCGCCGGAGTCGTCGCCGAACACCACGACATCGGGGGTGCCGTGGTGTTCGGCGACGGCGGCCAGCAGCGCCCGCGCCGCGGCCTCGTCATCCGTCAGGTCAGCGTCAACGCGTAGCGCACCGGCGGCGCCGGCGGCCACCGCCTCGCGCAGCATTTCCTCGGCCGACGACGACCCGATGGTCACGGCGACAACCTTGCCGCCGAGAGATTCCCCGATGCGTAGGGCGTGTTCCAGCGCGGCCAGGCCGGCGGCGCTGGCGCCCGGCCGACCCTCCTCGGTCCGGGTGCTCCCCGTGAGCTGGTCGACCACGGTGCGCGGGCCGGGCCAGGTCAGCGCGGCGACGACCAGCATGACTCACCCCTTCCGGAAGGCGACGCCGTGGCCGCCGTCGGGATAGGTCCAGCTCAGGGCATTCTCGCCGGAGCAGACCTGATAGCAGGTGCCGCACTCGAAGCACTGCTCGTAGTTGAACAGGATGCCGCCGTCCGAGGTCGGCACGAAAAGCTTGGCCGGGCAGGCGTACACGCAGTCAGTCGTCCGGCACGATCGGCACACGTCGTTGTCCACGGTGATGTGCGGCCTCTCGGCGACGTCGAAGTCCACGGTGGACATTCGGTCGTCAAACGCCTGAAGTCCGTAACTCTGTCCTGGGCTCATCCGAACGACCTCACTCCGGTCAGCGCGTCGGACAGGACGTCCCTGGTCTTGACGCCGTGCCACTTCAAGACCCGGCGGATCAGCTTGAGCAGGCCGGGCTTCGGGCGCGGATTGTCCACCTGGAACAGTCCCTGAGCGAGATCGCACAGCACCGCCGGGTACTCCTGCTGCATCCGCTGCCCCAGCACCAGTCCGGGCACGCGGCGGAGCTTGCGATGGTCCCCCAGCACGAACGACTCGTCCACCATCCGCCGGTACGAGGCCAGCCCGGCCTTCGAGGTGTCCTTGGCCGCCAACGCGTCGGCGGCGGCCCGGCCCGCGTACATGCCGGCCCCGATGGCGAAGTTGACGCCCTCCAGCCAGATCCCGGCCGCCAGGCACATCGCGGCGGCGTCGCCGGCGACGAGGAAGCCGTCGGCCACCAGCTCGGGCATGGTGTCGTAGCCGCCCTCGGGGATCAGGTGGGCCGAGTACTCCAGCAGCTCGCCGCCCCGCACCAGCGGCTCGATCGCCGGGTGTCGCTTCAGCTCGGCGACCAGCTCCTCGGGCCGGACCTTTTTCGCCGCCAGGCCGTGGGGATCCACGACCACGCCGACGCTGACCGAGTCGAGGTTGGTGTAGAGGAAGCCGCCGCCGGGGATTCCCCTGGTGCAGCCCAGGATCTCGATATCGACGCCGTGCTGACCGGTGACGCCGAAGCGCTCGTCGATGACGTTTCGAGGCAGCCGCAGGGTTTCCTTGACGCCGAGCGTGACGTGCCCGGTGGGCTTGCCGGCGAACATGCCGGCCTCCTTGGCCAGGAAGGAGTTCACGCCGTCACAGGCGATCACCACCTTGGCCGTGAGGTCTCCGTCCGGGCGGTCGGTCCGGACGCCGACGACCGCGCCGCTGGCGTCGCGGAGCAATCCTGTTGCCACCGTTGACGGAACGAGCGTGGCCCCTGCCTCCGTGGCCAGGCCGGCCAGCCAGCCGTCGAGGTCGGAGCGGTGCGCCGTGGCCCCGTTGTAGGGCGGGCCGCCCCAGGCCTGGGTGCGGAAGTCCACGGTCAGCGCCTGCGTCGGCGTCATGATCATCGTGCTGCGGCGGGTCACCCAGCGCTGCACCGGCATCTGCTCCCACCAGCGCGGCACCAGCTCGTCCAGCACCCGCCCGTAGACCACGCCGCCGTACACGTTCTTGGATCCGGGGAACGGGCCGCGTTCCAGCAGCACCACCGAGTGGCCCGCGCGGGCCACCTCCAGCGCCGCCGCCGAGCCCGCCGGCCCCGCGCCGACCACGACCACGTCCACCTCACGCTGCGGCGGCGTGTCGACGACGGCCGACCTCGTTCCCGGGCCCGCGTGCTCAGCCATCGCTGTCCTCCAGCCGCCGCGCCAGTTCCGCCAGCACCGCCGGGGCGTCGGCGACGATGCCCAGGTCCGCCATGGCCGTCATCGGGCAGCAGGGATCGGTGTTCACGCTGATCACGTGCTTGGGCGCACCCAGGCCGCCGACGTGCTGGGCCGCCCCCGAGACGCCGAACGCGATGTACAGATCGGGGTCGATCACCACGCCGGTCGTGCCGATCTGCCGCTCGTGCCCGGCGAATCCGGCATCGGTGACCACGCGCGTCGCCCCCGCCGCCGCCCCGAGCCGCTCCCCCACCTCGACCAGCAGATCCATCTGCGCCTGGTCACTCACCAGCCCCGCCCCCGCCCCGAGCACCCGCCGTGCCTCGGCCAGATCCGCCTCTCGCGCCTTGGGCGTGGTGACTTCCAGCGACCGCGCATCCGGCGCGTCGACGCTGGTCAGCTCGATCTCGACGATCCGCGGCGCCCCCGGCTCCGCCGCCGCCCCTCTCACGCCGGGCTGCAGCGTGGCGACAAAGGGCCCGTCCGGCGTGAGCTCTTGCAGCCCTTGGCTCCCCCACCGCAGCACGTCCGCGCCCCTCGGCCCCACCGCATTCGCCCCGCTCAGCAGCGGCCTCCCCAGCGCATAGGCCAGCCTCGGCGCCAGGTCCCGCCCATCCGCCGCCGCCACCAGCACCACCGCGTGCACCTCTCGCAGAGCGGGCGCCAGCGCCCCCGCTAACGCCCCAGGCGTTACCGTGCCGCTCTCCGCCACCCAGACCGTCCGGGCGGCGGTCAGCTGGTCGGCGGCCACCTTGGCGTTCGTCCCCACCACCAGCACCGCCCCGCCCGCCTCCGCCGCGACCTCGTCCGCCCCTAGCGGCAGCTCCCCGTCCCGCACCACCACAAGAGCAACGAAGTCGGCGCCGATCACAGCGACACCCCCACTCGGTGGCCTTCGATCACGGCGGCGTGGGCTCGGCGCGGGGTGAGGCAGTCGCCGACCCGGTGCACCTCGAAGGGCCCGTCCTTCAGCGCCTTCCACAATCCGTCCTCGGGCTCCTGGTGCACGACGCAGACGACCCAGTCGAAGCGCTCGGTGGACATGGCGCCGGTGGTGTGGCGGAGGATCTGCACCTCGATGCCCTCAGCGGCCCCCATGATCACCTCGTCGGTGGTCAGCGCGATGCCCTTGTGGTTGGCCCGCAGCAGGAACATCTCCATGTCCAGGGTGACGCCGAGGTCCTGCCCGACGACCATGCCGGGGGTGCTGATGCGGACCCGGCAGCCACGGTCGGCCAGCAGCTCGGCGACGGAGGTGGCCTGGTGGAAGCCGAGTTCGTCGACGATCAGGACCTCGCCAGTGGGAGCGGCCCGGCCCTCCAGGACGTCGCGGACATCGACGATCTGCGCTTGCCCCTCGGCCCACCAAGGCAGCTTCGGACGGGCGCCGGTGGCCAGGACCACGACCTCGGGGTGCGCGGCCGTCACACTGTCCACAGTGGCCTCGAAGCCGGTACGGACATCGACGCCGTGGCGCTTGCACTCGGCCAGCAGATTCCTTGGCAGGTCGAGGAATTCGGCTCGACTGGGGACCGTGGCGGCCAGGGCGGCCTGGCCGCCGGTGGTGGAGGAGCGTTCCAACAGGGTGACCTGGTGGCCGCGCTGGGCGGCAGTGGAGGCGGCCTGGAGACCGCCGGGACCGCCGCCGATAACCAGCACGCGACGGCCGCGCAGCCTAGGCGTCGGCAGCGGCACGGATTCGTTGCCGGCGCGGGGGTTCTCGATGCAGCCGAGGGTGTGGTTGAGCCCCATCCGGCCCACGCACTCCTGGTTGCACGACAGGCAGGTGCGGATGTCGCTTGCATGCCCGGACCGGGCCTTGGCCATGAACTCGGGATCGGCGATCTGCCCCCGGACCACGCCGACGAGGTCGCAGTGGCCCTCGGCCAGCGCCCGCTCGGCCTGCACCGGGTCCTTGATCCGCCCGACGCCGATGACCGGCAGTTTCACGGCCTGCCGCATGGCATTGGCGATGAACAGGGCATAACCGGGGGGAACGGCCATCGAGGCCTCGATCATGAACAGCGTGGAGGTGGCGACGCCGATCGAGGTGTTGATGTAGTCGACATGGCCGGTGGCCTCGACCAGCCGCGCGACCTCGACGGCCTCGTCGAGCTTGATGCCGCCCTCGATCAGCTCGTCGCCACACAGCCGCACGCCCAGCGCCAGGCCGGGGCCGATGGCGTCCCGGACGGCGGCGACGATGTTCAGCAGAATGCGAGCACGGTTGGCCAGGGAACCGCCGTAGCGGTCGGTGCGCTTGTTGGTGGCCAGGGAGAGAAAGCCCCGCACGATGGAGGAATGCGAACACTGGAGTTCGACGCCGTCGAAGCCGCCCTCGGCGCAGTGCCTCGCCACCAGGGCATATCCGGCGATGATGTCGGCGATGTCCTTGTCGTCGACGGCCTTGGGCACCTCGCGGAACAGCGGATCCGGCACGGCCGACGGGGCCAGCACCGGCAGACGGGAGTACAGGCTCGACGCCTGGCCGCCGTTGTGGTTGAGCTGCGCGAAGATCGGCACCCGGTGGGCGTGCACGGCATCGGTGATCCGCCGGTAGCCCTCCACGACGTCCGGATTGAAGCCGTGGATCAGCTTCTCGTACGGCCAGTCCGACGGGTGGGTGGAATGCTCCTCGGTGATGATCAGCCCGACGCCGCCGGCCGCCCGGGCCGCGTAGTAGGCGGCGTGCTGCTCGCTGGGCCGCCCGTCCTCGGCGTAGTTGGTGAGGTGGGCGGAGAACACGACCCGGTTGGCGAGCGTCACCGGTCCGACCCGGAACGGCGAGAACAGGAACCGGAAAGCCATCAGGAAACCCCCTGGGCGGCCCGCCGGCCCTCCAACACGGCCTCGTACAACGTCCTGGGGGCCACGCAGTCACCGGCCCGCACCTCGCCCGGCGTCACATCGGGCAGTCGGTGTCCACAGTGGATGACCACCTCGCAGGCCAGCTCCTGCTTCTCGCCAGTGAGCACGTGTTCCACGACCACACTCGCGTCGCGAACGGCCAGCAGGGTCGACCGCTTGACCAGTTGGACGCCGGCGCGGTGCAGCCGGGCGTTGGCATCGGCCAGGTCGCCGGTGACGGCCAGCTGGGTGCCGACAACGGCGTCCCGCGTCACGACGGTCGTGTCCCGGCCGGCGCTGGCCAGCAGCTCGGCGATCCGGGCGCCGACCGAGTCCCCGACCGGGTCGAACACCACCACCGGGCCCGCCGGCAGGGCATCGAGCCCGGCCCGGAGCACGTCGGCGACGTCGAGGACCTGGCCGCCGTCGATGTCGTAGTCACGCGGCCCGGGAACCGAGCCGGTGGCCAGCACCACCGTCCGCCCACCGAAGTCGGCGCTGGTCACGGCCTCGCCGGTGCGGATCTTCACACCCAGCCGGCTTACCTCCGACGCCAGCCAATCGGCGAAGCCCTCCAGCGGCGACAACCGCAGCGAGCCACCGAGCCGCTCGCTCCGCTCGATCAACTCCACCTGGTGCCCTTGATCGGCCAGCGTCCGAGCGGCCTCCAAGCCGGCGGGACCGCCGCCGACGACGAGCACCTCGCGCGGGACTGCGGTCGGCGCCGGCGGACGGTCCGCGGTCTCATAGCCGCTGGACGGCTCGACAACGCAGCTCACGACGGCATTCCGGCCGTCACGGACGCGGCACCGCTGGTTACACAACACACACGGCCGAACGCGCGCGGCTTCTTCCTTGGCGCACAAGGCAACCAGGTTCGGCTCGGCGATCTGGGCGCGGGTCATCTCCACCAGGTCGGCCACGCCGGAGGACAGCGCCCACTCGGCCTGATCGGGCCCGACGATCGAACCCTGGAGGATCACGTCGGCCACGCCGCCGACCGCGGACCGAATGTCCCGGCACAGGTCGATGTTGAAGCCGGAAGGCGTGTGGAAGTCGGGGCGGGTGGCCGAAGTGGACATGGCCGAGCCCCGCACGACGGTGATGTAGTCGACGGCCTTGGCCAGCTCGGCGGCGAGACCGGCCGCGTGCTCGGGCGTGATGCCGGCCCACGGGGCGAGCTCGTCGCAGGACAGCCGCAGCCCGAGGATCCGATCCCGACCGAGGATATCCCTTACCGCGCAGAGCACTTCGCGCAGCAGCAACGCCCGGTCGGCGCCGTACTCGTCCTCGCGCTGGTTGGTCAGCCCGGACAGGAACTGCCGCAGCAGGCTGTGCTGGCCGGCGTCGATCTCCACGCCGTCCACATCGGACTCCATGGCGATCGCCGTGGCGAAGGAGAAGCCCTGGAGCAACCGGTCCAGCTCGGGTTCTTCCATCTCCATCGGCAGTTCCCGGCTGGCCACGTCCGCCACCCGCGACGGCGCCCACAGCGCCGTGCGGGAGTAGGCCGCCGAGCCCTGCGAACCGGCATGGCCGAGCGACGCCACCACCAACGTCCCACGTGGACGGCAGGCGGACACGGTCGCGGCCCAGCCCGGCTGACACTCGGCGGCCAGCGGCGCACGCTCGTACGGCCAGTCGCTGGTGTCCACGCTGGCCGTTTCGGTGACGACAACCCCGGCCCCGCCGGCCGCGCGGCGCTCGTAGTAGGCCACGTGCCGCAGCGAGATCGCCCGCCCACGGCCCAGATTCGTCTCGTGCGGCCCGAACATCACGCGACTGGGCGCGGTTCGGCCGGCCAGCACGACCGGAGTCGTCAGTATCACCGCATACCCGCCAGGGGACTCGTGTCGCAGGCCCGGTCGGCCGGCTGGCCGAAACCGATCGACAGCGGCACCGGCTTCTTGCGCCGCGAGTGGTCGCCGGACGGCTTCGGCGGCGCGCCGGCGGTGGCCAGCGCCAGTTCCCCGTAGCCCTGCACGCATTCGGGGTCCGGGCCGTCCATCGGCAGGCCGGTGAAGAACTTGGCGGCCATGCAGCCGCCGCGGCAGCTGTCGTAGGAGGGACAGGACGAGCAGCTCCCCGCCGACGTCGGGCGGCGGAGGTCCTGGAACAGAGGGGAGTTCCGCCAGACCTCGCTGAAGCCGCCCGGAGCGCGTACGTTGCCGGCGAGGAACTGCTCGTGGATCGCGAAGGGGCACGCGTACACGTCCCCGATGGGATCGATCAGGCACACCACCCGGCCCGCGCCGCACAGGTTCAGCCCCGGCAGCGGGGTCGAGCCGAGCGCGTTGAGGTGGAAGAAGGAGTCGCCGGTGAGGACGCCTTCTCCGTGTGCCACCAACCAGTTGTAGAGCTGCCGCTGCTGCGCGGCCGTCGGGTGCAGCTCGTCCCACACGTCGGCGCCGCGGCCGGACGGGCGCAGCCGGGTGATACGCAGCTGCCCGCCGTAGGAGTCGGCGATGGCCGCGAAGTCGTCGAGCTGGTCGACGTTCTGGCGGGTCATCACCACGCTGATCTTGAAGTCGCGGAAGCCCGCGTCGGCGAGATTTCCCATGGCGCGCATGGCCGTGTCGAAGGAACCGGGCCCGCGGACGGCGTCGTTGACCGCCGCCGTCGCCCCGTCCAGCGAGATCTGCACGTCCACGTAGTCGCTGCCGGCCAACCACTTCGCGCGCTTCTCGTTCAGGCGCACGCCGTTGGTGGAGAACTTCACGCCGACCTGGTGGTCGGTGGAGTACTCCACCAGCTCCCAGAAGTCCGACCGGACCGTGGGCTCGCCACCGCCGATGTTGACGTAGAACACCTGCATGCGCTGCAACTCGTCGATCACCGCACGGCACTGGGCGGTGTCCAGCTCGCGGGGGTCGCGGCGGCCGGAGGACGAAAGGCAGTGCACGCAGGCGAGATTGCAGGCGTAGGTGAGCTCCCAGGTCAGGCAGATCGGCGCGTCGAGGCCGGTCTCGAAGTGGTCGACCAGCTTCATCTACGGCTCCCGCTGTCGGATCGTGCCCGCGTCGGCCAGTCCGGCGAGGGCGTGCAGGTAGGCGGCGCGCTGTCCCGGCGCCACCTCCACAGCGTCCAAAGTGGAGTCGACGTCGGCATGCTTCTCCAGCATGGCAACGACCTGCGCGAGCTGCTTGGTCTTGAGGAAGGACAACCGACGGGTGGCGAAGTCGTAGACCAGCGCGCCGAACGGCTCGGGCCGCAACGCCACCTGGGGCGAGCAGCGGTACGGTCGCTTGGGATCGAACATCGGCTAGTAGACGCCGCACATGCCGTCGATGGAGACTTCCTCGACGAGCAGCTCGTCCACATCGTCGGAAGTAGTGGGCGTTTCCGTGTCGTTCGCCATGACACACTCCTGAACGGGGCGGGCTTGCCTTCGAACAAACACGAAGCTAATGACACCCGGTGCCGATTGGAAGACAGCATGGCGAAGGTCGGGGGAAACACCCAGTCTTGCGGCCGCGGCGGCCGGCAGCGCGTCAGCACCCACCTCGACCTGGAGCATGTCGCGCTGGAGCTGTTCACCGAGCGGGGCTACGAGGCGACCACGGTCGACGAGCTGGCCCGCGCCGCCGGCGTGAGCCGTCGCACGTTCTTCCGCTACTTCCCGTCGAAGAACGACATCGCGTGGGGCGCCTTCGACCGTGAGCTGGAACGCCTGCGGTGCTGGCTGCGGGAATGCGGGCCGGGGCTGGCGGCGATGGACGCCGTGCGGCAGGCCGTGGTGGCGTGCAACCGGCTCGACGCCGACGAGATTCCCTGGCACCGCAAACGAATGGCGCTGATACTGCGCGTGCCGGCGTTGCAGGCCCACTCCACGCTCCGGTACGTCCAGTGGCGGCAGGTGATCGCTGACTTCGTGGCGCCAAGCCTGGGCCACCCGGCCGATTCCCTTGTCCCGCAGTCGATCGCCTATGCCACACTGGGCGTGGCCGTCGCCGCGCACGAGCAGTGGCTGGCCGCCGAGCACGCCGATCTGCCGCAGCTGCTGGACTTCGCGCTGCGAGAACTGGCGTCAGGCTTCACTTTGCCGTCCCTGACCGGGGTTAGGGGTGCGTAGGGGCTGACACTGCACGAGCCCCCTGACGGAACCTACCCGCGAGGCGTCCCTATCGAGAGGCAGCACCCATGACCGCCGAAGTGACCACCGCGCCTATCACGGCTCCCGCCTTTCCGCTGAGCCGCAGCCGCTGTCCGCTGAGCCCGCCACAGGAGTACGAGCGGCTGCGTGAGGAGCAGTCCGTCAGCAAGGTGACGTTGCGGGTGTCGGGCAAGCAGGTCTGGGTCGTCACGCGGCACGACCAGGTCCGGCAGGTGCTGGGCAGCCCGGACATGAGCTCCAACTGGAAGCTGCCCGGCTACCCGCTCCAGGTGCCGCTGCCGCCCGAGGTGCTGGAGACGCTGGAGCTGCCGCTGGTCGCGATGGACCCGCCCGACCACACCGTGCGCCGGCGCGCCCTGATCCCCGAGCTGACCGCCAAGCGCATGCAGGCCCTGCGGCCGCGCATCCAGGAGGTCACCAACCAGCACATCGACGCCATGCTGGCCAAGGGCGGCCCGGTCGACCTGATCCAGGAGCTGGCCGTTCCGGTGCCGTCGCTGGTGTTCTGCGAGCTGATCGGCGTCGGCGGGGAGAACGTGGACTTCTTCCGCCGCTACGCCGAGCAGATGGTCAACCGGGACATCACCCCGGAGGAGTTCGGCGCCGCGCAGTACGAGATGGAGATGCACCTGCAGGGCCTGGTCACGGCCAAGACCGAGAACCCGGGCGACGACGTGCTGAGCCGGGTGATCGCCAAGAACAACGAGACCGGCGAGCTTCAGCACAACGACCTGGTGGCGCTGGCCCGGATGCTGCTGTTCGGCGGCTTCGACACCACCGCCAACATCATCGGCCTCGGAACCGTGGCGCTGCTGGAGAACCCGGCGCAGCTGGCCGAGGTGAAGGCCGACCCGTCGCTGATGCCCAAGGCGGTGGAAGAGCTCTTCCGCTACCTGAGCATCTCCGACTCGGCGACGGCCCGCGTGGCCACCAAGGACATCGAGATCGACGGCGTGCTGATCCGGGCCGGCGAGGGCATCATTGCCCTGAACGGCTCGGCCAACCGCGACGACCGCTTCTTCGCCAATCCCGACGCCCTCGACATCCACCGCGAGGCCAAGGGGCACTTGGCTTTCGGCCACGGCAATCACCAGTGCCCGGGCGCCAACCTGGTCCGGGTGGAGCTCGACGTCGTCTTCACCACCCTGTTCTCCCGCATCCCCACGCTGCGCCTGGCCGCGCCCGTGCAGGAGCTGGAGTTCAAGCACGACCAGCTGATCTACGGCCTGTACTCGCTGCCCGTGACCTGGTGACGCCATGAGGATCCGCTACGACCGGGAGCGCTGCGTCGGCTCCGGCGCCTGTGCCTTCACGCTGCCCGAGATCTTCGACCAGGACGAGGACGACGGTCGTGTGCTCGTGCTGGTGGAAAGGCCCGGGGCCGAACACCGAAAAGCGATCGAGGACGTCGCCGCCGGCTGCCCCGTGTTGGCGTTGAGCATCGAGGACGACCAGTAGGGAAATCACCAGAACCGCCCCGGGCCAATGAGCCCGGGGCGGTTCCACAATATGCGAATCCCCCGACCCGCATGCGGGTCGGGGGATTCTTCGCGGGAGGCGAGTGGGGCGACTAGTGC
>NZ_JBFBAM010000122.1:0-16830 GCF_040682195.1 Kutzneria sp. NPDC051319 | reverse complement strand
TGGTCCAGCAGCGGGGGGGGGGGGGGGGGGGGGGGGGGCCCCCCCCCACAATGGCCGCCGGGGGGGCCGCCCGCGCCCCCGGCGGCGCGGCGCGGGCCCCGCTACTGGTTCACTTGTTGACCGGCCAGGGCTTGGGGGTGGGCTCTCCCCGAAGGAACAGCATGCCCAGGGTGAAAATCCTCATCGTCGTTCCTCCTTCCGAGGAAATGGCACACACGTCCGCCCGGCAGGAATCGAACCTGCATTGCCGGCTTCGTAGACCGGTGTCGTGTCCGTTGGACCACAGGCGGGAATAGAGGGAGATGAAGGGAATCGGTCGGGTCGCGTGGGACAGGGCCTTGTCCGCCCGAGGGCGTCAGCACCAGGGCAGCGGCCGTCACCGCTGCGGCCGGCCCCGTTGCCGGCCCTGCCATGCACGTCACGTGACCCGACCGACCCAGGGCCGCGTCACCGTGACGGTGCGCAGGCCTCCCATCGGCCGAGCACCCGGGAGAATCCGTTGCTCGCCATGGACACAAGAATGCCCGGGTCTCGCGACCCGGGCAATCTATTTATGCTATGAGAGTTCCCGGCTTAACCGAAGAAAACCTCAGCCTCCTGCAGACGCTCCGCCGGAACCGTCTTCAGCTCGGCGGTGGCCTCGGACAGCTTCACCCGCACGATGTCGGTGCCCTTGAGCGCGACCATCACGCCGAAGTCGCCGTCGTGGATGGCGTCCACCGCGTGCAGGCCGAACCGGGTGGCCAGGACGCGGTCGTAGGCGGTGGGGGTGCCGCCGCGCTGCACGTGGCCCAGCACGACCGCGCGGGACTCCTTGCCGGTGCGCTCGGCGATCTCCTCGGCCAGCCACTGGCCGATGCCGCCGAGGCGGACGTGGCCGAAGGCGTCCTTCTCACCGTTGTGCAGCGACTCGGCGCCACCCTCGGGCATCGCGCCCTCGGCCACCACGATGATCGGCGCGTACTGGCGCTCGAAGCGCCGCTGCGTCCACTCGACGACCTTCTCCACGTTGAACTCACGCTCGGGCACCAGGATCACGTTGGCGCCGCCGGCGATGCCCGAGTGCAGGGCGATCCAGCCGGCGTGGCGGCCCATGACCTCGACGACCAGCGCGCGGTGGTGGGACTCCGCGGTGGTGCGCAGGCGGTCCAGCGCCTCGGTGGCGATGTGCACCGCGGTGTCGAAACCGAAGGTATAGTCGGTGGAGCCCAGGTCGTTGTCGATGGTCTTGGGCACACCGACCACCGGGATGCCGTCGTCGGTCAGCCGCTTGGCCACGCCCAGCGTGTCCTCCCCGCCGATCGCGACCAACGCGTCGATCTTGTGCTGGGCCAGCACCGCGCGGATCTTCTCGACACCCCCCTCTTCCTTGTAGGGGTTGGTGCGGGAAGAGCCCAGGATCGTGCCGCCGCGGGTCAGGATCTCCTCGACCTCGTCCAGACCCAGCTGCTTGGTCAGGCCTTCGATCGGGCCACGCCAGCCGTTGCGGAAGCCGATGACCTCCCAGCCGTGGGCCTCGATGCCCTTGCGGACAACGGCCCTGATCACCGCGTTCAGGCCCGGGCAGTCACCACCGCCGGTCAGCACACCGATGCGCATCTGCTTGCCTCTCTCACAGGTCGGATAGATGTGGCCGGCGTCACTGGCGACCGCGTGTTACGAGAGCGTGTCATGCCCTGTATCGGTGCAGCAAGGCACCCCCGCATTTGTCACTTGACGGCGTTGCCCCGGCGCAGCCGCTCGGCCTCCATGGCCTTCCAGCGGGCCAGGTTGTGCCGGGCGTCGGCCAGCGCGTCGTGCGCGTCCGACGGGGGCTGCGGCAGCTTCGGCCGCCCCAGGTCGTCCCAGCGTTGCCGCAGGTCACGGGTGAAACGGGGCAGCTCGCGGGGCAGCTCGGGCATCGCGCCCCACAGCTGCGCCAGCGCCACGTGGTCGTACGCGGCGAACCACGCCCACAGCTCCGCGCTCTCGCCGTTGGGGCTGACGAAGTTCAGCAGCTCCTGACGCAGCCGGCCCCGGCTCATCCACACCGGGCTGGCCGGCGGGGGCAGCTTGGGCAGCACGTTCTGGCGGACCCACTGGCCGGCCCGGTCCGGGTCGAACTCGGTGGACACGGCGTAGAACTCGCGGCCTTCCTCGTCGACAACACCGATCGACACCAGGTCGATGGTGCGACCGTCCTCGATGAATTCGCAATCGTAGAAAAACCGCACGCCGTGCAGCGTAGGCGGTTTGCCCGAAGGGGCCTCAGCTGGGCACCTTGTCGGCGGGAACGGCGTCGGCCGGCAGGCGCGGCGCGGGGGTGGCCACCGGCTTGGCCTCCTTGAGCTTGGCCGCGTAGATGTCCACGTACTCCTGGCCGGACAGCTCCATCAGGTCGTACATGACCTCGTCGGTGATCGAGCGCTCGATGAACCGGTCGCCGTCCATGCCGTGGTAGCGGGAGAAGTCCAGCGGCTTGCCGATCTTGATCCGGATCGGGTGCGGGTACCACATCTTGGAGCCGATCGGATTGGCCTTGTCGGTGCCGAACATGGCCACCGGGATGATCGGCACCCCGGCCTCCAGCGCCACCCGGGCCATGCCGGTCTTGCCCTTGTACAGGCGGCCGTCCGGGGAGCGCGTGCCCTCCGGGTAGATGCCGACCAGGCCGCCCTCCTTGAGCAGGCGCACCAGCGTGTCGAGGGCGCCCTGCGCCGCCGCCGCGCCCGAGCGGTCGATCGGCACCTGGCCGACGCCGGTGAAGAACAGCCGCTTGAGCGCGCCCTTGACGCCCTTCTGCGTGAAGTAGTCGCTCTTGGCCGGGAACGTGATCCGCCGCGGCACCATCAGCGGCAGGAAGAACGAGTCGGAGACGGCGAGGTGATTGCTGGCCAGCAACGCGCCGCCGGTCTCGGGCACGTTCTCGAGGCCCTCGATCCGGGGCCGGAAGAACAGGCGCAGGATGGGCCCCAACAGGACGTACTTCATCACCCAGTACAGCACCGCGGCGTGCGCCTCCTCATGCCGATCCTGAGCGGATCAGCCTACGGAGCGGCGGCCGGTCGGCACAACGAGCAACGCCAGGCTCGGCCAGGCGGGCAGATAGTGATCGACGGAACGGCTCTTTCACGCGCACTCGTGCGAGTATGGAGCGACCACGCTTGTGGAGGCCGGGTGACTGGGCGAGGCAACACCGATGGACCGGAGAACGTCGACGCGGCGTTCGCCGAGATCGTCGCGGGCCTGGAACGGGACGGCATGGGTGTGCGCTGGCCCGAGGACCAGCCCGCGGCCCGGCAGGACACCAGCGCCGCCGAGGAGACCCGGCCCATCGAACCGCCCTCCCCACCCCCAGCGGCCGCCGCGCCGCCGATGTCCTCCGGTTGGCGCACCGCCGACAAGGAATGGGACTGGGCCGCCGCCTCCGACACCGAGCACTACGTCCCGCCCGAGCCCCCGCCCTTCCCCCGCCCGCGCCCGCTGACCGTGCTCGCCGTGGTGCTGATCCTCATCGGCGCCGTGCTGCTGGCCTTCCCCGGCGTGATCGGCCTCCAGTCCCAGGTCGCCACCCCGCTCGCCATCATCGCCCTGACCAGCGGCGTCGGCTGGCTCCTCCTCCGCATGCGCCACGGCCCACCGCCCGGGTCCGACGACGGCTCCGGCGCGCAGCTGTGACATTGGCCCCGCCTCCGGCGGGGCGGCTCGGCCCCTTTTAAGCCCCTGCCTCGCCCTTGCTGGATTTTTCGAGGCCCGCGTTGGCTCGGGTGGTGGGGCGAGTTGGGTGGCGGACCTCGAAAAATCCAGCAACCGGGCGAAGCAGGGGCGGGGCCGAGCGGTCTCCTGTGGTGGGGGTCGGGCGGTCTGCTGTGGTGGGGGCCGAGCGGTCTGAAGGGCTGGCGGCCGGCGAAGGTGCAACGGGCGAAATCCGGAAATCGGGCGAAGCATCGGCGAGGGCGAGCGTTGTTCGGGGTTGTACCCAGAAGTGCCCTGGATCTCCGGTACATCGGGGCAGCGAGGCCGCGCCGGTGCCTGGAGTGGTTGGCGGATTTCGGCCGCCGCCACCCGACGCGACCCACCACCCGAGCCGACGCGGCGGGCTAAATCCGGCAAGCGAAGGCACCGGGTCCGAGCGGCCGAGCCGCGACGCCGGAGGCGGCGCCAAAAACTCAGCGGCGCTTGAGCAGCTCGCGGGCGAGGGTGGCGGCGCCGACGATGCCGGCGTCGTCGCCGAGCTGGGCGGTGCGGATGCGGGCCAGGGGGCGGTAGCCGGAGCCGGTGACGACGGCGGCGTAGTGCTCACGGGCGTCGTCGAGAAACAAAGGGGCCGACTCGGAGACGCCGCCGCCGATGACCACGACCTCGGGGTCGTAGACGTCGGCGACCAGGGCGAGGCCCTCGCCGAGCCACTTGGCCAGCTCGGCCAGGGCCCGCTGGGCGATGGGGTCGCCGTCGCGGGCGGCCCCGGAGACCTTGCGGCCGGTCACGCGCTGGGGGTCGCCGGCGGCCTCCCGGGCCAGCACGGTGGAGGCGCCGGGATGCTTGGCCATCAGCTCGACGGCGGTGGCGCTCAGGGCGGTGCCGCTGCAGTACCGCTCCCAACAGCCCTTCTTGCCGCACGGGCAGGGCCGACCGTTCGGCACGACGCGGAGGTGCCCGAGCTCCGGAGCGACGCCGTAGGCGCCACGGAAGACCTCGCCGTCGATCAACAGCGCGCCGCCGATGCCGGTGCCGAGGGCGACCATGACCGCGACCTTGGCCCCACGGGCGGCGCCGAAGCGGTGCTCGGCCAGGGCGGCGGCGTTGGCGTCGTGCTCCAACACCACGGGAAGCCCGAGCCGCTGGGTCATCGCCTTGGCGACCGGTGAGTCCCGCCAGGCCAAATGCGGGGCGAACCGCACGGACATGCGGTCCTCGGTGACGAAGCCGGCGACGGCCAGGCCGACGGCGGAGATCTTGTGCCGCGCGCGCAGTTCCTCGACGGCGCAGGCGATCGCGTCCTCCAACGGCGCGCCGCCGCCGGGTGTCGGCGCGCGCGTCGTGTCGAGCACGGCACCTTGGGAGTCCACGACGCCTGCCCGAACACTGGTCCCGCCGACGTCGATGCCGACGGTCAGCAAGGGTCCTGCCCGCGGCGGCGGACGGTGATCTTCTGCACTCGTGGCGGCGCGGGCTGCTCAGCGTCGTGCGCGGGCGCGGTGCGCTCCTGCTGCAAGGCCATGCGCAGCACCGTAAGCAGGCCGACGGCGTGCTCGGCGGCGCGGGCGGCCAGCTCGGAGCGTTCGCCCCGGACCACGGCCGCGACCGCGCAGACCGGGCACCAGTCGCAAGTGGACGGCTCGTGCTCGGCGCCCTCGGCGGCGAAACGCTGGAGCCACGGCTCCGCCTTCTCCGCCAGCGCGTCGATCAGCAGGCGGAGTTCCTCGGCGATCCGGTCCTGGCTCACCGCATCCACAACCTTGGGTCCGGTTCGAAGTCGACCAGCAGACCGCCGTCGACGATCTCGGCGCCGGTCACCTCGCACCGGCGCAGCGCCGCCGGCAGCGCGACCAGCCGTCGCCGACCGTCCACGGTGATCGCCAGCTCATCGTCGACCCGGGCGAGATCCAGGTCGGCGTCGATGTCCAGCGGGAACGACATCCGCAACTGGTAGCCCACCTCGGAGGCGCTGACCGACAGCAGCGGCTCGGTCGACACCGTCGACACGGCCAGCGGGTCGCCGTCCGGGTAGAGCTCCTCAGCCAGTTCCAGCAGCGCCGGCACGCCGACCGGTTCGCACGCCCGGTAGCCGACCGTCCGCACCGGCACCTCGCCGGCGCGCAGGTCGGCCAGCACGGCGTCCTGCTCGGCCCGTCGCGTGCGCAGCCAGTTGGCCGCCGCGCCACGACTCGCTCCAGCATCGGGCAGCAATCGGTTGGCTACGAGGCCGTCAACACGAATCCCTTGCAGCGCAAGGGCAGTCAGGGTGCGGCGGGTTTCGGCGGCGACCACACGCTCCGGCGTCAAGACCAGTCGGACGCTGGTCCGCTCCTGGTCGACGAGCAGCGAGCGCACCGCCTCCAGGTGCTCCGCGAGCCGCCCGATCGCGTCGGCGGCCGCGTCCCAACGGGCCGGTGCCGCGCTGCCGGCGACCCCGGCGAGCAGGCCTCGAACGACGCGCCGATGCGTCGGGAACAGCCGCTCCAGGTAACCGCCGACCGCTTCCGGCAAGGCCAGCAGGCGCAGCGTCTCGGCCGTCGGTCCACAGTCGACGATCACCGCGTCCCACGGGCCGGTGGTGGCCAGCCGGTGCACCTCGGCCAGCGCCAGCAGCTCCTCGACGCCGGGCAGGGCCGTCAGCTCCTCGGCCGCCAGCTCGTCGATGCCCGCGCCGGCCAGCAGCGTGCGCAGATGACCGCGCATCTCCTCCCACGCGCCGTCCACCAGCCGCCGCGTGTCGATCTGCGCGCCGTACAGCCCGGTGTCCAGTTCGGACGGTCGCGGGCCCAGCTCATGGGCGAACGCGTCGGCCAGGGAGTGGGCCGGATCCGTGGACACGACCAGCGCCTTGCGGCCGGCCGCGACCGTCGCGGCGGCCGTGGCCGCGGCCAGGGTGGTCTTGCCGACCCCGCCCTTGCCGGTGAACAGCAGGACCCGCACGCTCAGCTCAGGCCCTCGACTCGGCGCTTAAGCTCCTTGAGCGCGGTGTCCATGACCACCTTCTCCGCCTTGCGGCGCAGCATGCCGATCATGGGGATGCCCAGCTCGACCGACAGCGTGTAGGTCACCTTGGTGCTGGCGCCGGCCGGCTCGAGCACGTAGCTGCCGCGCTGCGACTTCTGCATCTGCCCCTTGACCAGGCGCCAGCTCACCGAGCTGTCGGCCCACTTGTACTCGAGCGTGTACTCGTCCTTGATCACGCCCTGGTCCAGCTGGAAGCGCACCTGCTCGGCGCGACCGTCGGCGCCGGTGGACAGCACCTCGGTCGTCTTCATCGCGTTCGCCCATTCCGGGTACGCGGCGAAATCCGCGATCACAGCCAGGATCCGCGCCGGCTCGGCGTCGATCACGATGGACTGGGTGGACTCGTCGGCCATGCGCGCAGGTTACCCGCACTCAGAAGCGCAGCACGTACGGCGTGCCCGTCCGCTGGAAGTGTCCGACGTTGACGCACTCGGTGCGGCCGATCCGCATGCGCCGGGCCAGCGGCTGGTGCACGTGACCGAACAGCGACCAGCGGGGCCGGGCGCGCTCGATCAGCCCCAGCAGGCTGGTCGAGCCCAGTTCCGGGCGGCGGGCCACCACGTCGTAGACCAACTCCGGCGTGGCCGGCGGGACGTGCGAGCACACCAGGTCGACGTCGTCCGGCAGGCCCCCGATCGCCGCCGCGAACTCCCGCTCGTAGCGCAGGTACGGCCGCCACACCCCGTTGTCGCGCAGCACCGCGTCGTCCGGCAGCAGCGCGCCGCCCACGAACGCCGCCTTCAGGCCGCCGATCACCGCCGTGTCGCCGTCCAGGATGTGGACGCCGTCGCTGGCGAACTCCGGCCACAGGTCCGGGGCGTCCACATTGCCCGGGGTCGCGTAGGTGGGCACGGTCATCGCCGAGAACAGCTTCTTGTACTGGTCGCGGATCGCCTCCCGCACCACCGTCGCCGCGTCGGTGCCCAGCCGCGCCCACATGCCCCGCACGAACGCGATCGACTCCGGCGTCCGCGGCCCGCGCCGGTACTTGGCGAACTCCGCCACCTGCTCCGCCCCGAAGACCGCGCCCATGATCCCCGAGCCGTGGTCGTGGTAGTCCACGAAGTCCAGCAGGTCGCCCAGCACGATCAGGGCATCCGCGCCGACGCCGGCCCTGGCCAGTGCCTCGGCATTGCCATGGACGTCCGACACCACGTGAACCCGCACGCCATAACCCTACGGTGCGACGCCGGGCGGGCGGCCGCCCTCCAGCTCCAGCTTGAGGTCCAGCGCGATGGCCTTGGCCGCGACCTGGCGGGTGCGGATGGCGGCGAGGCGGTCCTTCATGCGGTGGTACGGGGTGGGCGGGTCGGCACGCAGGAAGTAGTGCAGCAGGGTGCCGTCGAGCACGGGTTCGAGCCAGACCTCCATGGTGCCGGTCAGCGCCCCCTGCACGGTCCAGCGGATGCCGGCGTCGCCACGGTCGACGTAGACTGAAAGGCGCAGGTCAGGCCAGAATCGCGACCAGTTGGAACGGTCGGAGAAGACGGCGGCGAGTGCCGCCGGGGGCACTACGAGGAAGGTCTCGTCGACAACGTCAACCGCGGGCACGACTGGCAGCGTGCCACCGGCCTGGTGTTGACATCAAACGGCCCGGTAGGTTTCCTCGCCAGTAACATCGAAGTTCCGGAGGTTGACGTGCGCGAGTTCAGCGTCCCCGCCACCGCCGCGGTGGCCGACGACGAGAACCTCACCGACATGGTGCAGGCGAACGCCGAGCGCTTCGCCACGGCGATCGGTCTCCGGCGGCGGGTGGACGGCACCTGGGTCGACGTGACGACCAGGCAGTTCGCGGACGAGGTGGCCGCGGTGGCGAAGGGCCTGGTCGCGGCCGGTCTGCGGCCCGGCGACCGGGTGGGCCTGATGTCCAAGACCCGCTACGAGTGGACGCTGCTGGACTTCGCGATCTGGTCGGCGGGCCTGGTGTCGGTGCCGATCTACGAGACGTCCTCCGCCGACCAGGTGCAGTGGATCCTGTCGGACTCGGGCGCGAAGGCGGCGGTCGTGGAGACGGCGGCCCACCGCGCGGCGCTGGACGGCGTGTCGGCGAGCCTGCCGGAGCTCGGCAGCGTGTGGCAGATCGACAGTGACTCGGGTCACGACGCGGTGGACGAACTGACCGCCAAGGGCCGGGACATCACCGACGACCAGCTGCGCGCGGCCCGCAAGGGCGTGCGGGCCTCGGACACGGCCACCCTGATCTACACCTCGGGCACGACGGGCCGCCCGAAGGGCTGCGAGCTCACGCACAGCAACCTGCTGTCCGAGGTGCGCTCGGCCATGGCCGCGTTCCCGGAGCTCATGCAGCCGGGCCACTCCGTGCTGCTGTTCCTGCCGCTGGCCCACGTGCTGGCCCGGGTCATCGCGCTGTCCGCCGTCTACGCCCGCACGACGCTGGGCCACACCCCGGACGTCCGCAACCTGGTGCCGGACCTGGCCTCGTTCCGCCCGGACTTCGTGCTGGCGGTGCCGCGCGTGTTCGAGAAGGTCTACAACACCGCCAAGCAGAGGGCGCACGCCGACGGCAAGGGCCGCATCTTCGACGCGGCGGAGCAGACCGCGGTGGCCTACAGCCAGGCGCTGGACGCCGGCCACGTCGGCCTGGGCCTCAAGGTCAAGCACACGGTGTTCGACCGGCTGGTCTACAGCCGCCTTCGGGCGGCGCTGGGCGGCCGCTGCGACGCGGCGGTCTCCGGCGGCGCGCCGCTGGGCGAGCGGCTGGCGCACTTCTTCCGCGGCATCGGCGTGCCGGTGCTTGAGGGCTACGGCCTGACCGAGACCAGCGCGGCGGCCTGCGTGAACGTGCGGGCGGCGTTCAAGGTCGGCACGGTGGGCCGCCCGGTCGCGGGCACCGCGGTGCGCATCGCCGACGACGGCGAGATCCTGATCAAGGGCTCGATCGTGTTCCGCGGCTACTGGAACAACGCCGAGGCCACCGAGCAGGCGCTGTCGGACGGCTGGTTCCACACCGGCGACATCGGCGAGCTGGACGACGAGGGCTTCCTGCGGATCACCGGCCGCAAGAAGGAGATCATCGTCACGGCCGGCGGCAAGAACGTCTCGCCCGCGGGCCTGGAGGATCGGCTGCGCGTGCACCCGCTGATCAGCCAGTGCATGGTCGTGGGCGACAAGCAGCCGTTCATCGGCGTGCTGGTCACCATCGACCCCGAGTTCTTCCCATCCTGGCTGGCCAACAATCACAAGCCGGCCGACGCCACGGTGGCCGGCATGATCGACGACCCGGACCTCAACCGGGAGATCCAGGCCGCCGTGGACGAGGCCAACCGGTCGGTGTCCAAGGCCGAGTCGATTCGCAAGTACCGCATCCTGCCGGTGGACTTCACCGAGGAGGGCGGCGAGATGACGCCCAGCCTCAAGCTGCGCCGCAACGTGGTGGCCAAGACCTACGCCGAGGACATCGCGCTGATCTACGCCAAGTAGGACCCCGGACATGACGGGTGGCCCGCGAGTCGTGCTCGCGGGCCACCCGACCCCCAGGTTCACCGGCCCGCAACCTCCTGGCGGAGGCCTGGGCCCACGTCCCGGTCCTTCCCCCAGACCGGCACTCGCTCCAGCCTTCAGCACGCCGCTCACGTATCGCTGTCGCCGCCGCGGCGGCTCAGGGAGTTGGCGGGCGACGGCCGTCGATGAGGGCGGCCAGTTTCGTGGCGCGGTCGTCCCAACGCCACGAGGTGGCCATCCACTCGCGGCCGGCGGCGCCCATCTTGGCCGCCAGGTCGGGGTTGAGCAGCAGGTCGGACAAGGTAGAGACCAGGTCGCCGCGGTCGACGGCATGGCCGGTGACGCCCTCGCGGACGGTTTCCGGGGCGCCGCCGGCGTTTCCGGCGATCACGGGCAGGCCGGCGGCGGCGGCCTCCAGGTAGACCAGGCCGAGGCCCTCGACGTCGAGACCGCGGGCGAGGGTGCGGCACGGCATGGCGAACACGTCGCCGGCGGCGTAGTAGGCCGGCAGCTCCTCGGCGTGCACCTCCCCGACGAACACGACGCTGCGGCCGACGGCGTCAGCGAGGGTGCTGAGCCGGCCGCCGTCGGGGCCGTCGCCGACCAGCAGCAGCATGGCGTCCGGCACGCGCTCACGGATCTTCGGCATGGCCCGGATCAGGTCGTCCTGGCCCTTACGCCGGACGAGCCGGGACACGCACACGATCACGGGCCGGTCGCCCAGGCCGTGCCGGGCGCGGATGAACTCACGGGCGGCGGTGTCGGGCTTGAACACGGTGATGTCGACGCCGGCCGGCAGATGCTCCAGCGCGGCCCGACGGCCGAAGGCGGCGGCGACGCGTGAGCGCGTGAACCGGCTGATGAAGGTCACCACGTCGGCGGTGTCGCCGATGCGGCGCAGTGCCTGCCGCGCCCCCGGCAGCATGGACCAGCCGACCTCGTGGCCGTGCGAGCTGGCGACTATGCGGTCGACCGGCAGGTGCGGCCCCAGTAGCGCCAGCGGCGCCGAAGCCCCGAACCACACGGCGTCGCAACGCTCACCGCGCAGCACGGCCGTCACGCGCCGCTGCACGTCCGGCGTGGGCAGCAGCAGCCCGTCGGGGTGACGCACCACCGGGAACGGCTGCCGGGCGTCGAACGCCGAAGCCCCCGACCACGCCGGGGCATACACCACCAGGTCGCCGCCGAGCGTGGCGGCGAGCGCGTGCAGGTAGTGCTGGATGCCCCCGGGGCGTGGCGGGAAGTCGTTGGTCACCAACAGCGTCCTGCGCACCCGTCAACGTTACCCGGCGCGTCCCGGCAAGATCAGAACTTCCGCCGCAGGTAGTCCTGCCAACCGGCGACCAGTCCCGCCTTGTCCACGCCGAGCACGTCGTGCAGCTGCTGGCCGAGGTCGGCCTTGGGGTCGCCGCCGGCGACGCGCAGGTACAGCGTGACCAGGGCGTGCTGGCCGAACGTGTCGGCGATGAACGAGGTCAGCGTCCACGCCTCGTCATAGGCCAGGTTGATCTTGTCGCCGCTGGCCGCGAAGTCGCCGTTGGCCGGCAGGTCGGTCGGCACCGTGCCGTCGCGTTCCAGCGCGGCGACATCGGCCGCGCCCACGTCCATGGAGATGCCGCTGTCCCGGTAGCCGACGTAGTTGGCGAAGCCCTCCAGCATCCACATCGGCGTGCCGTCCACGGTGTAGCCGCGGGCGGCGATGTGGGTCATCTCATGCCGCAGCACCACTTTCAGCGACGCCTCGGGCATCTTGTCGGCGTTGTCGGGGTTCAGCACCACCCGCTGCCCGATCGCGGTGTGGCCGGCGTTGTCCACGCGGTCGGCCACGGCCACGGCGGCGATGGAGTCCACCGCGAACTCGGGGCCCACGAACGCCTTCAGCTCGTCGGTGGAGCTCGGCACCAGCACCGCGACCTCACGCGACCACGGCTGGTCCCACACCGCGCTCACGGCCTTGACGTCCGAGTCGAGCTCGTCGCCGATCCGCCTGGCCAGCGCGGCGTCGCCCGGATGGGCCAGCACCACCCCGGACCTGGTTTTGATCGTCGTCACGGGCCCGAAGTCCCAGGGGCCGCGCCAGGTGTTGCGGGACGTCAGCGTGTCCGAGGCCAGGAACCACTGCGTGCCGTGCCGCGAGAACAGGTAGCCCATCGGCTTGCTGGTCGGATCGCGGTCCACGCCGGCCAGGGCGTAGTTGAGCTGCACCTCGGGCGCCCACAGCTCCTCGGCCGGGAACACGCCCGTGGGCACGGGCACCACGTCGGTCGGGTCGAGGTTGTACGAGAAGATCGACAGCGGCACGGAGGCGAGGTTGTCGAACATCGCCGCCTGGGCGTCACGGAACTGCGGTGTCGCCCTCGGGTCGATGGTGGCCAGGAAGGCCGGGCGATCCCGGTGCACGACGGCGGCCGCGCGGCTGCGCAGCAACGCCGTCACCTCGGTGTCCCCGCTGTCCGACAGCGGCGGCGCGCCCTGGCCCGTTGGGGTGCCCGTGGCCGGGGCGGACGAGCTCGGCCCGGTGGCGGGCTGCCCCACGAGCAGCACCACGCCACCGAGCAACGTCGCGGCGATCGCCGCGACCAGCCATGCCCTGAACCGGGCCGCTCCGGTCACGGGGCCCGATGGTAGACCTCAGCCGACGTAACGCTTGGCACCGAAGTAGTCCGACATCACCGACAGCGACACGACCTTGACGGTCTCGCCCTCGGTCGGGGCGTGCACCATCTCGGTCGGGCTGACCATCATGCCCACGTGGTAGATGTTCGACGCCGTGCTGCCGAAGAACACCACGTCACCGGCCTGCAACGCGCTGCGCGGCACGGACTTGCCCGGGCCGTACTGCGCCGCCGCCGAGCGCGGGATGCTGATGCCCGCCTGCGCCCACGCCCACTGCATCAGGCCGGAGCAGTCGAAGCCGGAGCCCGCCCGCTCGCCGCCCCACTGGTACGGCACGCCGCGCTGGCTCAGCGCCGCCTGCATGGCGGTGCCGGCCGCGCCGGCCGGGCCGATGAACGTGCCCATGTTGCCGGCCGCGCCCAGCGACTGCTTGGCGGCGGCGGACAGCTTGGCCACGGCCGCCTTGGCGTCGTTCACGGCCTTGGTGGCCGCGTCCTGCTTGGTCTGGAGGTCGGCCAGGATCTTCTGCGCCGCGTCGGTCGCGTCCTGGGCCTTCTTCTGCGCCGCCGAGGCCTTGGCCTTGGCGTCCGAGGCCTGCTTGACCGCGCCCTGGTACGTGTCGAGCACGGAGGAGTTCTGCTTGGCCAGCATCTCCAGCGCGCTGGACTGGTCCAGGAAGTCCTGCGCGGACTTGCCGGTCAGCAGGGCGGAGAGCTGGGTGAACTGCGCGCCGTCGAACGCGGCCGCCGCGACCTGGTCGACCTGGCCGCGGAACTGCTCCTCCTTGGCCTGGGCCTCGGTGAGCTGCTTGCCGTACTTGTCGATGTCGGCGGTCGCGTTGGCCAGGTCGGCCTGCTTGGCCGCCAGGTCGTCCTTGGCCGCGAGGTACTGCTGCCCGATCTGGTCGGCCTGCTGGGTCTGCTGCTCGACCTGCTTCTGGGCGTCCTGGGCGGGGTCGGCTGTCGCCACGCCCGGGTTGAGGCTCACCGCCACGGACACGGCCGAGAGGGCCACCGCACCACGGACCGCATGCTTGAGTCTGTTGGCCACCACGCCATGGAGGGTACCGAGCGGGTGAACGCGTGAGGCCGGCACCCCTGAGGGGTGCCGGCCTCGTGCCGGTTGTCCCAGCTGGTCGTTGTCAGCCGACCATGCGCTTGGCGCCGAAGATGTCCGAACCCGAGTTGCCGATCGGCACGATCTTCACGACCTCGCCCTCGGTCGGGGCGTGCACGACCTTGCCCGCGCCCACGTACATGGAGACGTGGTGGATGTTCGAGGCGGAGGAGCCGTAGAAGATCAGGTCGCCCGGGATGAGCGAGTCGAGCGAGACCGCCTTGCCGGCGCCGAACTGCGCCGCCGCCGAGCGCGGGATGCTGACGCCGGCCTGCTTGTAGGCCCACTGGGTCAGGCCGGAGCAGTCGAAGCCCGAGGGCGTGGTGCCGCCCCACACGTAGGGCACGCCGCGCTCGCCGACGGCCGCGTTCATCGCGGTCCCGGCCGCGCCGGGCGGGCCCAGGAAGACGCCGGTGTCACCGGCCCCGGCCAGCAGGCCCTTGGCCGCCGCGTCCAGCTGGTTGTAGGCGGCCTGCGCGGTGTTCTTCGCGTTGTCCGCGTCCTGCTTCTTCTTGTCCAGGTCGGCCAGGATCTTCTGGGCCGCGTCGGCCGCGGCCTGCGAGCGCTTCTGCGCGTCCGCGGACTTGACCTTGGCGGTGTTGGCCGTCTTGATGGCGTTGTCGTAACCGTCCATCACGATCGCGTTCTGCTGCGCGAGGAACTGCAGCTCGCTGGACTGGTCCAGGAAGTCCTGCGCGGACTTGCCGGTCAACAGCGCGGAGAGCTGGGTGAACTGGGCGCCGCTGTAGGCCGCCGAGGCGAGCTCGTCGACCTGGCCCTGGTACTGGCCTTCCTTGGCCTTCGCGTCCGCGGCCTGCTGCGTGTAGGTCTGGATGTCGGCCGCGGCCTTGGCCACCTCGGCCTGCTTGGCCGTCAGATCGTCCTTGGCCGCGAGGTAGGCCTGGTCGGCCGCTTCCGCCACCTTGCTGGCCGCGTCCAGCTGCGCCTTCGCGTCGTCCCGGTTCTTGGGCGGGTCGGCGACGGCGGAGCCCGGGTTCAGGGCGACCACACTGACCACCGCCGAGGCGGCGATGGCACTGCGCACTGCGAACTTGAGTCGATTCGACGCCACGAGGGTGGTGTCTCCTTCGAGATAGATCCCGTCGAGGCGCTCGACCCCCCGACAAGGTCGAAACAGACGGTGACCACGCGTCGCCGGCCACGCCAGCCAGCTGGTCGCCGCGAGGTCTCGGGTAGGTTACGAAACGATGCTGGGTCCGTCCACCCGCCGTGACGATGGCGGCCGCCGAGCGGTCGTGCTCACTCGTTCGGAGCATCACAGTAGATACAGTCCGACGTCCGCGTTGACCTGGCGTGAATCCCGTTCGGCCCGTTCGGTCGACCGTTCGACGAATCCCCTGGTCGGGGCGGTTTAACTCTTCACACCCGGACGAGTCGGGCCAGCAACACGGCCGAGGGAACGGGGTGAGCGCCGCGGCGGCGCACCGAGTCCGCCACCGCGCGATCCGACGTGACAACAACCACAGGCCGTCCTTCGGGCTCCGCCGTCACCAGCGCACGGATCACGTCGTCCGCGAGCACGCCGGGATCGGAGAACAGGACACGCACACCCCGTGGCGCCGCCGAGGGCACCGCCACCACGCCCGCGCCGTCGAACACGACCGTGACCTCCGCCCCGGTCCTGGCCGCCAGCACCGCCATCTGGTGCACCAGGCGGTCGCGCTGGTCGGACAGCGGCAGCTCCGGGTAGCCGGTCTTGGTCACGTTGTAGCCGTCCACGACCATGTGCACCGCCGGCAGCGCCAGCAGCCGGTCCAGCGCCGCCGGGTCCTCCACGCGGCCGACCGTGCCCTGCGCCGCCGTCGCGCCGCGCACCATGTCCGCCGGGCGTGGACCCGTGCCGCCGCCCAACGCCAGCTCACGGCGCAGGCCCGTGACCGCGCCGTCCAGCGTGTCCACCAGCAGCGCCAGCCGCACCTCGTCGGCCTGACGGGCCTCCCGCGCCGACTGGCGGGCGATCTCCGCGTCGTTCTCCGCGCGCCGGGCCTTCGCCCGCTCCGTCTCGGCCCGCTCGCGTTCCCGGTCCCGCTCCGCGCCCATGGCCTTGACCTCGGCCAGCGCCTCCGTACGCACCTTCTCCGCCTCGGCCATGGCGTTGTCCGCGCGGTCACGCGCCTCGCGCAGCTTCACGCCCTGCTCGCGCAGCCGCTTGCGCAGCCGTTCCAGCTCCGCGTCCCGCTCCTGGAGGACCTTCGCCTCCGCGCCCTGGTTCGCGTCCAGCTCGTCCCGCACGCGTTGCAGCTCCAGCTCCGCCCGCTGCGCCTTCAGGACGGAGGTGTCCCGCTCGGCCCTCAGCTGCGCGTCGCCGACCCGCCTGGTCACCAGCTCTACGAAGTGGACCGCCGTCGGCTCGCCCAGGAGCACCGAGGCGGCCGCCGCCGTCACCGGGTCCGGCGAGCTGCTGTCCAGGGCCGCGGGCCGGTGCTCCCGGCACCACTCGACCACCGCCGTGCGGAAGGCGTGCACGTCCCGCAGACCCGCTATCAGGGCCGATGCCCCCAGCCGCGCCCGCTTGGCCGGCGCGAACCGCGCCACCGCCTTCACCTGCTGCGGGATGTCCACCCGGGCCAGCACGCCCACCGCGTCCGCGCTGATCTCGGCCAGCCGCGCCCGCAGCGGGTCCGGCAGCGCCGACCAGTCCACAGTGGACTGATCATCGCCACCGTCCACGGCGGACAGCTCGGGCCCCTGACCCGGCTCATCGGCTTCGGCTGACGCGGACACACCCCACAGGCTAGTGCGTAGCGGCTACCCCGGCTGACGGGGAACCGACCGACACCACCACCTTGTTACGACAACAACACCGCAGCTCACCCAGTTGGCGGCAATCCGGATGCAGGGAAGGACGCCTTACCCGCGTTCAACGCGGGTAAGGCGTCCTTCCCAGCATCGGCCGCGGCCGAAACTGTCAGG
>NZ_JBFBAM010000121.1:0-17674 GCF_040682195.1 Kutzneria sp. NPDC051319 | reverse complement strand
GACAACAACACCGCAGCTCACCCAGTTGGCGGCAATCCGGATGCAGGGAAGGACGCCTTACCCGCGTTCAACGCGGGTAAGGCGTCCTTCCCTGCATCGGCCGCGGCCGAAACTGTCAGGGGGTGCTGGCAGCATCTCGATCACCATGACCACGACTGCTGATGACCTGGGCCAGCTGACGTTCGACGAGCTGGGCACGCCGTTGCGGGAGACCACGTTCGTGGTGGTGGACCTGGAGACCACGGGCGGCCGGCCGGGCGAGGACGCGATCACCGAGATCGGGGCGGTGAAGGTGCGCGGCGGGGAGGTGCTGGGCGAGTTCGGCACGCTGATCAACCCGCGCCGGGGCATCCCGCCGGAGATCGTGCGGCTGACCGGCATCACCGAGGCGATGGTGTACACGGCGCCGCCGATCGACGAGGTGCTGCCGGCGTTCCTGGAGTTCGCGGCGGGCGCGGTGGTGGTGGCGCACAACGCGCCGTTCGACACGGGTTTCCTCAAGGCGGCCTGCACGCAGCACGGCTACGCGTGGCCGAAGCCGGCGGTGCTGTGCACGGTGCGGCTGGCCCGCCGCGTGCTGTCACGCGAGGAGGCCCCGAGCTGCCGCCTGTCCGCGCTGGCCGAGCTGTTCAGCACGTCGACGACGCCGAACCACCGTGCGCTGGACGATGCCCGCGCGACGGTGGACGTGCTGCACGGCCTGCTGGAGCGGGTGGGGCCGATGGGCGTGCAGTCGCTGGAGGAGCTTTTCGACTACCTGCCCGACGTCACGCCCGCGCAGCGCCGCAAGCGCACCCTGGCCGCGCACCTGCCGTCGGAGCCGGGCGTGTACCTGTTCCGCGGCCCGTCGGAGGAGGTGCTGTACGTCGGCACGGCCTCGGACCTGCGCCGCCGCGTGCGCCAGTACTTCACGGGCAGCGAGAGCCGGGGCCGCATCCGCGAGATGGTCGCCCTGGCCGTGCGCGTGGATTCGGTGGTGTGCGCGCATTCGCTGGAGGCCGAGGTGCGTGAGCTGCGGCTGCTGACCGCCTACAAGCCCCAGTACAACCGGAAGTCCCGCAACCAGCAGGGCGGCTGGTGGGTGACGCTGACCGACGAGGCGTTCCCGCGGCTGTCCATCGTGCGGCGGCCCCGTGACGGCGCGTTGGGCCCGTTCCGCTCGCGGCAGTCGGCCGAGTCCGCCGCTACTGCGTTAAGTGACGCCACGGGCCTGCGCACGTGCAGCATCCGCATCCCCGCCCAGGGAGCTCGGGCCGCGCCGTGCGCTTTGGCCGAGCTGGGCCGCTGCCGCGCCCCCTGCGCCGGCCGTCAGGACGTCGCCGACTACTCGGTGGCCCCCGGCGCCGTCCGGAACCTCATCGCCGGCCGTGCCCTCACGCCGTTCGACACCCTCGCCTCGCAGCTGGAGGAGCTCGCCCTCGCCGAACGCTTCGAGGAGGCCGCCATCCGCCGCGACCGCCTGGCCGACCTCGTCCGCGCAGTCGACCGCAGCCAACGGTTGGCGGCCCTGGCCGCCTTACCCGAGCTCGTCGCCGCCCGCCCGGACGGCGAGGGCGGCTGGGAGTTCTCCGTGGTGCGCCACGGCCGCCTCGCCTCCGCCGGGGTTGCTCGTCGCGGCGTACGTCCCATGCCGGTGGTCGACGCCCTCGTCGCCTCGGCCGAGACGGTCATTCCCGGCGACGGCCCCCTCCGAGGGGCACCGGCCGAGGAAACGGGGGTGGTGCTGCGCTGGCTCAACCGTCCCGGCACAAGGCTGGTCTACTGCGACACGCCCTGGTCCGAGCCGGCACAAGCGGCCGCCGGCTGGCGCGCGTGGGTGGACCGTGCGGCCGCCGGCCGGGCCGTCTACGCGGGGATCAACTGAGCCGCCGGACCATCTCGATGCCGCCGCCGTACGGCTTGAAGCCCAGGCTCTCGTACAGCCCCAGGCCGTCCTCGCTGGCGTGCAGGTCGGACCGCCGCACGCCGAGCTCGTCGAGCTGGGCGACCAGCGCCGTGACGACGAGGCGGGCCAGGCCCTGACGCCGCCACGCCGGGTCGGTGCAGACGTTGTGGAGGTGAGCCGACACCGTGCCCGTCTCGCCGGGGCGGGGCAGATCCAGCCGCACGAAGGCCGCCGCGCAGGAGGCGAGGCCACCGGTCGGGGCGTCGATGACCGTGGCGACCAGCTGCGGGCCGCCCAGCTCACGGCGGAAGACCGTCACCGACGGCCGCTGCCAGTCGCCGAGGGTCACGTCACGGCCCATGGCCTCGAACATGACGGCCCGCAGCCGCGTGAGCTCCTCGGCGTCGGCGGGGACGGCGGCGCGGACGGTCCAGTTCATCGGGCCATCCTTGCCCTACCATCGGCAGGTCGTCGAACCATTACAGGAGGTCCCGTCGTGATCACGGCGATCGTGTTGATCCAGGCCACCGCCGAGTCCATCCCGGAGGCCGCGCAGTCGATCGCCGACATCGACGGCGTGCAGGAGGTCTACTCCTGCGCCGGCGACGTCGACCTGATCGCCAACGTCAAGGTGGCCAAGCACGAGGACCTGGCCGAACTCGTACCGGGCAAGATCAGCAAGGTGCCCGGCGTGCTCAACACCGACACCCACATCGCCTTCCGCTCCTACTCCCGCCGCGACGCCGAGGAGTCCTTCTCGGTGGGGCTGGATTGAGTGGTGTTTGTTGGCGCCGCCTTCGGCGTCGCGGCGCTGTGCTTTTTGCCGCGCGTTCCGCGCGGGGCTCGGCCCCCATTAAGCCCCTGCCTCGCCCTTGCTGGATTTTTCGAGGCCCGCAGCGGCGTGGTGGTGGGGCGCGTGGAGTGGCGGACCTCGAAAAATCCAGCAACCGGGCGAAGCAGGGGCGGGGCCGAGCGCTCTCCTGGGTTGGAGGTCAGCAAGACTCCAAAACGTCTGTGGCGCGTAGGCGGAACAGGATCACGGCTGCGACCGAGACCACGCCGCACAGGGCGATGACCTGAGCTACCGGCAGGATGCCGGTCAGGGCGCCGGCTAGGGCGGGGCTGAGGCCCTGGGCGGTCATCAGGCCGGTGGACAGCAGGCTGAACGCCTGGCCACGGTGGTCGGCGGGCACGAGGTCGCGGAAACGCTGCTGGATGGCCAGCCCGTAGGAGAAGCCGGTGCCGGCGACGACAAGCAGCGCCCCGCACACCACGACGGGCAGCCCGGCGACGGCGAAGCCGACCAGGGGCAGGCCGACCACGGTCATCAACGGCACGAGCAGCCGCCGCCGCGTCGATGCCCCGACCCAACGGCCGACCAGCCAACTGCCGATCATCATCCCAACGGGCATGCACGCAAGGAGCAGGCCGCCGGTCTCGACGGGAAGCCCCCGTACGGCGACGTAGGGCACGATCAGGCTCTCGGCCCCGGTCACGCAGGCCGGCGGCAGCCACTGGGCCAGGATCAAGGCCCGAATCGTGCGGTCCCGCAGCAACTCCCGGTTCCCGGCCCAGCTGCGACGCACGGCCGCCGCCAGAGTGCCGCCGGTGACCCGCAGGTCGGGCAGCCTGAGCCGCACCCAAGTAGCGGCGACGAGGTGCAACACGGCGCTGACCAGCATCGCGTGATGCGCCCCGAGCACGGCCACCGCGGCCCCGGCGCCGGCCATGCCGATCAGCTGCGCCGCCGAGGAGGCCAGGTTGAACAGCGACCGCCCGAGCACGTAGCTCTCGCCGCTGAGCACGTCCGCCACGACGCGGCCAACGGCCCCGTTGACCAGCGGCGTCACCATCGACACCACGGCGACCAACGTCAGGCTCAGCCACACCGGCAGGTCGGCCAGGGCCAGCAGCAAGCCGCTGCCGAACTCCACGCCGTAGCCGAGGGCGATCAGTTGCCGCGGCGGCAGCAGGTCGGCCACGGCGCCGAGCAGACTGCCGCCGATGAGCTGCGGCAGGAACGAGATCCCGTACGCCACCGCGGCCAGCAGCGTCGAACCGGTGAGGGCGAAGACCAGCACCGACAGCGCCACGATGCGCAGGGTGTCGGCGGTGATGGCGAGGGTGCGGCTGGCGAACAGCACCCGGTACGAGGGGTCGGCCAGCACACGGGTGTAGGTCATGCCCCGAGCCTGCGGGCCGGCCCTCGGATCGGCCAAAGTTACGTGCAGGGACGTAAGGTCGGCCCATGCTCCGGTTCGAGGTCGGCGGCGAGGACTTGCTGCGCAGCCGGTTCGCGCTGTCCCCGTTGTTCGAGCTGGACGGTCTGCTCCGCCGGCTGGCCGGCCTGTCCCAGCACCGCCTGCCCGGCCCCTGGCTGACACGAGTCACGCCTTCGTACCGCCGGCTGCGACAAGATCCGGCTTTCCGAGCGGTGCTGGCCCTGCACGCGCCCAAGGAGGGCGCGGCCTTCACGGCTCCGCCGCCCCAGGGCCTGGCCCAGACCATCGACGACGACCTCGCCGCCGTCCGGTCAACGCCGCTGCCCCAGGCCCGCGCGGAGATCGCCAACTACGGCCCGGTCACCGACGACGAAGCCCGGGCCGTCCTCGACTCCCCCGACGTCGTCCACCGCATCGCCGACGGGCTGGAACAGGCCTGGCACGACCTGCTCGCCCCGGACTGGCCGCAGCTGCGGGCCATCTGCGAGCGGGACGTCGTGCACCGGGCCGGCCGCCTGGCCCAGCAGGGCTGGCTGGCGGCGCTGGACGGCCTGCACGCCCGAGTCCGCTGGCGTGACAACGGCATCGAGGTGCTGCGATCCTCCGGCGACCGCACGGTCGACCTCAAGGGCGAGGGCCTGCTGCTGGTGCCCTCGGTGTTCGTCTGGCCGGGGGTCGCCGTGCACCACGAGGACCCGTGGCCCAAGGCCCTGGTCTACCCGGCCCGCGGCGTCGCTGCCCTGTGGGAGACGACCACCCCCGATCCCGGCGCGCTGGCCGAGCTCCTGGGCCGGACCCGGGCCCAGCTCCTCACGGCCCTGGACACGCCGGCCAGCACCACCCAGCTGGCCCGCAGCCTCGGCCTGGCCGTGGGCGCCGTGGGCGACCACCTCACCGTGCTACGCAAGGCCGGCCTGCTGGACCGGGTCCGCTCCGGCCGCTCCGTGCTCTACCACCGCACGCCCATCGGCGACGCCCTCGCCGCCCAGGCATGACAGCGGCCCCGGTCTTCAGGACCGGGGCCGCTGCTTGGTGCTGAGAACCGTCAGGCGTCGGGCTGCTGGGGCTTGCCCGCCAGCTCCTTGTCCTGGTTCAGCTGGCTCTCCCCCGACACCACGTTGCTCCGGGTGTGCGCGTCCTTGCGGGCGCTCTCCAGCGCGGTGACCTCCTCGGCCGGGTCCGGGCCCCAGAACCCGCCGGGGACCGGCGCGCCGGCCGAGCCCAGCTTGTTCATCTTCTTGGGCACCGGGGCGCCCTGGTAGGCCAGCTCGTGCGGGTGGCCGTGGTCGTCGACCGGGCCCAGCGGCTGGTGCAGCTCGATGAACTCACCGTGCGGCAGCCGCTTGATGATGCCGGTCTCGATGCCGTGCTCCAGCACCTCGCGGTCGGCCCGCTGCAGGCCGATGCAGATCCGGTAGGTGATCCAGTAGGCCAGCGGCGGCGCGATGAGCAGGCCGATGCGGCCGATCCACGTGGTCGCGTTCAACGAGATGTCGAACTTGTCCGCGATGATGTCGTTGCCGCCGGACAGCAGGCAGACCATGAAGAACGTGATCGCCATGATGCCGAGGCTGGTCCGCACCGGCACGTCCCGCGGGCGCTGCAGCAGGTTGTGGTGCGCGGTGTCCTTGGTCAGCTTCCGCTCCAGGAACGGGTAGACCGCGGCGATGCCGGTCAGCAGCGGCAGGCCCAGCATGAACGGCAGGAACGGCGCCGGGATCGTCCAGTCCAGGTTGAGGGCCAGACCGAAGATCGTGTAGTGGCCGAGGTGGAGGTACGCCTCCCAGGCCGGCCACAGACGCACCAGGCCGTCGGTCCAGCCCATGTACCAGTCCGGCTGCGAGCCGGCGGAGACCTGGGCCGGGTTGTACGGGCCGAAGTTCCAGATCGGGTTGATCTGGAACAGACCCGACATCAGCGCGATGACGCCGGTCACGAGGGCGAAGAAGCCGCCGCCCTTGGCCGCGAACACCGGCATGATGCGCACGCCGACGACGTTGCGCTCGGTCCGACGCGGGCCGGGGAACTGGGTGTGCTTCTGGTACCACACCAGGCCGAGGTGCACGGCGATCAGCGCCAGGATCACGCCGGGCAGCAGCAGGATGTGCAGCGTGTAGATGCGCGGCAGGATCACGTTGCCGGGGAACTCGCCGCCGAACAGCAGCCAGTCCACCCAGGTGCCCAGGACCGGGATCGACTCGATCAGGCCGAACATGACCCGCAGGCCGGTGCCGGACAGCAGGTCGTCGGGCAGCGAGTAGCCGAAGAAGCCCTCGAGCGAGCCGATCATGAACAGCACGACGCCGATGACCCAGTTCACCTCACGCGGGCGCCGGAACGCGCCGGTGAAGAAGATCCGGAACATGTGGGCGACGATCGCCGACATGAACAGCAGCGCCGCCCAGTGGTGGATCTGCCGGACGAACAGGCCGCCGCGGACCTCGAACGAGATGTCCAGGGTCGAGGCGAACGCGCGCGACATCTGGATGCCGCGCAGGTTGTCGAAGACGCCGTTGTAGGTGACCTCCTGCATGGAGGGGTCGAAGAACAGCGCCAGGTACGTGCCGGACAGCAGCAGCACGATGAAGCTGTACAGGGCGATCTCGCCGAGCAGGAAGGACCAGTGCGACGGGAAGACCTTGTTCAGCTGGCGACGCATGCCGGCGGCCAGGTGGTACCGGTCGTCGGCCCACTTCGCCGCGCCGCCCGCGACACGGGTCGCCGTGTTGGCCGGCTTGGTCGGCGTGGTGATGCCGCTCATGAGTCACGCTCCCAGAACGCGGGGCCGATGGGCTCGATGAAGTCGCCGCGTGCCACGAAGTATCCGCTTTCGTCAACCTCGATGGGAAGCTGCGGCAGCGCCCGGGCGGCCGGGCCGAACACCGGCTTGGCGTACTCGAACACGTTGAACTGCGACTGGTGGCACGGGCACAGCAGCCGGCCGGTCTGCTGCTCGTACAGCGAGGTCGGGCAGCCCAGGTGGGTGCAGATCTTCGAGTACGCGTAGAAGTCGCCGAAGTTGAAGTTCTCCTGGCCGGACCGCTTGACCACGTTCTGGTCGGGGCGCAGGCGGATCAGCATGACCGGGTTGTCCGAGCGGTGCAGCGCCGCGGACAGGGCCTCCTCGTTGCCCCGCTCCGACTCGCGGAACGGGAACACCGTCTCGAAGCCGCCCGCGTCCAGGTCCTCGGGGCGGATCAGCACGACCTCGCCCGAGTCGCCGGTGTTGCGGCGCAGGTAGACCTTCTCGCCGGGCTGGCTGGGCTGCCAGCCGGTGTGCCACAGCGATTCCTTGGAGTTGGTGTCCGCGAACGGGTTCTTCAGCATGCCGCCCAGCGGCAGCACGACCAGTCCGAGGCCCATCACGCCGGCCGCCGCGCCCGCGCTGCGCTTGACCAGCGAGCGGCGGGTGATGGTGCTGCGCGCGCCCGCGTCGGCCAGCTCGGCCAGCACGGTCTCCTGGTCGATCTTGGCCGAGCCGCCGTCGTGACGGTCCTGCACGGCCAGCTCGTGCGGAATGAACTTCTTGGTGTAGTTCAGCACGCCCACGCCGAGGCCGAGCACGGTCAGGCCCAGCGTGACGCCGATGACCGGCGTGTACAGGCTGTACCAGAAGTACCCGTCGGCGTCCGGCGCCACGTACTCGGACGGCCACGCGATGAAGGCCACGATGAAGGCCAGGCCGGCCACCGCGGCCAGCACGAACCAGTAGGCCACCGAGCGCTCGGCGCGCTTCTCGGCCTTGGTGCCCTTGACCGGCCACGGGTCCTCGTAGCTGATCAGCTCGACGCCGTCCAGCTTCGTGCCGAGCGTGACCAGCTCGTCCCGGTTCATGCCGTCCAGCTCTGCCTCGGTGGGCAGCTTCTCCTGCTCGTCGCCGCTCATGCCTTGCTTCCGATCCAGAGGGTCACGCCGACCAGCGCGGCGATGCCCACGATCCATCCGATGAGGCCCTCGGAGATCGGGCCCAGACCACCGAGCGCGTTGCCGCCGGGGTTGTTGTTGCCATCGGTCACGGACTTGATGTACGCGATGATGTCCTTCTTCTCGTCCGGCGTGAGCTGCCGGTCGCCGAACACCGGCATGTTCTCCGGGCCGGTGAGCATCGCGGTGTAGATCTGGCTGGGCGTGACGCCGTCCAGCTCCGGCGCGTACTTGCCGGAGGACAGCGCGCCGCCGCGGCCGGTGAAGGTGTGGCAGGCGGCGCAGTTGAGGCGGAACAGCTCGCCGCCGCGCGACGGGTCACCGCCGATCAGCTGCGCGTCCGTGCCGGTGGGCTTCTCCTTGCCGCCGCCGCTGGACTGGATGAACGCGTCGAGCGCGTCGATCTGCTCCGGCGTGAAGGCCGGTGGCTTGCGCGCGGCCTGCGCGTTCTGCCCGCCCGAGAGCGGCATGCGGCCGGTGGACAGCTGGAAGTAGGACGCCGCCGAGCCCACGCCGATCAGGCTGGGCCCGCGGTCCTTGACACCTTCCAGGTTCGCGCCGTGGCACGAGATGCAGCTGTTGTTGAACAGCTGCCGGCCCTGCTCGACGAGCGCGTTGGTGTCCGAGGCCTGCGCGGTCTGCGGGGCGGGCACCGCGAGGGAGTACAGCGCGCCCGCGCCCAGCAGTGCGATCCCGAGCGCCAGCAGGCCGGAGACCCGCCGCTTGAACTTGGACCGCGAGCGGGCCCGCTTCCCCGCGGGGCCGGGCGTACCCGCCGCGTCGGCGGGTGGCGTGGTGGTCATGGAGGGCAACCCTTGCTGTCAGTTCGGGGCTGGGTCAGGGAATGAGGTAGATCACGGCGAACAGGCCGATCCAGACGATGTCGACGAAGTGCCAGTAGTACGACACCACGATCGCCGAGGTCGCCTGCGCGGGCGTGAACTTGCTCAACCTCGTCCTGATCAGCAGGAAGATGAAGGCAATGAGGCCGCCGATCACGTGCAGCCCGTGGAAACCGGTCGCAAGGAAGAAGACCGTGCCGAAGGCCGAGCCGGGGATCGTCGTCCCCTCCTCGACCAGGCTCCGGTACTCGTTGGCCTGACCCAGCACGAAGATCAGGCCCATCACGAAGGTGAGGACGTACCAGCGGCGCAGGCCGAAGACGTCGCCGCGCTCGGCGGCGAACACGCCCCACTGGCAGGTGACCGAGGAGAGCACCAGGATGATGGTGAACGGCAGCGCGTACGCCTTGTCCAGGTGCGTGGGCTCCGGCGGCCACACGCCGGTGTTCTGGGCCTTCACGGTGAAGTACATCGCGAAGAGACCCGCGAAGAACATGAGCTCGCTGGACAGCCACACGATGGTGCCCACGCTGACCATGTTCGGGCGATTCAGCGAGTGGACCCGCTGAGCGATGGGAGGAGCTGCCGTTGTCACGGGTCGCATTATTGCCTGCGGTGGATCAGGCCGCCCGGTCGGGTGGGGTGCAAGGGGAGATCGAGAGCGATGGGCGTGTTCGAGCGATTGGGCTCGCTGTTCGGACGGCATGCGGAATTGCCGTTCGACCTGGACAACCCTGATTTGCGCGTTGTTGCCGAAGCGTTCGATCCGGCCGAAGCGGACTCCGCCGTGCTGGCCCGATCGCCCCGTTTGCGGGCGTCCGAGAAGGCCGTCCTGCGCCACCACCTGACGCTGCCGGCGGCCGCGGTGGCGCGGGCCCGGGAGCTGCTGGCCCAGGACGGCTGGGAGTTGCGGGTGGTCGAGACGGGTGATCCGGTGCGGCTGCACGCCCTGCGGGCCCAGGTCATCACCGCGCTGAGCTGCGCGCAGGAGCGGTCGCGCATGGCGGGGCTGGCCCAGCGGCTGGGCGGCGACGCCTCCGGGTGGGACTGCTTGCAGACCTGAAGGTGTGACACAGATAGCATCACGGTATGAGCACGCAGACGTGGAAGGTCCTGGTCTTCAGCCACCGGCCGGAGGTCCGCGAGGCGATCGTGACCGCCGTCGGCCGTCGGCCGGCCCCGGACCTGGGCCGCGTGGAGTACGTCGAGGTCGGCGCCGTGGCGGACGTGCTCTACCACGTCGACAGCGGCGCCATCGACCTGGCGATCCTGGACGGCGAGGCGCAGCCCACCGGCGGGATGGGCCTGTCCCGCCAGCTCAAGAACGAGATCACCAACTGCCCGCCGATCGTCATCGCCGTGCGGCGCAAGGACGACCGCTGGCTGGCCACCTGGTCGCAGGCGGACGCCGTCATCGTGCATCCGCTGGACCCGCTGGCCGCGGCCGAGACCGTCGCAGAGGTGCTGCGGTCCGGTGCGCCCGCGACCAGATGAGCACGCCGACCTGGCCCGACCTGCTGGGCGCGCTGCTGGTCAGGGAGGACCTGACCGCGGAGCAGACCGGCTGGGCGATGGACCAGGTGATGTCCGGCGAGGCCACGCCCGCGCAGATCGCCGGCTTCGCGATCGCGCTGCGGGCCAAGGGCGAGACGGCCGACGAGGTGCTGGGCATGGCCGACTCGATGCTGCGGCACGCCCGGACCGTGGACGTGGCCGGCCGGGCGATTGACATCGTCGGCACCGGCGGCGACCAGGCCCACACCGTGAACATCTCGACCATGACGGCCATCGTCACGGCCGCCGCCGGTGTGCCCGTGGTCAAGCACGGGGCGCGGGCGTCGTCGTCCAAGTGCGGCACCGGTGACGTGCTGGAGGAGCTCGGCGTCGCCATCGAGCTGCCGCCCGAGGCCGTGCAACGGTGCGTGACCGAGGTCGGCATCGGGTTCTGCTTCGCGCCCGCCTACCACCCCGCGCTGCGCTTCACCTCGGCGCCGCGGCGTGAGCTGGCCGTGCCGACCGCGTTCAACATCCTGGGGCCGCTCTCCAACCCAGCGCAGCCCAAGTACGGCCTCATCGGCTGCGCTCGGGAGGCCATGGCCGGCGTGATGGCCGGCGTCTTCGCCTCGCGCGGGGCCCATGTGCTGCTGGTGCGCGGGGACGACGGCCTGGACGAGATCACCACGACCACCACCACCTCGGCCTGGATCGCCCAGGACGGCGCCGTGCGCCAGGAGCGCATCGACCCGTCACGGCTGGGCATCGCCCCGGCCCTCCCGGCCGACCTGGTCGGCGGCGACGCGCCCTACAACGCCCAGGTGGTGCGGGACCTGCTGTCCGGCCGCCCCGGCCCCGTCCGCGACGCCGTCCTGCTCAACGCCGCCGGCGCCGTCGCCGTGTTCAACGGCCTGACCAGCGACATCCACGCCGATCTCCTGGCCGCCAAGGATGTCGCCGCCCAGGCCATGGACTCCGGCGCCGCCGCCGAACTCCTGGACCGCTGGATCGCCCTGTCGTCAAAGTTGGCTGCGGCCAACCCCTGACTTCATGCAGGGAAGGACGCCTTACCCTCGTTGAACGCAGGTAAGGCGTCCTTCCCTGCATCGTTGGGGGCTCAGGCGAGCAGGTTGGGTAGCAGGGTGTCGTGACCCGCCAAGACCTTTCCCGGGTCCTCGCCCAGGACGGTGTGGAGCATGGTGGCGTAGATGTCGCGGAAGTCGGTGCTGGCCTTGAGGTCGCCGCTGTCGAGGTCGGTGAGGCTGGGCTGCTCGCCGTAGAAGCCGCCGTGGACGCCGTCGCCGATGACGAAGACGGGGCCGGCGGTGCCGTGGTCGGTGCCGTCGCTGGCGTTGGCGCCGACGCGGCGGCCGAACTCCGAGTACACCAGCACGACGACCTTCTTGCCCCGCACACGGTCCACGAACGCCGACAGGGACTGGTCGAGCTCGGTGAGCAGGCGCTGCTGGGTGCCCTTCTCGTCGGCATGGGTGTCGAAACCGCCCAGCGACACGGAATAGGCCCGCGTGGGCACGCCCGCCTCCACCAGCCCGGCGACGACGTCCAACTGCGCCGCCAACTGGCCTTTGTTGCCGCTACTGGGTTTCACGGCCGGCCCGAGCTTGGTGGCGGTGGTGTGCAGGTCGGCGATGGATCGGGCGACCCGGGCCTGATCCGGCGACTCGCCGCTGGAGGCCTGCCCCAGCAGGGAGAACGCCTTGCCCACGGCCCCGGTCGGCAACTTCAGGCCGGTCACCGGCAGGGTCGCGCCGGCGGCCCGTTGGCCGGCCATCAGCGGCGGCAGCACGGGTTCGATCGACACGGCCCGCAGCGGGTCGTCGCCGGTCACGTCCAGCCAGCGCCCGAGCCAACCGGTGGGCTGCGGGCTGTCCGGCGAGGCCGTCTGCCAGATGGCCATGGACCGGAAGTGGCTGTGGTCGGGCTTGGGATAGCCGACGCCACGCACGACGGCCAGCCGCTTGTCGTCCCAGAGCTTCTTCAGGCCCTTCATGCCCGGGTTGAGGCCGAGGCCGTCACCGAGGTCGAGCACCTCGTGCGGCTGGTAGGCCAGATCCGGCCTTGCCTTCTGGTACGCCGGGTCCGCGGCCGGGATCACGGTGTTCAGGCCGTCGTTGCCGCCGTAGAGGGTGCAGACCACCAGCACGCCGTCATCGGGGCTGAGCGGGTCCGAGGTGGCGGCGGCCATCAGCTCGGTCCAGTTCACCTGGGTGGCGCCGGCGGCCAGCGCGCCCGCCCCGACGACACCGCTGGCGATGATGAAGCCGCGTCGACTGATTCTCACTGGCTCACCACGTATTCCGGCGCGCAGGCGGCCATCGCCACCAGCTGCGCCCCGTTGAGACCGGCCAATGCCTGAGTGCTGCGCTGGCTCCACACGTCGACGCCGAGCGCCTGACCGGCCGCCGCCGCGGACGTGATGTGTGACACGTCGACGTGCTCGGCGATCAGCTGCGCCAGGTGCAGCCGAGCCAGGCCGGCCGAGGTCGTCAGCCACGACTGCGCGGCCGGCCAGCCGCCGACGCTGGGCGGCTCGAACGGCACCTGCCCCAGGCCCCGCAGGCCGGCCTCCAGCTGAGTGACGGGCAGCTTGGACGGCTGCACGCCCAGAGCCCGCATCAGGCCGACTGCCCACTCCACCGGCTGCTTGACCAGGGTCGTCGCCGGATCTCGGAACGCGGGTTCAGCGAGCACGGCGCGCAGCAGCCCCCCGATGGACCGCTGCGTGCCGTAACCCGCGACCAGCCGGTCCAGCGCGTCCGCCGCAAGCGGGGTCGCGCCGACCAGCCGGAACCACAGCCGGCTCGCCACGAAACGCGGCGAGTCCGGACGATTCACCACGATGTCGACAAATCCGCCGGCATCGAGATTTCCGGTGACTCCCAACACCGTCTTGCCGCCGCTGTCGTGTCGTTTGGGAACCAACGAGGACGTCATCGCGTCGCGGTTCACGGCCCAGCCGGTGAGCGCGCGGGCGGCCTCGCGCACATCGGTTTCGCTGTAATGGCCGACACCAAGCGTGAACAGCTCCATGAACTCGCGGGCCAGGTTCTCGTTGGCCGCGCCCACCTTGTTCTGCTGGCCGTCCAGCCACAGCAGCAGGGCCGGGTCCACGATCATCGCCTTGGCCAGCGTCAGGAAGTCGCCGCCGCCGAGGCCGCGCAACGTCTGGTTCTGGTGCAGCATCAGGCGGGCGCTGTGCACCTTCTGCACGCTGGTGGCGAAATGCCCGTGCCAGAACCAGGTCAGCCGCTCCGGCAGCGGCGAGGCGGTGCCGACCATGCGGTCCAGCCACCACTGCACGGCCGTGGTCTGCTGGCCGCGCAACGTCTTCTGCCGCTGCTTGCGCTCCGCGGTGCTGGCCTTCTTGCTGGCCTGCGGCGGCTCCGGGCCGAGATCCGGCAGCGGCGTGGTGTCCGGCGCCTGGGCCAGCACCTGCTCGCAGGCCGCCGCGAATCCTTGCCGTGACAACGATTCCAGCTCGCCCGGGCGCGGGCCGAAGCCCATGCGGTCCAGGAGTCGCCGGGTCGCGGCTCGGTCGTCTAGTTGCGGCACACGTCAGATCGTGCGCGAAAACGGCCCCGGACAGAATGCCCGGGGCCGTTCGCTCAGTGAAGCTTCAGCTACGCGCGGAGCGCGCGGAGCGCGGAGACCAGCACTGCTCACTCGTGGTTGGGCTTCGTGTGGTACTCGAAGACCAGGCCGCCCACGGTGATCAGCACCAGCACGACCGTGATGACGAGCATCCAGGTCTGGAAGAACGCCAGCGACAGCGCGCCGATGGCGGCGGCCAGGGCGATGGCGAACGGCCAGTAGCTGCCCGGGCTGAAGAAGCCCAGCTCGCCGGCGCCGTCGCTGACCTCGGCCTCGGTGTCGTCCTCGGGACGCTCCGGGATGCGCCGGGCCACGAACCGGAAGTACGTGCCGGTGATCAGGCACAGGCCGCCGGTCAGGGTCAGCGCCACGATGCCGACCGGCTCCTTGGCCCACAGGCCGTAGACGATCGCCATCAGGAAGCAGAAGCCGGCGACGACCTCGAAGATGCGGGACTCAATCTTCATCGGTTGTTCCTCAGCTTCCGGTCCGGGAGGTGCGGTCCGTGTTGAACGGGTGCGTGGTGGTGGCCAGCGGGGCGCACAGGTCGCCGCAGTTCATCTGGGCCAGCGCCTCGGCAGCGGTGTAGCCCTTGCCGGTCTTCGGGTTCACCTTTTCCCGCAGCTGGATGTACTGCTGGAACTCGTCGTCGGGCAGGGCCCGCACCTCGAAGTTCATCGCCGAGTGGTACGCGCCGCACAGCTCGGCGCAGTGGCCGACGAACGCGCCCGTCTGGTCGATCGTGTTCTGGAAGGACGAGTCCTGGTTGTTCTTGTCCGGGTCCGGGAACACGTCGCGCTTGAAGTTGAACGCCGGCACCCAGAACGAGTGGATGACGTCCGTGGACAGCAGGTTGTACTGGATCCACTTGTTGGTGGGCAGCACGAGCAGCGGGATCTCGCTGCTGGAGCCCACCGTGGAGACCGGGTTGCCGTCCGGGCCCTTGGTGTTCTCGTACTTGAAGTCCCAGTTCCACTGGAAGCCGATCACGTCGACCGTGACGTCCGGGGTGTGGCTCTTGTCCGTGACGTAGTTCTCGGTGGTGGCGGTGAAGTAGAACAGCACCGCGACGATGACCACCGGGATGACGGTGTAGACGATCTCCAGCGGGTGGTTGTACTGGAGCTGCTTGGGCAGCTCCTCCGACCGCTTGCGGTGGAAGACCACCGGCCACAGGATCAGGATCGCCACGACCAGGCCGACCGCGAGCGCCGCGACCACGGACCAGGTCCACAGGTCGCGCATCGAGTCGGCCTGCGGGGTGATGCCCACCGGCCAGCCGAAGCGCAGGACCTCGTCGGTCGAACAGCCGCTTGCGGCAACCGCGACCAGGCCGGCCAGCCCGGCGAGTTTGGCGACCCGTGCTTTCCGGGTGCCCTCCATCAGGCGCACTGCTCGCTGCCTCCTCGTGACGGGCCTTGGCGTGACGTGTGACACCACACCATCCGCTGCTCAGCAGCGGTGACGGCACCCCGCCGTCAGTCAGACCGGAGCCTAACCCAGGCGGTGCGGGGCCACCCTTCGGGGGTGATCGAGACGGATCGGGACGGCACGGGTCGGGCAACGGGCGGGCCGGGTGCCGCGTCTACCGGTGCGAGCCAACTGGCGCCGGCGGCCCGCCTGCCGCTCGGGCGTCGGCCCGCCATGGGCATACTGGGCTGCGATCCCGGTGTGGAAGTGCCCTGTTTCGATGAGAGGTGCGGTTAGGACGTGTGCGGTCTTCTTGGACTGATCTGTCCCACTGAGAACGCGGCCGCCGCGGCGCGGCCGGCGCTGGCCGGGGCCCTGCACTGCCAGCGGCACCGCGGCCCCGACGAGGTCAACACCTGGCAGGGCGGCGAGGTCGTGTTCGGCTTCAACCGGCTGGCCATCATCGACCTGGAGCACTCCCACCAGCCGCTGCTGTGGGGCCCGCCCGGGCAGGAGAACCGGTACGCGCTGGCCTTCAACGGCGAGATCTACAACTACATCGAGCTGCGGGCCGAGCTGATCGAGCGGTTCGGGGCCCAGTTCCACACCGACGGCGACAGCGAGGTCATCGTCGCGGCGTACCACTACTGGGGCCCGGCGGCGGTGTCCCGGCTGCGCGGCATGTTCGCGTTCATGATCTGGGACAGCGACGAGCGCAGGATCTTCGGCGCCCGCGACCCGTTCGGCATCAAGCCGCTGTACTACGCGGCCGGCCCCGGCGGCATCGCGATGTCCAGCGAGAAGAAGAGCATCCTGCAGCTGGCCGACACGCTGGGCATCGAGCCCAAGCTGGACCGCCGCGCGTTGCAGCACTACCTGATCCTGCAGTACGTGCCCGAGCCGGAGTCGCTGAACACGCACATCCGGCGGATCGAGTCCGGCACCACGTTCACCTTCGCCCCCGGCGGCGAGATCGTGACCGAGCGCTACTTCACGCCCAAGTTCCGCCCGCGCGTGATGCACGGCCCGGCCGACACCACCAAGCTGTACGCCGACATCGCCGACGCGCTGCGCGACTCGGTGGCCAAGCACATGCGCGCGGACGTCACGGTCGGCTCGTTCCTGTCCGGCGGCATCGACTCCACCGTGATCGCGGCGCTGGCCAAGGAGCACAACCCGGACCTCATCGCCTTCACCACCGGCTTCGAGCGGGCCGGCTTCTCCGAGGTGGACGTGGCCGCCGAGTCGGCCGCCGCGATCGGCGTGAAGCACGTGGTCCGGACCGTGTCGGCGGCCGAGATGATGGAGGCCGTGCCGCTGATCACCTGGTACCTGGACGACCCGGTGGCCGACCCGGCGCTGGTGCCGCTGTGGTTCATCGCCCGCGAGGCCCGCCAGCACGTCAAGGTGGTGCTGTCCGGCGAGGGCGCGGACGAGCTGTTCGGCGGCTACACGATCTACCGCGAGCCGCTGTCGCTGGCGCCGTTCGAGAAGGTGCCGGGCGCGCTGCGCAAGGCCATGGGCCGCGTCTCCACCCGCATCCCCGAGGGTGTGCGCGGCAAGGACCTGCTGCGCCGCGGCGCGCTGAGCCTGGAGCAGCGCTACTACGGCAACGCGCGCATCTTCCGTGACGACCAGCTGCGGTCGGTGCTGCGGACCTACAGCTCGTCGGTGACGCACGCCGACGCCACCGCCAAGCCCTACCGCGAGTCGGTGGACTGGGACCCGGTGAGCCGCATGCAGCACGTGGACCTGTTCACCTGGCTGCGGGGCGACATCCTGGTCAAGGCCGACAAGATGACCATGGCCAACTCGCTGGAGCTGCGAGTGCCGTTCCTGGACAACGAGGTGTTCAAGATCGCCTCGCAGGTGCCGATGGAGCAGAAGATCACCCGCGAGACCACCAAGTACGCGCTGCGGCGGGCCATCGCCGACATCATCCCGGCGCACGTGATCAACCGGCGCAAGCTGGGCTTCCCGGTGCCGATCCGGCACTGGCTGCGCGAGGACATGCATCCCTGGGCGCTGGACATCGTGCGCCAGTCGCAGACCGACCACCTGATCGACAAGCAGGCGGTGCTGGCCATGATCGAGGAGCACCGCACCGGCGGCATGGACCACAGCCGCCGCATCTGGGCGCTACTCATGTTCATGGTCTGGCACGGCATCTTCACCGAGGGCCGCATCAAGCCCGTCATCCCCGAGCCCCAGTACCCGGTCCGCCTCTGACTGTCAAGGCTTAAAAGTTCGGAAGGGACCATTCCTCCACTCCGAGTGGAGGAATG
>NZ_JBFBAM010000120.1:0-17830 GCF_040682195.1 Kutzneria sp. NPDC051319 | reverse complement strand
TCCAAGCACGCGCCCCCGACAGTCCTGGGTGCCCCCTTGATGCAGGGAAGGACGCCTTACCCGCGTTCAACGAGGGTAAGGCGTCCTTCCCTGCATGACGGAGGTTGTAGGTAAAGAGTAGGTAATGACATACTCAAGGCTAGGCACCTTCCCCGCAGTGAGGAGGCGACCCCATGTCCGTCATCACGAAGCCGGCCCTCGGCAGCCCGTGCTGGCTTGAGATCGCCACACCCGACCCCGACGCCACCGCGCGCTTCTACGGCCGACTGTTCGGCTGGGAGTTCGACGGCGCCACCGCCACCCTGTTCGGCGAACCGGTCGCCGGGGTCCGACGGGCCACAGAGCCGGCCCTGGGCTGGACGCCGTACCTGGCCACGCCGGACATCGACGCGACCGCCCGGCTGGCCGCCCGCTACGGTGGCCGAATAGCGGATCGCCAGGGCGACAAGGCAATCCTGCTCGACCCGACCGGCACCGCCGTCGGCTTGTGCGAGTGCGGCGACGGCCACCACTTCACCGCCGGCGTGCCCGGCTCGCTCGTGTGGGCCGAGCTCGTCACGTGGCGGGCCACGCTGGCCGACCGGTTCTTCGGCGCGGTCTTCGACTACGGCCAGAAGCAGTTCGGCGACGGCCGCCGCTTCGACCACATGGTCTGGTACGCGGGCGAGGATTCGGTCCTCGCCCGCGTACGAATGGCGCTGGGCACGCCGGAAGACGTGCCGGCCCGGTGGATCGCGCAGTTCGCGGTCGACCCCGACCTGGGCTTCGAGGCGACGGTCGCGCTGGCCCGACGGCTCGGGGCCCGGCTGCGGTTCAAGCCGTACCGGTCGGCGCTCGGGCGGGTCGCCGTGCTGGCCGACCCGCTCGGCACCCGGTTCGCGGTGATCGACCCGGACGACATCGACGAGTCCGAGTACGGCTCACTGGCCGACGACCCGTACGACGACTAACCCTTGAAGCCGGCGAACACCTTGGCGAAGTCGAACGCCTTCTGCGGCACGTTGGTGCACTGGAACAGCGCGCCGGTGCAGGCGTTGGCGTCGCGGCTCTGCTCCCAGTAACCGAGGTAGCCGACGTGCTGCTGGTTGGCGAAGTTCACCACGGCCTTGGCGTTGGCCACGCTGAACACCTCGGTCTGGGTGTCGTTGACGCCGAGCATGGGCGTGATGCCGAGCATCTTGAACGCCTGCGCGTCGGACAGCCCGGTGAAGATGGTCTTGAGCTGCTTCTCCGTGCTCTGTGCGGACTGGATGACCCGCGCGCCCATGTCCTTCTCGGCGGTGCCGAAGTCCATCGCCATGATGTTGACGACGTCCATCGCCACGCCGGCGGCCTTGGCCGACCTGACGACGTTGAGGCCGTCGGCGGTGAGGCCGGTGGGCAGCACCGGCAGCGTCAGCGAGACCTTCACTCCCGGATTCTGCTTCTGCACCAAGGCGAGCGCCTTGGACCGGCGGTCGATCGAGGCCTTGTCGGCCACCGCCGCACCCTCGACGTCCATGTCGATGTGGGTGAGCTTGTACTCCTTGACCACGGAGGAGTACTGCGCCGCCAACTGGTTCACGTCCGTGCAGGCCTGGGCGAGTTCGGTGCCGGTGGCGCCGCCGAAGGACACCTTCACGTCACCGCCCGCGGCCCGGACCTTGTTGATCTGGTCGAGGCCGAAGCCGTCGGAGATGGCGTGGGCGTTGAACCAGCTGGCCTTGCAGCCGCTCGCGGTGACGAACGCGAGGCTGAACGACTTGATGCCGCCGGCGCTGGCGAACTGGGACAGCTTGTCCGCGGACAGGCCCATGTCCACGTACGGGGCCACGGTGATCGCCGACGCCGCGGCCGGGCGCGCGATCTTGTTGTTCGAGGCGGCGTTGGCGTCGTTGGAGCTGGCGCCGAACACCGTCGCCATGCCGATCGTGACGGCCGCCGCCATCACACCGCCGACCATCAGCGCCTTGCGGCGGGCAGGGGGAATGGTCATCGGGGTCCTCCAGAGACAGTGAAACCGGGTCGGGAATTGGTACGCACCAATTTCCGACCCGGTTCACCGAGGGCCTCACCCTGCAGGGTTGGGTGAGTCGACCCGGGGATCAGCCGGCGTACCCGGCGAAGATCTTGGAGAACTGGTACGCCGACTGCGGCACGTTGGTGCAGCGGTAGAGCGCGCCGGTGCAGGCGTTGGCGTCCCGGCCGACCTCCCAGAACGACAGCATGCCCAGGTGCACCGACTTGGCGAAGTTGACCACCTTGGTGGCGTCGGCGGTGTAGAAGATCTCGTTCTGCGAGTCGTTCACGCCCAGCATCGGCGTGAGGCCGACCTTCTTCCACGCCGCCGCGTCGGACAGGCCGTACAGCGACTTGAGCTGAGCCTGCGTCGCCTTCGCCGCCGAGACGGCGCGGTCGCCCTGGTTGGCCGAGCCCATGTAGTAGTCCATGGCCATGATGTTGACCATGTCGAGGTTGACGCCGGCCGACTTGGCCGCCTTGACCACGGTGAGGCCGTTGGTGTCCAGGCCGGACGGCAGCACCGGCAGCGTCAGGGAGATCTTGACGCCGGGGTTGGCCGACTGAACCTGGGCCAGCGCCTGGGAACGCCGGGTGATCGAGGTCGGGTCGGCCACGGCCGCGCCCTCGATGTCGAAGTCGACGTACTTCAGGCCGTACGCCTTGATCACGGCGTTGTACTCGGCGGCCAGCGAGCTGACGCTGGTGCAGGCCTGGGCCAGTTCGATGCCGCTGGCGCCGCCGAAGGACACCTTCACGTCACCGCCGGCCGACCGGATCTTGGCGATTTCGCCGCTCTGCCAGGCGGCTCGCGGGTCGTAGGCGTTGAACCAGCTGGCCTTGCAGCCGGCCGAGGTGACGAAGCCGAGCGTGAAACCCTTGAGGTTGCCGGACTTCGCCATCGTGGACAGGACGGGCGTCGGCCACTCGCCCATGTCGACGTAGGGCGCGACCGGTATGGGTGAGCCGGCGGCCTGCGGGGCCGCCGGTGACGCGGATGCGGCCATGGCGGCGACAGGCGCGACGAAAGCGCCCATGAGTGCGATCGCGGCGACGGTCAGGGAACGCAGGCGCATAACGGACCTCCAGGAGCGGGCAGGGACCACGCGGCGGTCGGAGAGAGCGTTCCCAATTGGTATAGACCAGATTGGCCACGCGACGCCATCGGCGGTTCGGACGAACGCAATGAGGGCCGATCGGCCTAGAAAGAGGCTCTGTATCGATCCTGATCGTCTACCTTATTGACGGTTTCAACTGGTCTAGTCCAGTGTGGGAAGCGCTTCACCGAAGTGACCTGACTCACCCTGCGGAGGACGTCGATGAAGCTGACCCGACGTGGCCTGGCGGCCCTGCTCACCGCCGGCCTCGTGGGCACTGGGGCCCTGACCACCGCGGTCGCCGACGCGGCTCCGGCCGTGGTCAACCCGGTGACCGCGTCGCCGTACATCTATCTCGGCGCGGGCTGGCAGCCCAACGTCGCCTCGACGATGTCGGCCACCGGCCTGAAGGCGTTCACCATCGCCTTCGTGCTGTCCAACGGCGGATGCACGCCGGTGTTCGACGGCGGCTCGTCCGCCGCGTCGAACACGATCAACGCGGTCCGCAAGGCCGGCGGTGACGTGATCGTCTCCTTCGGCGGCTGGGGCGGCAACAAGCTCGGCGAGCACTGCTCAAGCGTGTCCGCGCTGGCCGGGGCCTACCAGAAGGTGATCACGCAGTACTCGTTGAAGGCCATCGACATCGACATCGAGGCCACCGAGATGAGCACCCACTCGGTGCAGGACCGGGTGCTCGGCGCGCTGAAGACCGTCAAGGCCGACAACCCGGGCCTCAAGGTCGTGGTGACCATGGGCACCACGACGTCCGGCCCGGACGCCGACGGCCAGCGGCTGATCCAGCAGTGCAAGGCGCTGGGCGCGAACGTGGACGTCTGGTCGATCATGCCGTTCGACTTCAGCAGCGGCGGCGACATGTGGGCGCACACCAAGTCCGCGGCCGAGGGGCTGAAGGGCCGGCTCAAGAGCGCCTTCGGCTGGACGGACGCGCAGGCGTACACGCACATGGGCATCTCGTCGATGAACGGCAAGACCGACAACGCCGGCGAGACCGTGACGGTGGGCAACTTCACCAGCATCCTGTCGTACGCCCAGACCAACCACCTGGCCCGGCTGACGTACTGGTCGGCCAACCGGGACCGCGCCTGCGGCTCCGGCGGCGACGGGGACACCTGCTCCGGTGTTTCCCAGAGCGCCAACGATTTCAGCAAGGTGATCGGCAAGTTCACCGGCTGACCACGAGTTGCGGGGCCCCCGCCGAGCTGGCGGCGGATCGGCGGTGGCCCCGCATCCCTTTCTCGGTAGGCACTTCGCGCCGGATAATCCGCCCATGACACTTCACGTCCACGAGTACGGGCCTGCCGACGGCAGGCCCGTCTTGTTGTTGCACGGGCTGAACGGTCACGGTGGCCGGTGGCGGCCGTTGGCCTCGCGCGAGCTGGCCGATTTCCGTGTGCTGGCACCGGATCTGCGTGGTCACGGCGATTCGACCCAGTTGCCGCCGTGGACGTTGGAGCAGCACGCCGCCGACGTGGTGGAGGTTTTGGACGCCCTCGGCCTGGACCGAGTGCCGCTCGTCGGGCAATCCTTCGGCGGGGCTGTCGCCCTGCACATCGCCGCTTCGGCGCCCGAACGGATCTCGCGGATCGCCCTGCTGGATCCGGGGACCGGGCTTTCACCCGAGCGGTGCGCGGAAGGCGCCGCCGGGGAGCTGAATCGGCCGACGTGGCCCGACATCGACACCGTGCGGGCGTTCTTCACCAGATTCTGGCCGGCGGCGGCGGTCGAGGTCGAGGTGCCGGCCAACTTCGTGCAGGTGGACGGCCGTTGGCACATGCGGTACTCCGCCGCCATGGCCGTGACCTCATGGAGCGAGATCGCCCGACCGCCCGTGTTGCCGCCACGAGGTATGCCTTCGCTCCTGCTCCGCGCAACCAAGGCGGACTTCGTGTCACCGGAATTCGTAACCGCGCTGCGGGACCGGCTGGGCGCGGACCTGACCGTGCACGACGTGGACGCCGGCCACCAGCTGCACTTCGAGCGGCCGGAGGAAGTCGGTGCGCTGCTGCGCGAGTTCCTCTGCGAGGCTTGAGCCATGGATGCCGAGATCCTCGACCCGGTGATCGTCGAGCAGGTGCGGGCCGTGATCGCCCGCATTCCCGCCGGACGGGTCGCCACCTACGGCGACGTCGCCGACATCTCCCGTGCGCCGTCCGCGCGGCTGGTCGGCCGGGTGTTGCAGAACGGGCACGACCTGCCGTGGCAGCGGGTGTTGCGCGCCAACGGGACCTGCGCCCCGCACCTGGCCGACGAGCAGCTCGGCCTGTTGGCCGCCGAGGGCGTGCCGTCCGTCGAGGGCAAGGTCGATCTGCGCAAGTACCGTTGGGAGGAGGCCGTGCCCGAGGAGCCGGACGAACCGCAGTTGGGATTGTTCTGATGTATGTGCCCCAGCATTTCGCCGCCACCGACGACGATGTCCGCTCGTTGCTGGCCAATCCCGGCGCTGCCGACCTGATCACCTCGACCGCCGACGGCCTCGTCGCCACCCTGCTGCCGTTCGTCTACGACCCTTCGCGCCACGCGTTGCTCGGCCACGTCGCCCGCAACAACGACCAGTGGCGGCGGCCCGCCCTCGGCGAGGCCTTGGTCATCGTGCGCGGTCCCGACGCCCACATCTCCCCCGCGTGGTACGCCAGTAAAGCGGAGCATGGCCGGGTCGTGCCGACGTGGAACTACATCACCGCCCACGTGTACGGCACCCTCACCGTGCACGACAGTCCCGAGTGGGTCGAGGATGTCGTGCGGCGATTGACTTCCGTGCACGAGCCCGAGTGGTCCGTCGACGACGCCCCGCAGGCCTTCGTCGCCGGGCAGCTACGGGCCATCGTCGGCGTCGAGGTGGCGATCAGCCGTGTGGAGGCCAAGCTCAAGCTCAGCCAGAACCGCCCGGCCGCCGACATCGACGGAGTTGTTGCGGGGCTTAGCGAACGCGGCGACGATGCCATGGCCGGCGCGGTCGAGCGGCACCGGCCGCCGAACTGAGCAGGCCCTTTGAGCAGTGCAACCTGGCAGTCCCGGTGAGCCGGTTTTGAGCCGCCCCCGAATCAATCCAAGCAGATCAACCTGGGAATGCCGGCCGAGCAAGGGCCGGCGACCTTCGCCCGAGCAGCGTTCCCAGCTTCATGTGGTTGGATTGAAACGGGGGCTGCTCAGAACAGTCTTGTGCCACATGCGCTTCTCACTTGGCACCAGGGCGCAAATGGGAAGCGCACGTGGCGAAAGGGACGCCGCAGCTTCCTACCCACGTCGCAAGGGCACCGGTGCCACATGCGCTTCCCATTTGGCACTGGAACGCAAGTGGGAAGCGCATGTGAAGAAAAGCCCGTTCAGAGGGCGGTGTCGGCGTCGCTGCGGTGGGCCAGGTGCTGGGGCTGGACGGTGGCGAGGCGGCCGGCGCGGAAGTCGTCCATGGCCTGGTGGATCTCCTCCTTGGTGTTCATCACGAACGGCCCGTAGCGGGCCACGGGCTCGCGGAGGGGGCGGCCGCCGAGGATGAGGATGTCCATGGCGTTGGCGGCGGAGGAGGGCTGGGAGTCGGCGGCACGAACCGTGAGGGCCTCGCCGTAGCCGAAGTCGGCCAGCTGGCCCTCGTCGAGGGGGCGGGCCTCGCGGCCGACGGCGCCACGGCCGGCCAGGACGTAGACCATGGCGTTGAAGTTGGTGGGCCAGCGCAGGTCGAGCTGGGCGCCGGCGGCGAGGGTGGCGTGCAGGTAGATGATCGGGGTGTAGGTGTCGCCGGGGCCCTGGTGCCCGTCGAGGTCGCCGGCGATGACACGAACCAGCGCCCCGCCGTCGGTTGACGCGACCAGGGCGGCATCTCGTGCGCCGATGTCCTGGTAGCGGGGCGGGGTCCACTTGGCGGAGCGGGGCAGGTTGACCCAGAGCTGCACGCCGTGGAACAGCCCGCCCTTGGCGATGAGCTCCTGCGACGGCAGCTCGCTGTGCAGCACGCCGGCGCCGGCGGTCATCCACTGGGTGGCGCCGTCGGTGATGACGCCGCCGCCACCGGTGGAGTCCTCGTGCTCGAAGACGCCGTCGATCATGTAGGTGACGGTCTCGAAGCCCCGGTGCGGATGCCACGGCGCGCCCTTGGCCTCGCCGGGCCCGTACTCGACGGCGCCCATGTGGTCGAGCAGCAGGAACGGGTCGGCCAGGGGCATGTCGGCGCTGGGGAACGGCCGGCGAACCTGGAAACCCTCGCCCTCCAGGAACTTGCCGGCGGTGACGACCTTGAGCACGGGCCGCCACTCGATGGTGGCGGCGGGTAGCTCGGGCAGCCGCGGCAGGGTCAGGGTGTCGGCGGTGACGGCAGGCATGGTGGGCCTCCTCGACGAGGGTCTGGCTACTGTCCCACCAACATGGTTGAGCGGTCAACTATTCCGGCGGCCAGGGCGCGTCGGACCACCAGCTCGACCAGGCGGGGGTGCGCGCCGATGGGCTCGGACACCAGGTCGGCGCCCATATCGGCCAGGCGCTGGTGGAAGAGACCGGGGGCAAGCAGCCAAGAGGCAATGGCGACCGGACGGCGAGAGCAGGCATCGGCCGCGGAGAACAGACAGGGGTCGGCCGAGGGCCGGCCAGAGCCAGCCGCATCGGCCACCGAGGCAGCGGGAAGCAGCGAAGGAACGGACCAGCCAAGGCCAGGCGAAGCCGGAGCGGCACCGGCGGCGGCGACCGCCTCCGGCACCGAAGGCCGGGCGGAGGTGATGAAGCCGACCTCGACGGACGAGCGGGTCAGCACCGACAAGCGGCGAGCGGCCCGGTGCACGTCGGCGACGGCGCGGGCGTCGGACGAACCGGCGGCGGCGAGCACGACGCCCTGACCGCGCACCCAGCCACAAGCGACCAGGCGGGAGTACACGGCGTCGAGCACCAGGTCAGAAGGCCCGAGCGCCGGCGTCACGGTGACCGACGAGCAGCCCGATAAAAGCACCTGCTCCGGCACGTCGACCCGGACGTGATAGCCGGCGGCCAAGAACGCGGGCACGACAACGGCGGGCCCGGACACCGAAGACAGAACCTCGGTCAAAGAAGGCGACCTGACGTCCACATAGGCGACCTCGACCGGAACCGAGGGCAGCCGTCGGCGCACGGCGGCGGCGATCTCCGAGATGACGACGGCGCCGGCCGGATCCTGAGTGCCGTGAGCGGCCAGCACCAACGTCATCAAGCCTCCAGGGCCAACCGGTAACCACGTTTCACCACGGTCTGCACGAGCTTGGGCTGCCCCAGCGCGGTCCGAAGCCGTCCGATGGCGGTCTCCACGGCGTGCTCCTGCACGGGCGTGTTGTCCCGCTGGAGCACGGTCATCAGCCGCTGGCGCGACACGACATGGCCGGGCTGCTCGGCCAGGGCCCGCAGCACGGCCATCGGGGCCGGGGCGATGGGCCGCAGATCGCCGTCGACGACCACGGCCTGCCCCCTCATCTGCACGGAGGCGCTCTCGAACTGGATCACCTGCGCCCGCGCGGGCAGCTCGACGGCGATGGTCCGGGCCAGGGCGCCGATCCGGGCCCGCTCGGGGATCACGCACGGCACTTCGTACGGAGTGAACGGGCCGGCGCAGATGGAGCCGACACAGGCGACGAGAATGTCGCTGCGCAGCGCCGAAACGACGGCCTCGCGGCGGCCGGTGGCCTTGGCCCGGGCCAGGGTCGAGGCGACGGCGGGCGCGCTGGTGAAGGCCAGGGCGTCCACCTGGCGTCCGACGATGGCGTCCAGCAGCCGGTCCAACGGGTTGGTGTCGGGCGGCGCGGTCCACCGGTAGACGGACACCTCGGTCACGTCGGCGCCGGCGTCACGCAGGGCGTTGACGAAGTCGGGCAGCGGCTCGCCGTGCAGCTGCACCGCCACCCGCTTCCCGGCAACCCCCTGGTCAAGCAGGTAGTTCAGCAGCTCGGCGTTGCTCTCCGACTCGGGCGCCCACGCCTCGCTCAGCCCGGCCGCCCGCACGGCTCCCCGCACCTTCGGCCCGCGGGCCAGCACCTCGGCCCCTTCGAGGTGCTTGATCAGGTCCTCGCCGAGGCCCCAGCCGTCGGCGGCCTCGATCCACCCGCGGAAGCCGATCGCCGTGGTGACCACGGCGATGTCCACGGGCTTGGCCATCAGCTGCTCGGTGCTGATCCGCAGCTGGGCGTCGTCCAGCAGCGGCACGATCCGGATGGCCGGGGCGTGCTGGATGGACGCGCCGCGCCGCACCAGCAGCGCGGCCAGTTCGTCGGCCCGTCTCGCGGCGGTGACGCCCACGGTGTAACCGGCGAGCGGGTCGACATCAGTCACGGTGAGCCCACCCGGACGTATCCGTCCCACACCTCGACGGGGTAGCTGGTGACGGCCACCGAGGCGTCGTCGACGCAGCGGCCGGTGGCCAGCTCGAACGCCTGCTTGTAGACGGGCGAGACGACGACCGGCACGCCGCCGCGGTCGCCGACGATGCCCCGGGAGAGCACGGCGGCGGAGCTGAACGGGTCATGGTTGGACAATACGTGTAGGCCGTCCTGGGTGCGGAACACCGCGACCTGCTCGCCGTTCGGCAGCAGCGCGGCCACGCCCCGCCCGGGCAGCAGCTGTTCGAAGCGGCACACGGTGGTCCAAGTGCGTTCCTGTACGGCGGTCATCGCGCCATCACCTCCGGAATACCCAGCTGAACGGGGACGCGCTGGCCGCGCTCCTCGCGGAAGGAAATCGACGGGTCGGGCACGCCGGGCGCGTTCACGAACGAGCTGAACCGCGCCAGCTTGACCGGGTCCTCCAACACGCCGCTCCACTCGTCCGCGTAGTCGCGCACGTGGGCGGCCATGGCCTTCTCCAGCTCGGCGGCGATGCCGAGGCTGTCTTCGACGATCACGTCCCGCAGGTGGTCGAGGCCGCCCTCCATGGCCTCGATCCACGCCGAGGTGCGCTGCAGCCGGTCCGCGGTGCGGACGTAGAACATCACGAACCGGTCGATGGTCCTGATCAGGGTCTCGGTGTCCACATCGGACACGAGCAGGTCGGCGTGCCGGGGCGTGAAGCCGCCGTTGCCGCCGACGTAGAGGTTCCAGCCGTGCTCGGTGGCGATCACACCGAAGTCCTTGCTCCTGGCCTCGGCGCATTCCCTTGCGCAGCCGGACACACCGGCCTTGAGCTTGTGCGGCGAGCGCAGCCCGCGGTAGCGCAGCTCCAGCTCGATGGCCAGCCCGACCGAATCCTGCACGCCGTAACGGCACCACGTGCTGCCGACGCAGGATTTGACCGTGCGTAGGGCCTTTCCGTACGCGTGGCCCGACTCGAAGCCGGCGTCGACCAAGCGCCGCCAGATCAGCGGCAGCTGGTCGACGGTCGCGCCGAACAGGTCGATGCGCTGGCCGCCGGTGATCTTCGTGTACAGCCCGAAGTCCTGCGCCACCTCGGCGATCACCATCAGCTTCTGCGGGGTGATCTCGCCGCCGGGGATGCGCGGCACCACCGAGTAGGTGCCGTTGCGCTGGAGGTTGGCCAGGAAGTGGTCGTTGGTGTCCTGGAGCGCGGCCTGCTCGCCCTCCAGCACGTGCCCGCTGTTGAGCGACGCCAGGATGGACGCCACGACCGGCTTGCACAGGTCGCAGCCGCTGCCGCTGCCGTGCTCGGCCACCAGCTGGCTGAAGGTGCGGATGCCGGTGGCATGGATGATCTCGAACAGCTCGGCCCGGGACTGGGGGAAGTGCTCGCACAGCGCCTTGGACTGCTCGACGCCGCAGCTGGTGAGCAGCTGCTTGAGCGTCGGCACACAGGATCCGCAGCCGGTGCCGGCCTTCGTGCACACCTTGAGCGACGGGACGTCGGCACATCCGGTGCCGATGGCGGCGACGATGTCCGCCTTGGTGATGGCGTGACAGGAGCACACCTGGGCGTCGTCGGGCAGCGCGGTGTTGGCGACGCCGGCCGGGGCGATCAGCGAACCGGGGTCGGCCGGCAACGGGCGGCCGACGTAGGCCCGCAGCGTGGCGTACGAGCTGGCGTCGCCGACCAGGACGCCGCCGAGCAGCGTGCCGGCGTCGTCGGAGACGACGATCTTCTTGTACGAGCCGGAAACCGGGTCGTTGTGCACGACTTCGAGTGCGCCCGGCGACACCGCGTGGGCGTCGCCGAAGCTGGCCACGTCGACGCCGAGAAGCTTCAGCTTGGTCGAGGTGTCCGCGCCCGGGAACACCTTGGCCCCACCGGAAAGCTGGTCGGCGACCACGTCGGCCATCGCGTAGCCGGGGGCGACCAGGCCGTACACGCGGCCGTCGATGCAGGCGCACTCGCCGATCGCGTAGATCGACTCGTCCGAGGTGCGGCAGGCCGCGTCGACGACGATGCCGCCCCGCTCGCCGACCGCCAAGCCGAATCGACGGGCGAGATCGTCGCGAGGGCGCACACCTGCGGAGAAAACCACGATGTCGGCCGGAAGTTCGCTGCCGTCCGAGAGCACGACCCGATCCTCGCCGACCGAGGCGACCGACACTCCACAGTGGACATCGAGCCCGAGCCGGATAACCTCCCGGCGCAGCAGGGCGCCGCCGCCCTCGTCGATCTGCAACGGCATCAGGCGCGGGGCCAGCTCGACGACCTGCGGGCGAACTCCCATGAGCCGCAAGGCATTCGCGGCTTCCAGCCCGAGCAGGCCACCGCCGATCACCACGCCGTTCACGCCGCCGTGGGCGCGAATGGCGTCCAGGTCCTCGATCGTGCGGTAGACGTAGCAGTTGGGCAGGTCGTGGCCGGGAACGGGCGGCACGAACGGATACGAGCCGGTGGCCAGCACCAGTGCGTCGTAGTCCGTGACGAAACCCTGCTCGGTGACGACTTTCCGGGCCTCGCGGTCGATCTCGACGACCTTGTCGCCGAGGCGGGTCTCCACGTCCACCGGGGCCAGTGACAGCTTCGAGGCGTCCCAGCCGTCCACGTACGACGACAGCGCCACCCGGTCGTAGGCCGGACGCGGCTCCTCGGCCAGCACGACGATCCGCCAGTCGCCGCCGCGTTCGGTCAGCGTGCGCACGAGGTGGTGTCCCACCATCCCGTTGCCGATCACGACCAGTGTCCGCGTCATAGGGCAATGCTGTGCAAGATCCGTGACCCCGCCGGGTCACCTACGTTGCCTGCGAGTTACGTGGTGCTCCCACCGCAGGTCAGAAACTGGTGCGCGTCAGACCAGATCCAGGATCTGGGTGGTCGCCCGCTCCAGGCCCCGCAGCGACTGCAGCGTCGAGCGCGGGTGCAGGGCGTGCACGGCCAGCCGGAACAGCAGGGCCCGGACCAGCGCCTGCGGCCATTCCGCGAGGTGCGCCCAGCGCTTGAGGATGCCCTGGTCGGCGCCGCCCCAGGCCAGCGCGTCGACCACGATCACCGCCGCCGCCCACTCCGGCGGCCGCCAGAACGGGGAGAAGTCGATCAGCGCCGGCGCCGCCTTGCCGTCGAACAGCACGTTGCCGAACAGGTCGCCGTGCACCACCTGGGACTTCAGCCCGATCGGCACCCGGGAGGCGGTCACCAGCTCGAACAGCCGGCCGCCCTTGTCGTGGTCCAGCTCCACCAGCTCCTCGCCCCACGCGGCGCGGTCGGCGGTGGCGAAGACGTCCTTGCGGGCGTCCAGAAAACGGGGCCGTGGCAGCATGTCCGTCGCGCCGTGCAGGCGCACCGACACCGCGACGACCTCGTCGTGCTTGGGCTCGGCCCGGCCGGACAGGTACCGGGTGGCGGACCAGCCGCCGACGACCCACCGGCCGTCCGACGAGCGCACCGGGCGGCCCAGCCGGAGGTTGTCCACGGTCAGCCCGTCCAGCGTCTGCGCCACCCAGGCCGCCTCCGCCGGGTTGGGCGCCGGGCGGATCGCCGCGTCACCGCAGCGCCACACCGGCCCGCTGTCGATCAGCTCCGGCTCGCTGCCCCGAGCGCCGAACGCCGCGCACACATGTGGCGGGGGAGGCTGCGGGGAGGTCGTCACGAAGCGCGACGCTACCTTGTACGGCGGCCGTTTTGGGGGACCGCCACAGGTGTCTTTGGCGTTTGGAAGGGGGCTTTCCTCCACTCGGAGTGGAGGAAAGCCGCCTTCACAGCAACTACTGTCAGTAAGTCGGCAGGCTCGGGTCGACCTCGCGGGCCCAGGCCAACACGCCGCCGCCGACGTGCACGGCGTCCTTGAAACCGGCCTGATGCAGGGCCGCCAGCGCCTCCGCGGACCGGGCGCCGGACTTGCAGTGCAGCACCAGCGGCTTGTCCTGCGGCAGCTCGGAGAACGCCTCGCCGGACAGGATCCGGTCCTTGGGGATCAGCACCGAGCCCGGGATCTTGACGATCTCGTACTCGTGCGGCTCCCGCACGTCGACCAGCAGGAAGTCCTCACCCGCGTCGATCTTCTGCTTGAGCTCGAGCGGCGTGATGGTGTGACCGGCGGCGGCGGACCGGGCGTCGTCGGACACGACACCGCAGAACGCCTCGTAGTCGATCAGCTCGGTGATCGGCTTGGTCTCCGGATCCTTGCGGATCTTGATGGTGCGGTAGGTCATCTCCAGCGCGTCGTACACCATCAGGCGGCCGAGCAGCGTCTCACCGATGCCGGTGATCAGCTTGATCGCCTCGGTCACCATGATCGAGCCGATGGACGCGCAGAGCACGCCCAGCACGCCGCCCTCCGCGCAGGAGGGGACCATGCCGGGCGGCGGCGGCTCGGGGTAGAGGTCGCGGTAGTTCAGGCCCTGGCCGTTGGGCGCGTCGTCCCAGAAGACGCTGGCCTGGCCCTCGAACCGGAAGATCGAGCCCCACACGTACGGCTTGCCCAGCAGCACCGCGGCGTCGTTGACCAGGTACCTGGTGGCGAAGTTGTCGGTGCCGTCCAGGATCAGGTCGTAGTCCCGGAAGACGTCGAGCGCGTTCTCCGAGTTCAGGTGCGTCTGGTGCAGAATCACCTTGACGAACGGGTTGATCTCGGCGATCGAGTCGCGGGCCGACTCGGCCTTGGGCCGTCCCACGTCGGACTGTCCGTGGATCACCTGGCGCTGCAGGTTGGACTCGTCGACGACGTCGAACTCCACGATGCCGAGCGTGCCGACCCCGGCGGCGGCCAGGTACAGCAGCGCCGGGCTGCCGAGGCCGCCGGCGCCGACGACCAGCACCTTGGCGTTCTTCAGCCGCTTCTGCCCGTCCACCCCGACATCCGGGATGATCAGGTGGCGGCTGTAGCGCTCGACCTCTTGTTTGGTCAGCTCCGCGGCTGGCTCAACGAGCGGCGGAAGCGGCATCTGCTCCTCCTCGACGCAGGGGGAATTCATCCTGCCCCCACTTCAACGCCCAGCCTGCCTCAGTGTCTTCCCGGCGGGAAACTCGTCCCACAGGGTGGACAGGCCCTCACTGGCCGTTCTGGCCGCCGGGCACGCCCTGGGGGTTGGGCCAGGCGTTGGGCCGGCACACCTTGCCGTCCTTGGTGACCGCCGTCCGGTTGGACGGGTCGGCCTGGTTGAGCTGCCACACGTAGTCGTCGGACACGCCGAAGGTCTGCTGCATCATCACCGGCGCCAGCCCGCCCTCGGCTCCGCAGCCCACGTGGGGGTTGCCGAACACGTGGCCGACCTCGTGGTTGATGGCGTACTCGCGGTACAGGCCGATGTCGCCGTTGAACGCCATCGCGCCGCGGATCCAGCGGGCCAGGTTGATCACGACCCGGTTGTAGTTCGGGTTCCAGCAGGAGGCCTCGTACTGGATCTGGTAGCCGCACATGTCCGGCCGGTGGTCGGTGTTGGGCGTGGTCAGGCTGACGATGAAGTCCGGCTTCTTGAACTCGGGGCCGACCCGCTGCAGCGAGATCGAGCCGCTGCCGACCCAGCTGCGGGGGTCGGACAGGATGTTCTCCACCGTCTTGGCGAACGCGTCGTCGCCGCCGTAGGCCGCCTGGTCGATGCCGTCCTCGACGGCAATCGCGTAGTGGTACAGCTTCGAGCCGCCGCCGACCTTCTGACCGCTGCCCGCCACCAGGTGCCAGGTGCCGCTGCCGGCCTGCGGGAACGCGTCGCCCTGCGGCAGCACCGCGGTCCCCGTCTTCGGGTCCACCGGCACCGCCGAGTTCTCGGTGGCGGCCGGCGGGCCGCTGGTCGTCGTGACCGGGTTCTGCGCGGCCAGGCCGTCGACGCCGCTGGGGTCGGAGGAGGCCGGCGTGCGGGCCACGTTGAACACCACCAGCGCCGTCACCACCACGAGCACCGGCAGGGCGTACACCCGCCAGCCGTAGGTCGCGGCGAAGCCCTTCACGCCCTTGCGGGGCGGCTTGCCCCGGCCCGGCTCGGCCGGCTCGTCCTCGGCGCGCTCCGGCCGCCACTTGGCGGCCAGCGGCTCCGCCGCGGTGCGGCGGCCGCCGTTGCGGTAGCGCTCCTCCGGGGGGCGACGGCTGGTCGCGGGACGGATCGGCGACACGTTGCTGGGCTTCGCGGGGCTGCCCTCGCTGCCACGGCCTTCCTGTGTCGTCCGAGTCACCGACTCAGAGTGCCACATCCGTGACGGCCCGCCACGCAGGCCGGGCTCACCAGTTGCCCCGGTCCACGGCCTCCCACATGCCCAGCACGGCCCGCGCCACCGTGACCGGCCGTTCGATCTGGGCGCAGTGTCCGACGCGGGGCAGAACCAGCAGGCGACCGCGTTGCAGCAGCTGAGCGGTCCTCGGCCCCTTGCGCACGCTGACCAGCCGGTCCTGCGTGCCCCACACCACCAGGGAAGGGGCCGTGACCTTGGGCACCACCCGCCACATCGAGCGGTGGGCCGGGGCCAACCAAGATCGGATCAACCCGATCGTGGTGGCCGCGAGGGCCGAGGAGTAGTACGGGTTGTTGTTGCGCTCGATCGTCTCGCGCACACCCTCGTCGATCCGGTTCTCCGGGATGACCGAGGGACGGGCGAAGCACAGGCGCAGGATCTGCAGCGACTGCTCGCGCGGCGTCATCGCGGCCAGGCGGCGGCGCACCCCCGTGCCGATGAACGGCACGAAGGCCAGCGGCATCATCGGATTGGCGCAGCGGCGCGGGTCCGGGCGCAGGTCGGGGACGGCCGGCGAGACCAGGGTCAGCGAGCGCACCAGGTCCGGGCGCTCGGCCGCGACGGCCAGCGAGATCGCGCCGCCCATCGAGTTGCCGAACAGGTGCACCGGGCCGCCCAGGCCGTCGAGGAAGCGGACCACGGTGTCGGTGTGCGTGGCCATGCTGAAGTCGTAGCCGTCCGGCGGCGGGGTGCGGCCGAAGCCCGGCAGGTCGAGGGCGATGCCGTTGACCTGGCCGGACAGCTGGCCCATCAGGTCCGTCCAGTTGGTGGACGAGCCGCCGAGGCCGTGCACGAAGACCGCCGTCGGGGCCGTCGGGCTCGGGGCCGGGGTGCGGCGGACGTGCATCGTGACGTCGCCCGAGGTCATCAGCTCGCCCGGCCACGGCGGGATCGACAGGTCAAGCGGCGGCAGCGGCGCCGTCGAGAGGGGCACGCTGGTCAGCGACTGCGTCCGCGGGCGCGCGGGCAGGGTCAGCGGGATGCCGGCTCCGAGAGGCGCGGCCGCGGATACGGTCGTCATGCCTTCATGATGCCTCGTGGACTCCCCGGGTTCACCTTCTGAGCGAGGTTGCGACACCTTCCGTACACCTGAAGCCGCAGGGAGCTCACCACAGGCCGCTACCGACGAGTAAGGTTTGGTCACCCGGCCGATCTGACTCGATCAGGGTGGGCGACGCTGGCGGGAGGCGAGATGACGGAGACGGCACAACAGGGCATCGGGCGCGGTGTGCGGCTGCCCAGGTCGGCACGACGCGCCCAGCTGCTGGCCGCCGCGCAGGACGTGTTCGTGGCCAACGGCTACCACGCCGCCGCCATGGACGAGATCGCCGAACGGGCCGGCGTCAGCAAGCCCGTGCTGTACCAGCACTTCCCCGGCAAGCTCGAGCTCTACCTCGCCCTGCTCGAGAGCCACGTCGACGCCCTGGTCGCCTCCGTCCGCCAGGCCATGGAGTCCACCACCGACAACAAGCAGCGCGTGGTGGCCGCCGTGTCCGCCTTCTACGACTTCGTCGACAACGAGGGCCAGGCCTACCGCATGGTCTTCGAGTCCGACCTCCGCGGCGAGCCCGCCGTCCAGCAGGCCATCGAGCGCGCCACCTCGGCCAGCGTCGACGCCATCACCGAGACCATCATGGCCGACGCCGCCCTCGACCGTGACCGCGCTCGCCTGCTCGCCGTCGGCCTCACCGGATTGTCGCAGGTCACCGCCCGCTTCTGGCTCGACACCGACCGCCGCGTGCCCAAGGAGGACGCCGTCCTGCTGGCCTCCACCCTGGCCTGGCGCGGCATCGGCGGCGGCTTCCCCCTCCAGCACTGAGTTCTTGCCGCGCGTCCCGCGCGGGGCTCGGCCCCCGGGTAGCCGACGCCTCGCCCTTGCCGGATTCAGCCCGCCACGTCGGCTTGGGTGGGTGGGCGCGTCGGGTGGCGGCGCGCGAAATCCGGCATGCGGGCGAAGCATCGGCGGGGCCTCGCGTATGTCACCGGGAGATCCCCAAGACGGGATGGCAGCAGGTCAGAACCCCTTCAGCAGCTCACGCGACCGCCCCGCGCCGACCCTGACGGGACACAGCCCCCGCCCTATCGGCGGTTTCTAGCGGTCGTTGCAACACTGCTGCTAGCCGGTGCTGGTGAGCAGTCGTGTCACGCGTTCGGCCGGGCTGTCCCATCCCAACGTCATACGGGGTCGGTCG
>NZ_JBFBAM010000119.1:0-17997 GCF_040682195.1 Kutzneria sp. NPDC051319 | reverse complement strand
GGGCCGCGATGGAGAAGGCCGGCCTGGTGTTGGACGTCGACTGCCCCGCGCTGGACCGGCCGGTGCATGTGGACCGGGACATGTGGGAGAAGGTCGTGCTCAACCTGCTGAGCAACGCCTTCAAGTTCACGCTGGACGGCTCGGTGCGGGTCACCCTTCGGACCGAGGGCGAGCACGCGGTGCTGTGCGTGCGTGACACCGGCGTGGGCATCCCGAAGCAGGAGATGCCCCGGCTGTTCGAGCGTTTCCACCGCATCGAGCAGCCCCGCGCGCGGTCCACCGAGGGCAGCGGCATCGGCCTCGCGCTCGTGCGGGAACTCGTGCGGCTGCACGGCGGTGACATCTCCGCCGAGAGCGTCGACGGCGAGGGCACCTGCTTCACCGTGCGGATCCCGTTCGGGGAAGGCCGGGAAACCGAGCCTGCCGCGGTTCCCGCGCCGGCGCCGGCGCCGTACGTGGAGGAGGCGCTGCGCTGGCTGCCGCCGGACGTGCCGTCCGGCGGGCCGTTCGATCGCGGGCCCGGCTACGTGCTCGTCGCCGATGACAACGCCGACATGCGCGACTATCTCTCGCGGTTGCTGAGCGAGCGGCACACCGTGCGGACCGTCGGCGACGGCGACCGCGCGCTGGAGCTGATCCGATCGGAGCCGCCGGACCTGCTGATCAGCGACGTGATGATGCCCGGCCTCGACGGCATCAGCCTGGTCCGTGAGCTCCGTGCCGATCCGCGGACGGCACGCCTGCCGGTGCTGCTGCTGTCCGCCCGCGCCGGCCAGGAGGCCGCGGCCGAGGGGTTGCGGGCCGGCGCCGACGACTACCTCGTGAAGCCCTTCGCCGCCGGCGAACTGCTCGCGCGGGCCAACACCCACGTGCGGCTGGGCCGCGTGCGCCGGCAGGGCGAGGAGCGGTTCCGCACCATGGCGGACGTGGCGCCGGCGATGATCTGGGCGTCGGACCGTGCGGGCAAGCGGGTGCTGGCCAACCGGGGCTGGTCGGAGTACACCGGTGCGGCCGGGCTGGGCGACGAGTGGCAGGAGGCTCTGCATCCCGACGACCGCGACCTCTACCTCGCCACTTTCCAGCAGGCGACCCGCGACGGCGAGCCGTTCGACATCGAGTACCGGCTGCGCCGGTCCGACGGGGCGTACCACTGGGTGCTGGAGCACGCGGTGCCGATCGGCAGCGGCGAAGAGTTCGGCGGGCACGTGGCCAGCTGCGTCGACGTCAACGAGCGCTATCGGGAGAGCGAACGCCAGCGGCTGCTGGCGCTGGTCGGAACGGCCCTGGACGCCGAGACCGGGGTGCGGCAGCGACTGGACCGCCTCATCGGGGTGCTGCTCGAAGGTGGGCTCGCGGACGGTTGCGCGCTCACCCGGGTCACCGACGCCGGTCGCCCGGTGATCATGGCCCGGGCCGGGGCCGCCGTGTCCCCGACCGCGCCGGCCGTCGACGAGCCGACCCTGGTCAGCAGCACCGAGATCGCGGTGCCGCTGCGGGCTCGCGGCAAGGTGCTCGCGGTGCTGGGCATGTGCCGCTCCACGGACGGCCCCGCATACGGCGAGCAGGACCTGGCGCTGGCCGAGCAGCTCGCCGACCGTGCCGGCATCGCACTCGACAACGCCCTGCTGCTGGCCGAGGAGCAGGCCACCGCGCGCCGGCTGGCGCTGCTGCAGCAGGCCACCGCCGACTTCTCCGCCGCGACCTCGCCCCAGCGCGTCGCGGAGACGGCGGCGACGCACGGACTGCGGCTCTTCCTTGATCACGAGTTCGCCGTCTTCGAACTGCGCGACCCGCATCGGCTGGAGCCATTGACCGTGCCCGGCCAGCAGTACGGGCGCGAGCGGCTCGACCTGCGGGAGCACTCGCCCATCGCCGACGCCGTGGGCAGCCGGTCGCCGCTGTGGTTGGACCGGGTCGACGACTGGCGGGCCGAGTACCCGGACTTCGTCGACCGGGCGCGGTCGGTCGGCTTCCACTCCGGTGCGGTGATTCCGTTGATGGCCAACGGGAAGTGCATCGGCGTTCTCACGCTGGGCAGCCCCCGCGAGTGCCCGCTCGACGCCGGGGACAAGCGGGCCGCGTTGGCGCTGGCCGAGCAGTGCGGGCAGGCGTTGGACCGGGCCCGGCTGTACCAGGCCGAGCACGAGATCGCCGAGACGCTGCAGCGCAGCCTGCTGCCCGCTCGGCTGCCGCGGCTGGACCGGCTCGCGCTGGCCGCCCGCTACCTGGCCGGCGCCGCGTTCAGCCAGGCCGGCGGCGACTGGTACGACGTGCTGCCGCTCGACGACGGCCGGGTCGCGCTGATCGTCGGCGACGTCGTCGGCCAGGGCCCGCGGGCCGCAGCCGCGATGGGCCAGCTGCGCAGCACGCTCGCCGCGTACCTGCTCGAAGGTCATCCGCCGGCCTCCGCCCTGGCCCGGCTGGACGAGTTCGCGGCCCGTATCCCCGACGCCCTGGCGTCCACAGTGGTCTGTGTGGTGATCGACTGCGCCGCCGCGGAACTGCGCTGGGCCAGCGCCGGCCACCTGCCGCCACTGGTGATCATGGACGGCCGCGGCCAGTTCCTGAGCGGTGCTCGGGGCCCGGTGCTGGGGCTGGGCACCGGCATGGAGTTCACCGAGGGGCAGTGCTCGCTGTCGCCGCAGGCCGGCATCGTGCTGTACACGGACGGCCTGGTCGAGCGCCGGGACGCCGATCTCGACGAGGACCTGGAGCGGCTGGCCGCCACCGCCGCCGACCTGCCGCCCGAGGAACTGGCGGTGTGGCTGGTCGACCACCTGCTCACCGACGAGGGCCCCGGCGACGACGTCGCGCTGGTGGTCGCGCGGCTGGTGCCGGAGCCGCTGCGGCGGTCCCTGCCCGCACGCCCCGACCAGCTGGCGGTCGCCCGGGCCGACATCATCGGGTGGGCCGAGCGCTCCGGATTGCCGCGGACGCTGATCGAGGACCTGCTGATCGTCCTCGGGGAGGCCACGGCGAACTCCGTCGAGCACGCCTACCGGGGCCGTCCCGCCGGCGACTTCAGCTACGAGCTGCGCTGCACCCCGGACGGCGGCGTCACGGGTGTGGTGACCGACGGCGGCAACTGGCGGCCGGTGCCCGCGGACAACGGCACCCGGGGCCGCGGCCTGGTCATGATCAAGGCCGCGTCGGAGCGCTCGCAGGTGCACGGATCCGAGGCCGGCACCCGGGTCGAGTTCACGCTGTCACCCGCGGTTGCCGCCCCCGACACGCCTGGTTATGGTCGAGGCCATGGGCAGTGACGGAGGTTTTCCGACGCCCGCCGACGCGATCCCGCCCGCGCTGGCCGCGGTTGACCGGTTGGGCCCGGTGTCCGTCGTGCGCATCAGCGGCGAGATCGACATGACCAGCCGGGACGCCGTCGAGCGGGTGCTCACCCGCACCGTCGACGGCCGCCCCGAGGTTGTCGTCGTGGACCTGTCCGACGTGACCTTCTTCGGCTCGTCCGGGCTGCAGATGCTGGCCGAGGCCCGGGCCCACGCCATCGCGAACGCGGTGCCGCTTCGTCTCGTGGCCAGCTCCCGCAAGGTGCTGCGGCCGCTGGAGATCACCGGCATGACCACCGCCTTCCCCGTCTACGCCAGCGTCGCGGAGGCCATGTCCGGCTGACGATTCGCGGGCCCGCCGTTTCGCCCTCGCTGTGCGGGGAAGCCGCTGGTGTCGGACCCGTGAACGAGGAAGGCGGCAGGCATGACCAGCAGGAAGACCCTCCCCCGACCGGTCGCCGCCGACTGGGCGTGGCAGCTGAGCGCCGCCTGCCGCGGCGGCCAGGACGCGGTGTTCTTCCACCCGGACCTGGAACGCGGGTCGGCCCGGCGGGACCGGGACGAGCGGGCGAAGGCGGTCTGCGCCCGCTGCCCGGTGATCGTGGAGTGCCGCCGGCACGCGATCGCCGCCGAGGAGCCGTACGGTGTGTGGGGCGGGCAGGACGAGACCGAGCGGCGGGCGGCCATCGCGCGCCGGCGGCGGGAGGCCCGTCGCCTCGGGTGCCGACCGGCCCGGTCACGGCGCGCCGACGAGCGAACCAGCCTGCGTCAGGGCGTGTGAATGTGGCTAAACGGGGTAGCCTCGAATTCGAGACCAGCGGCTGAGGAAGGTGACAATGTGTCCCAGTGCCGCGATGTGGTCGTCGTCGGAGCGTCGGCCGGTGGCGTCGAGTCGCTACTGCAACTGATGTCGGCCCTCCCCTCGGATCTGTCGGCCACGGTCCTGGTGGTGCTGCACATGCCCAGCGGCGGCACGAGCGCGCTGCCGGCCATTCTCGATCGCGCCGGTCCCCTGCCGGTGCGGCGCGCGGCGCACGGCGAGCCGTTGCGCCACGGGCACGTCTACACCGCGATCCCCGACCACCACCTGCTCGTCACCGACGGCGTCATGGGCCTGTCGAAGGGCCCGACGGAAAGCGGGCACCGGCCGGCGGTGGACGCGTTGTTCCGGTCGGCCGCGCGGGCGGTCGGGCCACGGGTCATCGGTGTCGTGTTGTCCGGCGCCCTCGACGACGGCACGGCGGGCCTGATGTCGATCGTCGCCCGCGGCGGGGCGGCGGTCGTCCAGGACCCGGCCGACGCGGTGTACGCGGGCATGCCGGAGAACGCGCTGCGGGAGGTGCCGACGGCTCACGTCGCGCCGGCCGCGAAACTCGGCGAAGTGGTCGCCGCGCTCACCCGCGAGGAAGTGGACGGCTGGCCGCGGCCGACGATGTCACAGTCCGACGTGCTGGAGGCCGACATCGCCGAACACGGATTGGGGAAGGGGCTGCTCGACATGGAGACCGTGGGTGAGCCGTCGGGCTTCACCTGCCCGGACTGCGACGGCAGCCTCATGACGATTCACGACACACAGCGCTACCGGTGCCGGGTGGGACACGCATGGACGCTGGAGGCCCTGTCCGACCAGAAGGATGCGCAGCTGGAACGGGCGCTGTGGACCGCGCTGCGCACCTTGGACGAGAAGATCAGCCTGAACCGGCGGATGGAGCGGACCGCTGTGCAGCGGGGCAGTGGTTTGGTCGCCCGCCGCTATGCGGCGTCGGCGGCCGAAGCGACCCAGGCCGCGGCCACCCTGCGCGACTTCCTCCGCATCGACGTGCTCAGTGAGGAGACGACGTCGTGACGGGGACGCTGGATCTGTCGATCGACGTCACCCCGCGCGGGGCGGCCGTGGTCGTGCGGCTGGTGGGCGAGCTGGGACTGGCCAGCGTCGCGCGGGTACGCAACACGCTGCTGAAGTGCGTCGCCGACGAGCCGTCGGGCATCATCGTCGAACTCGACCGGACGACCGTGGTCACACCGCTGGCGCTGAGCGTGTTCGGCATGGTCGCTCGCAAGGCCGCCGACTGGCCCGGGCTGCCGGTCGTGCTGGTCGCGCGGCCCGGCCGGACGCGGGAGTTGCTGCGGCGGGGGGCCATCGACCGCTTCGTGCCCACGTTCGCCCTCGTGACAGAGGCGGCGCGCAAGCTGAACGGCGCCCCGACGCGCCAGCTGGCCACGCTCGAACTCCCGTCCGCGATCCGCAGTCCGGCGGCCGGCCGCCGCTTCGTCACCGAGACCCTCGAGGCGTGGCGGCTCACGGAGATCATCGACGACGCCTGCCTGATCGTCTCCGAACTCGTGGAGAACGCCATCCTGCACGGCCATTCCGGCGCGCGGCTGCGGCTGGAGCTGCGCCGGGGGCTGCTCACCGTGGCCGTGCGCGACGCCAGCCGCACGCCGCCGACGCGGTTGGAACCGGGTGCCGCGGAAAGTGGCGGACGCGGCATCTTCCTCGTGGACGCGTTGTCGAAGGCATGGGGCACGGGGCCGACGTGGGACGGCGGGAAGGTGGTGTGGGCCGTGCTCGCCGTGCCGGCCACACCCTGAACAGTGAGCCGAGTACGGTCTGTCCTGTGGTGGACACAACCGCCGATGGCAGCGTGAGCGACGGGTTCGAGGCAGTTCTACTGTATCTGAAGGAGACTCGCGGCTTCGACTTCACCGGCTACAAGAGGACCAGTCTGACCCGGCGCGTGCGCAGGCGTATGACCCAGGTGGGCATCGACGACTACGCCGAGTACATCGACCACCTTCAGGTCAATGCCGACGAGTTCGCGGCGCTGTTCAACACGTTGCTGATCAACGTGACCGGCTTCCTCCGCGATCCCGACGCGTGGGCGCACCTGCGTGACGAGGTGCTGCCTCGACTGCTCGGCCAACTGGAGCCGGAAGCCCCGATCCGGGTGTGGAGCGCCGGCTGCGCCTCCGGCGAGGAGGCCTACAGCCTGGTCATCCTGCTGACCGAGGCACTGGGCGTGGAGGAGTTCCGGCAGCGCGTGAAGATCTACGCCACCGACGTCGACGAGGAGGCGCTGATCCAGGCCCGGCAGGCCACCTACGGCGACCGCGAGGTCGAGGGCGTCCCGCCGGATCTGCTGGAGCGCTATTTCGAGCGGCACGGCGGCCAGTACGTGTTCCGGCAGGACCTGCGCCGCTCGGTCATCTTCGGCCGCAACGATCTCGTCCAGGACGCCCCCATCTCGCGGATCCATTTGCTGCTGTGCCGCAACACGCTGATGTACTTCAACGCCGAGACCCAGGCCAAGATCCTCACGAGGCTGCACTTCGCGCTGCTGCCCGACGGCGTGCTCTTCCTCGGCAAGGCCGAGATGCTGCTCAGCTACGACACCCTGTTCACCCCGATCGACCTGAAGCAGCGCATGTTCCGCAAGGTGCCCATTCCTGGCGTCACACACGGCAGCCTGTTTGCCCACGCCGCGACGCCGGCCCGCCGCCAGCTGCCCAGTGACGCCGACGCGCTGCGCGCGCACGCTTTCTCGGCGGCGCCGGTGGCGCAGGTGGTGATGAACACTGACGACGACGTGGCGCTGATCAACCATCAGGCGGAGGTGCTGTTCGGGCTCAGCTCTCGGGACCTCGGCCGGCCGCTGCGCGACCTGGAGCTGTCCTACCGGCCGGTCGAGCTGCGCGCCCAGGTGGAGCGGGTCAAGGTGGAGCGCCGTGTGCTGCGGCAGAAGGACGTGGAGTGGCAGCGCGGGCCCAGCGACACCATCTGGCTCGACGTGGAGCTGCATCCGCTGGTGAACGAGCGCGGCCTGCTGGGCGTCTCCGTGGTGTTCCGCGACGTCAGCGCCGCCCGCCGGCTGCTCGACGAGCTGGAGCACGCCAACCGGCAACTGGAGTCGGCCTACGAGGAGCTCCAGTCCACCAACGAGGAGCTGGAAACCACGAACGAAGAACTGCAGTCCACCGTGGAGGAACTGGAGACCACCAACGAGGAGCTCCAGTCCACCAACGAGGAACTGGAGACCATGAACGAGGAGCTCCAGTCCACCAACGACGAGTTGCAGGCGATCAACGACCGCCTAAACGAGCGGTCCACCGAGCTCGACGACCTCAACAACTTCCTCGAGTCCATCCTCACCTCGCTGCGCTCCGGCGTCATCGTGGTGGATCCGGAAATGCGGGTCATCGTGTGGAACCGCGGCTCACAGGAGCTGTGGGGACTGCGCCGGGACGAGGCCGACGGGCAGCATCTGCTCAACCTCGACATCGGCCTGCCCCTGAGCGAACTGCGTCCGCTGGTGCGCGCGGCGCTGTCCGACGCCGAGACCGTCGGGGAGATCTCGATCGCGGCCGTCAACCGGCGTGGCCGGCACGTGTCCGTGCGGGTCGTCGCGAGCCCGCTGCGCAACCGCGACGGCGGGGTCAACGGGGCCATCCTCGTGCTGGAGGAGAACCGCGTCGCCTGACGACACCGGTCACAGAGCGGTGTTCCCGTCGTCGACGCGCACGATGAGGATGAACGGGAGCAGGTCGACGGCCCCGTCCGACAGCCTCACCGGCGCCCACCAGTCATGCGTGCGGGGATCGATGATCTCCGGGCCGGTAGCGGTGGCACGGCAGAAGAAGTCCGCGACGGAGGGCTCCGGGTCGAAGTAGACGACACCCGTGCCGGCGTTCAGGCGCGGAGTGTCCACGGGCGATTGCACATCGGTCGGACCGCTGTCCTCCGGAAGCATGCGTGTCATGCCGTCGATCACCCGTTTCGCGGGTGCGCAACCGCCGTGAGTCCGGGGTATCCGGTGCCATGGTCGGTGTCCTACTGGCAGTGTTGGCCTCGGCGATGAACGCGGCGGCCTCGGTGTTGCAGCGCAAGGCTGGCCGCGACGAGCCGGCGCAGTTGGCGTTCTCCGTCCGGATGCTGTGGGACCTCGTGCGCAGACCGGTGTGGCTGGCCGGGATCGGCGCGGTGGTGCTGGGCTTCGCGCTGCAGGCGGTCGCCCTGGCGGTGAGCCCGGTGTCCGTGGTGCAACCGCTGCTGATCAGCGAGCTGCCGATGACGCTGGTGCTTGCCTCGCTGGTCTTCCGGCGGTCGATCGCGGCCCGCGACTGGTGGGCCGTGCTGGCCATGGCGGTGGGGCTGGCGGTGTTCTCGTTCTGTCTCGAACCGACCGGCGGCCATCCGCTCCGGCCCCCGCTGTGGGCCTGGATGGTCGGCCTGGCGGCGAGTCTGGTGCTGATGGGAGCGTTGACCGTGGCCGGCCGGCGCACGAAGGGCGGCCGGCGGGCAGCGCTGCTGGGGCTCGCCACCGGGGTCGGGTTCGGCACGACCGCGGTGCTGGTGGCCGCCGTGGGGGCGGCCGGTGTCGGCGCCATGCTCGTGACGTGGCAGACCTACGCGGTGGTGGTGATCGGCCCGGCGTCGTTCTTCCTGCTGCAGAACACGTTGCAGGCCGGCGAGCTGGTGGCGTCCCAGCCGGGCATGACACTGAGCAATCCGCTGGTGGCCATGGCCTGGGGCTTCACCGTGTTCGGCGAGCACGCCCGGGGCGGCGGCTGGCTGGCCGGCGAGATCCTCGGCGCGGCGCTGATCGCCGCCGGCACGCTCATTCTGGTTCGGTCTCCGGTGTTGAAGCCGGACTCCTGACGGCCGTCAGTCCGGCGTGGACACAGGCCGTGACCGGCACGGCCAGCAGCGCGCCGACGATGCCGGCCTCGGCGCCGCCGATGGCGACCACGACCACCACCACCAGCGGATGCAGCCGGACGAAGTTCCCGGTCAGCAACGGATGCAGCACGTTGCCCTCCAACTGCTGCACACCGACCACCACGGCCAGCACCAGCAGGGCGGTCACCGGCCCGCCGGCCAGCAGCCCCATCACCACCGCCGCCGTGCCCGAGGCGAACGCCCCGACGTACGGGACGAACGCGCCCAGGAACACCAGGGCCGCCAGCGGCACGACGAGCGGCACGTGCAGCAGCGCCAACCCGATGCCGATGGCGATCGCGTCGATCAACGCGACCAGCCCGGTCGTGCGCACGAACCGCACCAGTGCCTCGAACGCCGCCCGCCCCGCGCGATCCATCCGGCCGGCGGTCCGTTCCGGCCACAGCGCGACGACGTGCCGCCAGACCCGCTCGCCGTCGTACAGGAACACGATCAACATGAACAGGGCCAGCAGAATGCCGGCCCCCACCTCCGCAACCGCGGTCATCGTGTTCAGAGCCGTGCTCGCGACCACGTCGCGATGACTGTCCACCCAGGACCGCAGCTGGTCGAAGACCTGGGTCAGCTCCCGGTCGTCCAGGCGCAGCGGACCGTGCACCAGCCACCCGCGCGTCTGGTCGATGCCCTGGGTCAGCCGGGAACCCAGCTCCGGCCAGTCCGACACGACCGAGACCGTGATGAACGTGACGAGCCCACCGACCACGACCAGCCCCGCCAGCAGAGCCACCAGCACCGCCGGCGCACGGGGCCAGCCGTGCCGGCACAGCCAGCCGGCCAGCGGCGCGAGCAGGGCCGCCAGCAGCATCGCCACCGCCAGCGGAATGACCACGATGCTGAGCTGCGCCGCGACCACGCTCAACGCCCACAGCGCGCCGAAGATGACCAGGATCTGGAACGCGCGCACGGTCGTACGCCCGAGCAGGCCAGAGGTGAGCACCGGCAGCCGGCCGCGAGAGGGAGACGCCGCCATGCTCCCGGATTGCCGACAGCGCGGCCGCGAAACGCGTTTGTGCACAGGTCGCCCGGGTACTCGCCGCCCGAACACGGACTACGACATGGAGAGGCGACGATGAAGGCAGTCGTGTGGCACGACATCGGAGACATCCGACTGGACACCGTGGACGATCCCAAGATCCAGGAACCGACGGACGCGGTCATCCGGGTGACCCGCGGCGCCATCTGCGGCACCGACCTGCACCTGGTGCGCGGCACGATGCCGGGGATGCGACCCGGCACGGTGCTGGGCCACGAGGCGGTCGGCGTCATCGCCGAGGTCGGCCCCGCGGTGCGGGGATTCAAGCCCGGCGACCGGGTCGCGGTCTGCTCTACCATCGGCTGCGGCACCTGCTCGTACTGCCGTGCGGGCTACTACGCGCAGTGCGACACCGCCAACCCGAACGGCCCGGCGGCCGGCACCTCGTTCTTCGGCGGCCCGGAGACCACCGGTCCGATCGACGGTCTCCAGGCCGAGTACGCCCGAATCCCGTACGCCATGACCACGCTCGTTCCCGTGCCCGACACGGTCACCGACGACCAGGCGATCCTGCTGTCCGACATCTACCCGACGGCGTGGTTCGGCGCACGGCTGGCCGAGGTCGGCGACGGCGACACGGTGCTGGTGATGGGCGCCGGCATCGTGGGCCAGTTCGCCGCGCTGTCGGCCCGCCAGCAGGGCGCGGGCCGGGTGCTGATCGTCGACGGCATCGAGTCCCGGCTGGACGCGGCCCGGGCGCTGCACGCCGAGCCGATCGACTTCAACCGCGAGAACCCGATCGAGGCGGTCCGGGACCTCACCGGCGGCATCGGCGTGGACCGCGTGATCGACGCGGTCGGCGTCGACGCGCAGCGGCCAGCCTCGGGCCCGGCGGCGGACCAGGACGGCGAGCGGTTCGACCGCGAGCGGGCCGAGGCGGCGCCGGACGCCCCTATCCCCGACGGCCGGCCCCAGGACGGCCAATGGCGGCCCGGCGACGCGCCGAGCCTGGCGGCGCGCTGGGCCGTCGAGGCCGTGGCCAAGGCCGGCACGATCGGCGTCATCGGCGTCTACCCGCCCGGGTTCGACCACTTCCCGCTGGGCGAGGCGATGAACAAGAACCTGACCGTCAAGCTCGGCAACTGCAACCACCGGCGCTACCTGCCGAAGCTGATGGACCTGGTCGCCGCCGGCACGGTCGATCCGTCGGCCCTGATCACCCGGCGCGCGGAGCCGGAGTCGGCCATCGAGGCGTACCGCAGTTTCGACCGGCGCGAAGAGGGCTGGCTCAAGACCGTGCTCGACGTCTCCTGAACCGGAGGTGTGTCATGCATACGGCAATGGACGCGGCCAAGCGTCCCCGCACCGTGTTGGCCGGACCGTACGGCCATCCGTTCCACCCCATCGCCGTCACGGTGCCCATCGGGGCGTGGACGTCCGCGCTCGTGTTCGACGTCGGGGCGTTGTTCGTGCGGCCGCCGGGCTTCCTGGAGCTCGGCGCCGTGTGGCTGATCGGCATCGGCATCGCCGGCGCGCTGCTCGCCGCCCTGCTGGGACTGCTCGACTTCACCCGCCTGCGCCGAGGCGATCCCGCCTACCGCGTGGCGGCCGTGCACATGGTGCTCAACGTGTTCGTGCTCGCGTGCTGGGCCGTGAGCTTCTACCTGCGCATGCTGGGCCAGTTCAACGACTCTCGGACCTGGACCGTGATCTCGGACGTCGTGCTGCTCGCGATCCTCGGCGTCTCGGGGTACCTGGGCGGCATGCTCGCCTACCGGTACGGCGTCCGGGTGGCGACCGAGGCGGCCCAGCGCGACGGTTTCAACCCGGCACTGGATGCGCCGAGTCCCGACCCGCGTGGCCGTCAGAGCTGAGGCCGGACGCCCGGCTCGTGCGGTGGCTCGGTGAACTGGTCGTGCGGCCCGTCCGTCAGGGCTTGGCGGGCGGGCCCGCGCCGGAGCATGAGGCCGCTGCCGCCGCGGAAGTCCTCGACCATGAACACGATGCCGGCGTAGCAGCCCAGCATGACCAGCAGGCCGGCGACGACGCCGCTGGGGGCGTCGGTCCAGTGGGCCGCGCCGAGCTGGTAGGCCGCCTGAAACCCGGCGCGCAGGGCCGAGACCGTCAGCACGACGGCCAGCAGGGCCTTGCCGAAGAGCGCACCGACGGCCAGCGGTATCAGCACCACGGTGAACGCCGCGAGATACAGGCCCAGCGCACGGCTGGTCTGCTGGCTCGGTTCGAGCGTGTAGAGCGCGCCGGTCGCGAGCCACGACGTCGAGTACAGGCCCAGTGCCGTCGCCGCCGCGGTGTCCCTGGCGAGCATGGCGAAGATGGTCGACGTCAGCTGTAGCGGGAACACGAACAGCGCCATCATCACGCCGACGGTCGTGAGATCCCCCTGCCGCAGCCACCCGATGCCGGCACCGGCGATCAGCGCCATGCCCACGGCGAAGGAGAAGAATCCGAGCGGCAGCGGGCTCGCGTAGGGCCGCAGCGTCACCTGGGTCCGGGGTTCGTCAGCCATGGTCGATCACCTCAGGCTGTGCGTGTCGACGTCTCGTGGCCAAGAGATCCTCGGTGGTGGCTGGTCATCGAGCATGGTCAAGGACTACCCCGGCGCGCGGCGCGCAATCACGCCTCTCCGCCCATCCCCGTCCGGCCAGTTTGGTCCCGGCGGACTCGGGTAGCCGTCGACATGACCACAGCGAAGGAAGTGCGCGCGCTTGCCCTCGTCTGCACGCTCACGCCCTCACCGGCCGCCTCCAGCAGCGACCTGCTCGCCCAACTGGTGCTGGACGAGTTCGCGGCCCACGGCGTCAAGGGCGAGATCATCCGGGTCGTCGACCAGGAGGTGAAGCCGGGCGTCGCGGTGGACATGGGCGAGGGCGACGTGTGGCCGGCGATCCGGGCCCGGCTGCTGGAGTCGGACATCCTGCTGCTGGCCACGCCGATCTGGCTCGGACACCCGTCGAGCATCGCTCAGCGGGTGCTGGAGCGGCTGGACGGCGAGCTTTCCGAGACCGGCAACGACGGCTTACCGTCCGTGTACAACAAGGTCGCGACGGTCGCCGTGGTCGGCAACGAGGACGGCGCGCACAAGGTCAGCGCCGACCTGTTCCAGGCGCTGGACGACGTCGGTTTCACCATTCCGGCCGGCGGCGTCACGTACTGGGTCGGGGAGGCCATGCACGGCACCGACTTCAAGGATCTCGACGAGGTGCCGGAGCACGTCGCCGACACCACCAAGCAGCTCGCGAGCAACGCCGCCCACCTGGCGCGGGTGCTGCGTGAGAACCCGTATCCGGCCTGAGGAGGCAGCCCGATGGCGCTCACCAAGAACCCGGCCCGCCCATCCATCGTGCTGGACGGCAACCCGCCCGAGCAGCGGCGGCGCGCGGCGCGACACGTCGCGAGCCGGGCGGTTAACGCCGAGCAGTGCGCGGAGTTGCTGGACATGCTCGGGCTCCGCGCGGACGATGGTCTGGCGGCCGAGGAGTGATTCACCATGCGAGTCGTGGTGGTCGGCGGTTCCGGCAACATCGGAACCGCCTTGCTGCGTGCGATGGCCGGTTCACCCGACTTCGACGTGGTCGGCGTCTCGCGCCGCGCACCGGCGGTTGACCTGCCGTGGCACGAGATCGACATCTCCCGCGCCGACTCCGACGTGCTGCTGCGCGCGGCCTTCAAGGCCGCCGACGCCGTCGTGCACCTGGCCTGGCTGCTCCAGCCCAGCCGGAACAGCCCGCTGCTCGCCCGGACCAATGTGGACGGTAGTCGGCGCGTGTTCGACGCCGCCGTCGCGTCCGGCATACACCACCTGGTCTACCTGTCCTCGATCGGCGCCTACTCCCCCGGTCCCGAGGACAAGGCGGTCGACGAGTCGTGGCCGACCGACGGCGTGCCCTCATCGACCTACAGCACCCAGAAGGCCGCCGTCGAACGGATGCTCGACCTGGTGGCGGCCGGCGACCCGGAGCTGACGGTCACTCGCTTCCGGCCCGGTCTTGTGCTCCAGCACGCCGCAGCGAGCGAGATCCAGCGCTATTTCATCGGTCATCTCGCATCGCCGGCCCTGTTCGACCTGGCGGCCCGGGCCAAGTTGCGGCTGCTGCCGCTGCCGAGCCACCTCAGGCTCCAGTTCGTGCATTCCAGCGACGTCGCACGGGCCATCGTGCTGGCGTTGCGCGGCACCGTCTCCGGCGCGATCAACCTGGCCGCTCCGCCCCCGCTCACGCCGCGCGAGCTCGCACGGCTGACCGGCGCCGTGCACATTCCGATGCCGACCGGGGCCCTGCGCGCGCTCGCGGCGACGAGTTGGCGGCTGCGCCTGCAGCCGACCGAGCCAGGTTGGCTCGACCTCGCGCTGTCGGCGCCGGAGATGGAAACCCGGCGGGCGTCGACCGAGCTCGGCTGGAAACCCGAGCACTCCGCCCAGGAGGCGGTCACCGCACTGCTGCGGGGACTGGCGGAGGGAGCCGGCGCACCGACTCCCCCGCTCGTGCCGCGCTGAAACCGTCAGGGCCAGAACCTCAGGCCCGGGGCCGCGGCCGGGGCTCGCCGAGCGTCGGCTCCGGCTCGGGCTGCGGCGCCATCCCGGCGGACGGGTCGTTGGTCACCGCGTACCCGTTCGGGTGCTCCCGCTCGTGGCGGAGCTCCCGCACCTGCGCGTCGAAGCCGGAGACCACTTCCTCCTGCTTGCGCCGGGTCAGCATGCGCAGCGCGATCGCGTAGGTCACGGCCACCAGGATCAGCAGCAGGCCGATCCGCACCAGGAAGACCTGGGTCTGGTCGCCGCCGAACGGAATCGCCGCCAGCAGCGCAAGCAGTCCCATCGTCACCAGGTGGAACAGCATCGACACCAGCATCGCCACCGAGCCGGCGGACTCGCGTTCCGGCGCGCCGACCCTGGCGGCGGCCAGGTAGCGCTTCCCGCTGAACGCGAGCAGCCTTCCCACGATGACGATGGCGATGACGCCGGCGACCAGGTAGTACACCGTTCCGGTGTCCACGAGAACCACCCCTCTTCGGGTTGGCACCGGAATACCCCGGTGCCAACCCGAATCACCCTCGGGCTCGAATCACCCCAGGGCGAGGCTCGCGGGCCAGTGCACGATCGCGGCAGGCAGGGTCAGCACCCAGCCGGTGACGATGTCCCCGGCGATGCCCCAGCGCACCGCCGACGGCCGCCGGGTCGCGCCGACGCCCATGATCGCGGTGGTGATCACGTGCGTGGTCGAGATCGGCGCCGCCCAGGCGAACGCGGTCACGTACAGCACGGTCGCACCGGAAAGCTCGGCCGCGAACCCGTGCGGCGGCGTCATCGGGAACACCCGGCGGCCCAGGGTTCGCACCACCCGCAGGCCACCGGAGTAACTGCCGAGGGCCATCGCCGCGGCGCACGACAACACCACCCACAACGGCGCCGTGTGGCCGTGCCCCACTCCCGTCACGGCCAGGGCCAGCACGATCACGCCCATGGACTTCTGGGCGTCCTGCAAGCCGTGGCCCAGCGCGAGGGCGGCGGCGGACGCGATCTGGGCATGGCGGAACCCCCGCCGCACCTTGTGCGCGTTGCCGCGCCGGAACGCCCACAGCATGGCCGTCATGACCAGGTAGCCGAGCACCAGCCCGACCAGCGGCGAGATGACCATCGGAATGAGCACCTTGTCGATCAAGCCGGTCCAAGTGCACCTCGCTCGACGCGGCCAGCGCCGCGCCGACCAAGCCGCCGATCAGGGCGTGCGATGACGAGGACGGCAGCCCGAACGACGTTCCACACGATCGCGCCCACGATCGCGGCCAGCACGACGGCGAGCCCGCCGGACCCGGTCGGCGGCGCGATCACCCCGTCCACGACGGTCACCGCGACACCGGTCGACAGCAGTGCCCCGACGAGGTTCATCGCGGCTCCCATCGCCAGCGCCCACCGCAGCGGCAGGGCGCGTGGACACCGCCGTGGCCACGGCGTTGGCCGCGTCGTGGAAACCGTTCGTGTAGTTGAACACGAGGGCTAGGGCCACCACCACCCAGAGGCCGAGCACCGTCAGCTCTCCTTGACGGCGATCGTGTGCATGACGTCGGCCGCGTGCTCGAAGGCGTCCGCCGCCGACTCCAGGCCGTCCACCAGGTCCTTGAGCTTCATCACCGTCAGCGGCTCGTACTCGCCGCCGAACAGCAGGCTCAGCAGCCGTCGGTGCACCTGGTCCGCGTCGTTCTCCACCTGGCTGACCTGCTGCCAGTAGGGCACGAGATCCTTGGGCGTGCGCAGCTTGGGCATCGCCTCGGTGGTCAGCGCGGCGGCCTTCCCCAGCAGCGCCACCTGTTCGGAGACCCCGTCCGGGAACTGCTCGCAGCCGTAGAGGCTGGACAGGTCGACCACCTCGTCCACGTAGTCGACGACGTCGTCCAGCCGGACCGCCAGCCGGTAGATGTCCTCGCGGTCGAAGGGGGTCACGAAGGTGACGTCGATCAGCTCGATGATCGCGTGCGTGTGGTCGTCCCCGACGTGTTCCAGCCGGCGCATCTCCTGCGCGAGCGGTCCCCGGTCGGCGACGTTGGCGCGGACGAACCGGTCGAGGATCGCCACCGCGTCGCCGATGTTGCGGCCGGACGCGGTGAGCAGATCGTAGAACCGGGTGTCGCGTGGCGCGGCTCGCAGCCTCATTCGGCGGCCTCCGTGGGGTCGAGGAACGGTTCGTGGTCGGCCGGTCGGCCGACGGCGAGCTGCCGGCCGCGTGCCAGTTCGGCGTCGAAGGCGGCGCCGAGCAGCACCGCGAGGTTGCTGATCCAGCGCCAGACCAGGAACACGACCACCCCGGCCAGGGAGCCGTACGTCTTGTTGTAGGATCCGAAATTCGCGATGTAGATCGCGAAGCCGGCCGACGCGATCAGCCACAGCAGCATCGCGAGCACGCTGCCGGCGGTCAGCCAGAGCAACCTCGGCTTGGGCTGGCGCACGTTGGGCGCGGCCCAGTACAGCAGGCAGATCGCCAGGCTGACCAGGATCACGATCACCGGCCACTTGGCGATGCCCCAGATCACGCGTCGCCCACGAGCACGAGGACGCCGACCTGACCGGTGTCGCCCGTGACATCGAGCAGGACCGGGACGGCCTGCTGCGCATCATGGCCGCGCTCGGCGTGCGGCAGGACCACGTCAAGGTCGCCGGCGGCGCGCTCGGGGAGAAGCTGGGCCGCCTCAAGCTCAACGGCCACCTGTTCGGCCGGTCGCCGCTGAGCTATGTGATCGAGTTGGAGGCGATGCGGCTGGGGGTGGACCGCAAGGCCGCCGGCTGGCAGACGCTGCGCCGCCTGGCCGACCACGATGACCGTCTCGACCGGACACAGCTCGACGAGCTCCTGGCCCGGGCGCAGTCGCAGAAGGACATCCTGGAGAACCTGCGCGGCCGGGCCGTCGAGGCCGTGTTCGTCAAGCCCGGTGGATCGGTCTCTTGACCGGAACAGTCGCCGCCGCCGCTTGTTTGCCCACCCTCCCGGGTACTTGGCTGTGGCTACCGAGGCGGTGACGAACGTGATGGAACTGGACTTCGACGACTCTGCCTCACGGAACCTGTGGGACTACGTCTACCGGGTGAGCTCGGCGATGGGACTGCGCTGTGAGTGCGCGTGTGTGCTGACGGAGCGGCCGGTCAGCGTCTATCTGGCCGTGGACGGCCACCTGGACGGCTACCCGGACCGTGACGCCGCCCTGCTGTGGGACGAGGACCGGGGCTGGTCGGCGGCGGTGGAGACCTACAGCGGCGAGGACCTGCTGGTCATCGCGGACATGGGCCCGGAGATCCGGCCGGAGCCGGCCCGGGTGGCCGCCTGGGCGACGGGGCTGCTGGCCGGGTCCGGACCCGGATTTGAAACCTCGCGCCTGGGTACCCGGCCGTCATAACACCAGGCTGCGCACGCGAGGAGGAATCATGGCCGAGACCGTCGGCGACTACCTGCTGGGACGGCTGCGTGACTGGCAGGTGGACCAGGTCTTCGCCT
>NZ_JBFBAM010000118.1:0-18427 GCF_040682195.1 Kutzneria sp. NPDC051319 | reverse complement strand
TAGCCGTTGCTGTCGGCGGGCAGCGCACCGCCGCCGCCGATGATCGCCTGCTGCGGGTCCATGCCGCCGATCACGGCCGCCAGCACCGGATCCTCACCCACGGCCTCGGTGGTGACCTGAGCGGGAGCGCCCTCCAGCAGCCGCGCGACCATGGTGGCCAGCATCTCGACGTGACCGATCTCCTCGGTCGCGATGTCCATGATCAGGTCCTTGTACTTGCCGGGCATCCGGCAGTTGAAGCCCTGGAACAGGTACTGCATGGTCACGGTGATCTCGCCGGCCGCGCCGCCGACCAGCTCCTGCAACCGCCGCGCGTACACCGGGTCCGGCCGCTCCGGCTTGGCCTCGAACTGGAGTTTGCCGGTGTGGAAGAACATCCGTGTCTCCTCTCGTAGCCTTGACGACGCCGAAGCTAGGCGTGGCGTGTCACCCGGACGTCACCCGCCACAGCCCCATCCGCGCGCCCGGCGCGGCGGTCCGTGGGACGAGCACGTCGAATCCCGGCAACACGATTAGTTCCGCGCCGGCCGGGCACCTCGTGCGGGATCGTCGGTGACGCAAACCAGCCGAGGTGCTTCCATGGGTGAGCAAGGGGTCGAACTCCGGCTGCTGGGCGGCTTCACGCTCAGCGTGGAGGGACGGCCGGTCGCGCTGGCGCCGACCGCGGAGCGGTTGTTGGCGTGCCTGGCTCTGGAGCAACGCCGGATCTCGCGTTCGGCGATGGCCACCACGCTGTGGCCGGACGCGTCCGAGCGCCGGTCATCGGGCAACCTGCGGTCGGCACTGTGGCGGATCGCCCGGGTGGCCGGACAGGCGGTTGTCCTGCGCCGAACGCACGATCTCCAGCTACACCAAGGGGTTCACGTCGATTTCGTGCGGGCCAGCCGGCAGGCCGGCGACGTCGCCGAAATGGCCACCGCCGAGGCGCTCGTGGCCGATCTCCTGCCGGGTTGGCCGGACGACTGGGTGGCCGTGCACCGGGAGTGCTTCCGCCAGCTCCGGCTGAGCGCGCTGGAGTCCCTGTGCGCGCACCGCCGCGACCACGGCCGGCTGCGCGAGGCGCTGACCGCCGGCCTGACCGCTGTGGCGGCCGATCCGCTGCGCGAGAGCGCCTACCGCGAGCTGGTGGCCGTGCACCTGGCCGACGGCAACGTCGCGGAAGCCTTGCGTCAGTACCATTTCTACCGCCAGCTGCTCGGCTCGCAGCTCGGACTCACGCCGTCACGGGCGATGTGCGACCTCGTCGCGCCCCTGCTCGGCCGGGGGTGAACTCACGCCGTGGCGATGGCGAACAGGCCGGCCACGCCCAGCGCGTACAGCACCAGCACGACCAACGAGTCGACCCCCATGCCGGCGATGCGCCGGGCCGGCCGGAACAGCAGGCCGGCCGCGTAGACCAACGTGAGCAGGATTCCCAGTGCGGTGAGGTAGATGTCGGCGTGCTGGGCCTGCGGCAGGACCGAGCGGCCCGACAGCAGCGTCGCCAGCAGGAACAGCACGGGCAGGAACGCGTTGCCGCCGAAGATGTCGCTGACCGCGAGCTGGTAGTCGCCATTGCGCACGGAGGTCAGGCCGGTCGAGATCTCCGGCAGCGACGTGGCGGCCGCGAGCACCGTCGCGCCGAACAACACGCCGGACAGGCCGATGTGGTCGGCGATGGCGTCACCGCTGCGCTCCAGGGCCACGCCGGCCACCAGCGTGACCACGGCGGCCAGGCCGAAGATGACCGCGGCCTTGGCGGTGCTGGTTCCCTTGCTGGTGGCCTGGTGCTCGGCGTGCTGGCGGCGATGTCCGCGCGGACGGTCCTGGCCGTCGGGCGCCTGCCCCGACTCCTGCCAGGGCAGCGAGCTGCCCGCCCGTCGCAGGAGCAGCAGCCCTGCCACCCACAGCACGGTGATGAGCACCGGCCCCGGCGTCAGGCGGAAGGCGATGAGCCCTGACGGCAGCTGCGTGCCGGCCACGACCACCGCCAACACCGCGATCACGAGCATGGCTTCGAGCACCAGCACGAGCGAGGCGGCCCGATAGGTGAGCGGCTTCGAGCCGCGCCCGCCGGCCACGTCCAGCACGACCAGGACGACGGTCTGGATGGCGATGCCGCCCAGGATGTTGCCGACGGCCACGCCGAGATTGCCCGACACCGCCGCGCTCGCCACGATGGCCAGCTCCGGCAGGTTCGTGGCCACCGCGAGCAGGATGAGACCGCCCAACGCGGAACCGAGACCCAGTCGGGTGGACAACACGTCGGTCTGGTTGGACAACTGCACACCGGCGACCCAGATGACCGCGGCGGCTCCGGCGAAGATCGCCAGCAGCGCCACCAGTGGCAGTCCCGACATTCGCAGGCCTCCGTTCGTCCCTGTGCAGCCAACCCCGGGGCAAACGCCCCGAGGACAAGCGACTCTGTGCAAGTATCCGCAAGCCACCGCGCCCAACCCACGTGTCGTCCGATTCACGGCTGGGTATCCGGCCGTCACCACCGGTTCGTGAACAGGAGCGCGAAATGAACGCGAAGGATCAGGCGGCGGAGCTGCGAGAGCAGGCCGAGCGCACCCGTGAGGCACTGGGCGAGACGGTGCAGCAGCTGTCCGACAAGCTCGACGTGCCGGCCCGGGCCAGCGAGGGCATGCAGAAGGTCGGGGCCAAGGCCCAGCAGGTGGCCGCCACGGCCGCCGACAAGGCCCAGCAGGCCACGGCGCAGGTCAAGGACTCCGCCGTGCACACGCTGGACGAGGCCGAGCGCAGGATCAATGATCTGCCCGAGGCGGTTCGGGAGCCGGCGCATCGCACCATGGACGTGGTGCGGCAGCGGCCGGGTCTGGTGCTGCTGGGCGTGGCCGGGCTGATCGTGCTGCTGCGGCTGCTGCTTCGCCGGTCCCACGACTGAGAACTCGAACAGGGTTTCGACGGGGACGGCGTCGGGCATCCGCACCGCAGGAGGTGCGCGATGACTGAGCCGGAGCCGAACCCGGAGAAGCCCGTCGAGCAATGGACGACCGGCGAGGAGCCGATGACCGGCCCCCAGGCCTCGTACCTGGGCACGCTGGCCCAGGAGGCCGGCGAGGAGCCGCCGTCGGAGAACCTGACCAAGGCGGAGGCGTCACGCCGGATCGACGAGTTGCAGCAGCGAACGGGACGAGGCTGACCGACCTGTGGGGGCCCGAGCCGAAGCGCGGGCCCCCACATCACAAGCCTTCCTCAGGATCCGGTGTCTCCGGGTCCGGCTTGACGGGCCGAACGATGTGCCGGACCCCACGCTCCCGCGCCAACCGCCGCCCGAACGCCACCGCGTCACCGCGGTCGGCGCTGATCCGCGAGGCCCGGCTGTTGCCCTCCACGCGCGTCTTCCAGACGCCGTCCTCGCTGTAGGTGATCACATCTCCGGCCACCGCTTCCCCTAAGCAGTCTTGACTTCCAGCCGGCCGGCCCGCACCCGGCTGTCCAGCCGCTGCTGCGGCGCCGTTGCGGGCCCGTGCGCCGGACGGCCGTCATCGAGTCGGAACACGCTGCCGTGCCATGGACATCGGACACAGTCGACCCCGCCGACCTCGGTCAGCTTCCCCTCGGACAGCGGGCCGGACATGTGGCTACAGAGGTCGTGCAACACCGAGAACTCGCCGCCGCGCCGGACCACGAGCACCGGGATCTCTCCCGCGTCCCGTCGGATCGGCTCCGCCTCGGCGAACTGCTCGACGGGACCCAGATCGCACCAGTCGGCCGGGCCGAGGCGGGAGGCCTGCTCGGAATGGTTGGCCCCGACGGCTCGGCGGAAGGCCAGATCGCCGCCGAGGGTGGCGCCGGCCATGCTGAACGTCAGACCGGCCAGCGCCGACCACACGCCGGCCCGCTCCCGCCCGCGCGCCCGCAACGCCAATGAAGTGACGTAACAGACCAGCGCGGTCGAATTGGCCGCGGCGTGGACGACGCCGACCCGCCGATGGTCCTGCTGGCTGTCCGCGTAGTCGGCCAATCCCGCCGCGGCCGCCGGCACGCTGCTGAGCACGCCCAGCCCGATCAGCCGGGTGGCCTCCCGCGAGCTGCCGCCGATGTCCAGCACGGCCGCGCTGGCGAAGCACCCGATGGGCACCTGCACCAGCGCCGGGTGCAACGGATGGCCGAGGAACACGCCGTGCAGCAGATCCTTCACGACGCCGGGGCGTAGAATCGCCTGCACGCCTCGGCGCAGGGCGTCGCCCACGGTGTCGAGTCGCTCGTCGTCGGCGATCCGATCGAAGACACGGGTTTGCTCCATGGTTGCCGGCATGCCCACAACACCCGCGGATAAACAAGATTGACCCGGTCCGACCACGGGTATTAGAGCGCCGTGCGAGAAAACCGACGGTTGCGCGTCGCGGTCGTGGGCTGCGGGCCACGCGGACTGGGCGTGCTGGAGCGGCTCCTGGTCCGGCTGCGGCGCGGGTCAGGGGACCGGGATGTGGTGATCTGGGCGCTGGACCCGGTCGAGCACGGCCCCGGCCAGGTGTGGCGGACCGATCAGCCCGACTGGTACGCGACCAACGCCACCGCGGCCGAGCTGACCGCGCAGTCGTTCGATTTCCCGGGCCGGCCGCAGACCTTCGCCGACTGGGCCGGTCACGACGCCGACACCGCCCGCCAGGTGTACCCCGGCCGGGCCGAATACGGCCGGTACCTGCGGGACACCTTCGCCCGGCTGTGCGCGTCGGCCCCGCCGGGGGTGCGGGTGTTCCCGCTGTCCGGCACGGCGACCGCGCTGCGCCGCGCCGACGGCCGGCTGCGCCTGACCGTCGACAGTGGACGGCTCGATCTCCTGGTGGACAAAGTGGTCCTGACCACCGGCCACAGTGGTCTCGAGCCAGACGAGGAGGAGCTGCGGCTGATGAGGCACGGCCGCTACCTCCGCGGCGGCATGGCCGTCACGATGCCGCTGGACGAGATCGGGTCGACCGACACGGTCGCCATCCGTGGCCTCGGCCTCACGTTCTACGACGTCACCCGCGCGTTGACGATCGGCCGGGGCGGCCGCTTCGTCCGGGTGGACGGCGCGCTGCGCTACCAGCCCAGCGGCTCGGAGCCGCGGCTGCTCGCCGGTTCACGCAGCGGGCTGCCTTTCCTCGCCCGTGCCGAGCTCGACGAGCCGGCCGAGCTCGCGCCGCGCCCGGTCATCCTCAGCGACGACCGGCTGGGCGAGCTGCGGGAGGCCGCCGCCGCGCGCCGAGGCCGTCCACAGCTGGACTTCGCGGCCGAGGTGGAGCCCCTGATTCGAGCCGAGCTGGAGCACGCCTACCGCCGCCGCGCCGACGGCGGCGAGCCGTTGGACGTCGCGGCGCTAGCCAATCCCTTTGCCGGCCAGCACTTCGCCGACCGTGACGGCTTCCGGTCGCGGCTGCTCGACGTGCTGCGCGAGGATGTGGCCCGGGCCGAGGCCGGATCGACGGTCGACCCCGTCAAGGCGGCGCTGGAGGTCATGCGCTCGCTGCGGCCGCTCATGCCGGACGTGGTGGATTTCGACGGCCTGCTCCCGGATTCGCAACGGGACTTTCTCACGCGGTGGGCGCCCATGAGCTTCCTGCTGTCGGCCGGCCCGCCGGTCGCGCACGTGGCGCAGCTGGCGGCGCTGATCGAGGCCGGGGTGCTGGACGTGGTCGGGCCGGACGCGCGGTTCTCGGCCGCCCCCGAGCCCGGTCTGTTCGCCGTGGCATCGCCGGCGGTCGACGGTTCCCGCCGCCTCGCCGACGTGCTGCTGGACGCCCGGGCGCCCGGCGCCGACCTGCGCCGCGACACCAACCCGCTGCTGCGCAGGCTGCTGTCCGACGGCATGATCAGCGAGCACGTCAACGTGGATCCGCGGACGGGGCGGCGGTTCGCCAGCGGCGGGCTGGCGATCACCGAGTCCCCCTTTCACGTGCTGGACGCCCGCGGCCGGCCCGACCCGGACATCCACGCCCTCGGCGTGGTCACCCAGAACACCCGCTGGTTCACGCAGGTCGGCACGGGCCGGCCGGGGCAGGACAGCCCGTTCCGCCGCGACGCCGACGCGATCGCCGGCGCCGTGCTGGCCGAGGAGGTGCGCTCGTGGCCCGTCCCGGCCTGACCTTCGGCGTCGAGGAGGAGTTCCTCGTCGTCGACGCCGCCGGCCGTCCCGTCCCCGCGGCCCGCGCCGTGCTGGGCGGCACCGGCGGGGCGAACGAGGAGCTCCAACGCGAGATGATCGCCTGCCAGGTGGAGTCGGCGACGCCGGTCAGCACCTCGACCGGCGAGCTCCTCGGCCACCTGCGCCGGCTACGGGAGACGCTGGCGACGTCCGCTCGGGACCGAGGCCTGCGCCTGATCGCCAGCGGCACTCCGCCGCTGCCCGAGGCCGCTCCCCCGCCGCTGACACCGGAACACCGGTACCACCGGATGGCCGGCCACTTCCGCGGCCTGATGAGGTCGGCCAACGTCTGCGGCTGCCACGTGCACGTCGGCGTACCCGACCGGTCGACCGGCGTGCACGTGCTCAACCACCTGCGGCCCTGGCTGCCGGCGCTGCTGGCGGTCAGCGCCAACTCCCCGTTCAGCGAAGGCGCCGACAGCGGCTACGCCAGCTGGCGGCACATGCAGATGTCCAACTGGCCGTCCGCGGGGCCGCCGCCGCTGCTCGGCTCGGTGGCGGAGTACGACGCCACTCTGGAGACCATGACCCGCTCCGGGGCGTTGCTCGACCCGGCCATGGCGTACTGGGACATCCGGCTCTCTCCGACGTACCCCACGGTGGAGATACGGGTCTGCGACGTCATGATCACCGCCGAGGAGGCGGCGTTGACCGCCGTGCTGGTGCGGGGCCTGGTCGCCTCGGCGCTGCGCCGGGACGCCGCGCCGACGGTGGCGCAGGAGGTGATCCGCGCCGACCTGTGGCTCGCCGGACGCGACGGGCTCCGCGGCCGATGTGCCGTCCCCAGCGGCGATGCGCCCGCGTTGCACGCCCTCGACCGACTCATCGCCGAGGTGCGGCCCGTGCTGGACGACGAGGACCGCGACTTCGTCGAGCGGGTGGCTCCGCTGCTCGCCCAGGACGGCGACGGCGCCACCCGGCAGCGCGCCGCCTTCGCCCGGGCCGGGCGGGCGGCGGACGTCGTCGCGATGCTCGCCGACGCCGCGGCGCCTCGCCTGCCGGTTAGCGACCGGGGATGCGGGTAGCCAAGGATGTGACTGCGCCCGCTTCCGTGGCTCGAATGCTGGCCGGCCTGTTGGAGGCCAGTCATCTGGCCACGTTCGACGATCTGCCCGGGCTCGTCGCGCGGCACGGCGCGGCGGCCGGTCTCGGGAACGTGGTCGCGTACATCCCGGACATCCGTGAGGAAGACCTCATCCGGCTGGACGACACCACAGCGCGACTGACCATCGACACCACCGCGGCCGGCTGGGCGTTCCGGAACGTGGACGTGGTCACCAGCCAGTCGTCGCTGTGGGTGCCGATGCTGGACGGCACCGAGCGGATCGGCGTGCTCGGTGCGACGGCCGGCGGCGGCGACACCGTCGTCAGCCTGCGGGCGCTGGCCTCGCTGGCGGCGCTGCTCGTCGTCAGCAAGCGTCCGCACAGCGACAGCTATCCGGCGATCGTGCGGTCCCGGCCGATGTCGCTGCCCTCGGAGGTCATCTGGCCGCTGATGCCGCCCCTGACCTTCGCCACCAAGGATCTGGCCGTGGCCGCGGTGCTGGAGCCGTCGTACGAGATCGGCGGGGACGCCGTGGACTACGCGATGGCGCCGGATCAGCTGCACCTGTCCATGTTCGACGCGATGGGGCACGACCAGTCCGCCGGCCTGACCGTCGCCATCGCCACCGGGGCGTGCCGCAACACCCGCCGGCGCGGCGCCGCGCTGCCGGAGATCGCGGACGCGATCGACGACGCCATCGCGCGCCAGTTCGATCGAAAGCGGTTCGCCACCGGCGTGCTGGCCCACCTGCGGCCCTCGACCGGGCTGCTGACGTGGGTCAACCTGGGACATCCGCCGCCGCTGCTGATCCGGCAGGGCCGGTGGCTGACCACGTTGCGCTGCCGGCCCGCGCCACCGATGGGGTTCGCCCTGGGCATACCGGCGACCGAGTGCCGGTACCACCTGGAGCCGGGCGACCGGGTGCTGTTCTACACCGACGGCATCACCGAGGCGCGGGACCATCTCGGCCACGAGTTCGGCCTGCGGCGGTTCACCGAACTCGTCGCCCGCGGCGCCGCCGACGGCTTTCCCGCGCCGGAGACCCTGCGGCGGCTGATGCGGGCCGTGCTGGCCCACCAGAACGGTCGGCTGCAGGACGACGCCACGGTGCTGATGCTGGAGTGGCGTGGTGACCAGCAACGCCGGTTGACGCTCGGTTCCGGCTGAGCAGAACGGGTATTCCGTCGCCATGCGGTTGAGACGGAGCCGGCTGACCGGCCAGTGCATCACCCGGCGCCGCCGCGGCCGTGGCTTCGGCTACCAGCACTACGACGGCTCGCCGGTGACCGATCCCGAGACGCTCGGCCGGATCCGGGCGCTGGCCGTGCCGCCGGCGTGGCAGGACGTGTGGATCTGTCCCTGGCCCAACGGGCACATCCAGGCCACCGGCACCGACGACGCCGGCCGCAAGCAGTACCTCTATCACGCCCAGTGGCGGGAGGACCGCGATCGGCAGAAGTTCGACCGGGTGCGGAAGCTCTCGGCCAAGCTGCCGGCCCTGCGCGCCCAGATCGCCGACGACCTCGACGCCGGCGGCTTCGCCCGGCAGCGCGTCACCGCCGTCGCCCTGCGCATGCTGGAGCAGGGCGTGTTCCGTGTCGGCAACGACCAGTACGTGGAGTCCAACGGGACGTACGGCGTGTCCACTCTGCTGCGTGAGCACGTCGCCGTCCGCCGTGGCAGCCTGGAGTTCTGCTTTCTGGCCAAGGGACAGAAGGAACGCAAGGTCACCCTGGAAGATCCCGTGCTGGCCAAGGCGGTCGCCGGTCTGAAACGGGCCCGGACCGGCGGCGACCGGCTCCTCATGCACCGCAACGGCAAGGACTGGCGTCCACTCGACTCGCAGGACGTCAACGAGCGCCTGCACGAGCTGGTCGGCGACGAGTTCACCGTCAAGGACCTCCGCACCTGGAACGCCACCGTGCTGGCCGCGGTCATCCTCGCCGGTCACCAGGGCCGGGGCGGCAAGCGCACCGCCGTGCGCGAGATGTACAAACAGGTCGCCCACCACCTCGGCAACACTCCCGCCATCGCCCGCAAGTCCTATGTGGATCCGCGGGTCGTGCACGCCTTCGAACAGGACGCGACCATCCGCCCCGCCACCGACCTGGACCGGGTAGAACGCTCCGTCGCGCGATTGCTGGCCCGCACCGACTTCGACACCTGAGATCTGGTTTGGACAGTTCCGGCCGGGCTATTCCGTTGACGTGACCACCTTTGATGAGCGCGTTGTCGCACCGCCGGCGCTGCGGTTGGTGCGGTCGCCGGGCGTGTACCGGCCGCAGTCGGACACCTGGCTGCTGGCGGCGGTCGCGGCCACCGCCGGGATCCCGGCCAGCGCGAAGGTGCTGGACATCTGCACCGGAACGGGGGCACTGGCGATCACCGCGGCGATGCTGGGGGCCAGAGATGTGACGGCGATCGACGTGTGCCGGCGGGCGGTGGTGTCGGCGCGGCTGAACGCCTGGCTCAACGGCCAGCGGATCAAGGCGATGCACGGCTCGATGCTCGCGCTGCCGGCGTCGGCGGAATTCGACGTGGTGCTGGCGAATCCCCCGTACGTGCCGTCCCCGGCGGAAACGGTGACGCGAGGGCGCAGGCGAGCCTGGAACGCGGGGACCGACGGCCGCGCCCTACTGGACCCGATCTGTCATTCTCTGCCAGTGTTGTTGCGCCCCAACGGCTTCGCGTTGATCGTCCACTCGACGGTGTCCGGTGTGGACAAGTCGCTGCGACAACTGCGCGCGGGCGGGCTGCGGGCGGAGGTGGTGGCCGGCAGCCGGATCCCGTTCGGACCGGTGATGCGGGAGCGCGCCGGGTTCCTGACACGACAAGGCCTGATCGAGGCGGGGCAGCGACACGAGGACCTGGTGGTGATCCGTGCCGACCGATCGTGAGCACCGACGCGTGACCGTGGAGCCGGGTGGGCCCGTCCTGGTGGACGGGCCCGTCGAGATCGTGCTGCCGGACGGGACGACGGCGCGGTCGGACCGGTTCGTGGTCGCGGTCTGCGCCTGCCGGCGCAGCAAGCGCTATCCATTCTGCGACACCAGTCACCGCAAGAGGGTTCGCGATTCCTGACGCAGCGAGGACCGACCGGCCCGCCAGGACGACAGCAGATGGTCGGCCAGATGCTGCTCCAGCAACTCGGTGGCCTGGATGCCGAACACGACGTCGGCGGCGAGTTCCGGTTCCTGCGCAAGCAGGTCGCCGATGACGTCGCGGCGCAGCACCTGCTCGTGCACGGCGTCGGCCTCGATGTGCTCGGTGTAGAACAGCCGGCAGGCGTCGGGGGCGTCGAGCCGGACGAGGGCCTGCTCCATGCGCTGGGCGCTGGGGCCGGTGCTGATCTCGGCGGCGGCGAAGTGGCCGACCAGGGCACCGCGCAGGCGACGGTGCAGTCCGAACAGAGACATCATGTTGACGGTGGCCAGCGAACATGCCGGCACGTCGTCGAGGTAGTGCAGATACCCGGCGGAAAGTCCAGCGGCGTCGAGGAGATCGGCGAACAGCTGGGCATGCACCCGCTCGGCCCGGCCACCGCCGAACTCGTCGAACTCGACGGCGACGAGCGCCGCCTTGGCCCGACCGCGCAGCCGGGGGATGACCCACGCGTGCGGATCGGCCTCCTTGAGGTGATAGATCGACCGGTGCGCGAAGAACTCCTGCAGCTGCCACCACTGCCCCTCGTCACGCAGGAAGTGGCTCAGCCCGCTGCCGGGCACGTGCTCGACCAGCAGCTCGTCGATCTCGGCGGCCACGTCGTCGCCGCCGGACACCGCGGCCTGCAACGCCTGCTCGAACACGCGCTCCATGCAACCCCGTAGCCGCAACAGGTCCGGGTCCCACTCCCATGCCGGATCAACCCCGGGCAGCCCCTGGTAGTGCAGCTCGTAGCACAGATGCAGGGCGAGCTGGAGGTCGTCGCCGAGCGGGTCGGCGTCGCCGACCCGGACCGACGGCAGCACCGAGCCTGCCGGCTCCCGCAGCACATCGATGACCTCCGCGGACAGCGGTCCTCTAGCGATCATTTGTTTCCTCCCAAGGAAAGCTGTCGCACAACGGCGTCAAGGCCGGCGGCGGCGACCAGTCGCTGGAGGGTGGCGCCGGTGCGTCGGTCCCGCAGCAACCGGTGCACCTCGTCGAGGTCGCCGGCCTCCACCAGCGCATCCCGCACGTGGTCGAGCAGGCCGGCCAACATGATCCCGGCGGACACCTGTTTGCCCAACAACGGATCGACGGCCGGACCGTCCATTCCGTACCGAGCCGCCGTCCACACGGCCGCGGCGCCGGCCTGCGCCGACACCGCCTCCGCACCACGGTCGAGCTGAGCCAGGGCGGTGTTCACCAGGGCGCGGCAGAGCAGCGCCTGGAGCACGGCGTCGTCCACGGCCGCCGCGGTGTCGGCGATGCGGAACTCGACCGTCGGCAGATGCGGCGAGGGTCGCGCATACCAGAAGGTCTGCCGTTCGTCGACGAGAACGCCGCAGTCCACCAGCCGAGCGGTCTCCTGCTGCCACTGGGAGAAGTCGGCGCACCGGGGCGCGAGGCCCGACCCCGGGAAGCGCGACTGCTGCACGATCCGCCAGCTCCCGTAGCCATGGTCCTGTCCATTGTGGAATGGTGAGTTCACCGACAGTGCCAGCAGGGTCGGCAGCCATCGGGCCACGTGGTTGACCACCGCCACAGCGGTGTCCTTGTCCGGCACACCCACATGCACATGGCAGCCGCACGCTTCGTAGTCGGCGGTGATGCCGGCGTAGAGCCGGTCGACCGCCCGGAACCGCGTATCCAGGGCCCGTTCCGGCCGGGCCGAACCCAGCACCGGCGTCCCGCTGGCCAGCACGCGCACGTCCGGGCAGGCGGCAGCCAGCGTCTGACGGCCGGCCACGAGTTGCCCCCGCAACTCGTCGAAGCTCGTGCAGATGCCGGTGGCCACCTCGATCTGGGTGTCGCGCAGCTCCCGCTGCACAGTCATTCCGTCCGGCAGCGACGAAGGACACCGCGCCAGCACCTCCGCCGCCCGCGGCGTAGTGGTCCCGGCCCGGTCGACGAGGAGGAATTCCTCCTCGACTCCGATTGTGCGCGTCACATCGCCGAGATACCCGCCGGACAAGGCGTTCAACCGGCCGCGTGGAAGTCTCGCCACGCCTGGTCGAGCAAATCGGGCCAGGTCAGCAGGTCGACGGCGGTGGAGGTCAGAGCCCGAGCAGCGGCCAGCATCGCCGCGCGACCCCGGGGCCCGGCCGCCGCGGCGGCGAATTCGGGGGTGTGGTCGGACTGGTCGGCGTCGGTGATGGCCACGAAGGGGTGGATGGCCGGCACGACGTTGCTGACATCGCCGATGTCCGAGGAGCCGAGGAACACGCCCGGCGCCGGCTCGACCAGCGTGACGCCGGACTCGGCGATGTGCCGGGCGAACGTGCCGGACAGGGCGGCGTTGTCCCGCACATGCTGGTATCCGCCGCTGGCCGGCGTCACCTCGACGGTCGTGCCGGTGGCCCGGGCGACGCCGTGGGCGCACTCGGTCAGCTGCGCCACCAGGTCGTCCCGGGCCGCCGTGGTCAGGCCCCGCACACCGAACCGCCCCCCGGCCAGGTCGGGCACGATGTTCGTGGCCATCCCGCCCTGGGTGACGATGCCCTGCACGTGGGAGCCCAGCGGAACACCCCCTCCCCGACGACGTCCACGAAACGCTGATCGGCCCCGCGCCGGATTCGCGCCTGTCACCAGGAGAAACCCCGGGCCGGTCAGCCCGACCAGGCCAGGGCGTCGTTCACGTCGGTCATCTGTTCGGACTTGTCATGGGCGGCGCGCTGACGCTGCGCGCCGTTGCCCGACGCGCGCACGCCGGCCAGGGCCTGTTCCACGAATTCGGCGTCGTCGCCGAGCTTCAAGGACGCCACCAGGTCGTTGACGGCCTGCCAGGCCGGCACAAGGTCGCCGGTGCGTGGATGGACGCAGCGGCCGGTGAGGCCGTCACGGGCGGAACGCCAGAGCCAGGCCCGCAGCACCTCGGGCGCGGGCTGGGCGACGGGGTCGGTGTCGAGGGCCTGCGCGGCCAGGCCGCGAACGATCGCGGCCAGCAGCGCCGCCTCGGTTGGCGTCGGAAGAACGTCGGCGATGCGCACCTCGACGGTGGGCTGGTGCGCGGAAAGCCTGATGTCCCAATAAAGCATGCCTCGGTCCATTGCCGCGCCGACGGTGGTCAGCGCCTCGACGGTTGACTCGTACGCGTCCACGGAGTCGAAGTGCGGCGGCGCGCCGGCGGAGGGCCAGCGGGTCCACAGCACGTGTCGCCAACTGGCGTAGGCGGTGTCGTCGCCGTTGTGGAACGGCGAGTTGGCGGTCAACGCCAGCAGCACCGGCAGCCAGGGCCGGATGTGGTTGCTGATCCGCAGACCCGTCGAGGCGTCGGGGATCGACACGTGGACGTGGCAGGCGCAGGTCAGCGAGGCCTGGGCGATCGCCCCGAACTCGCGGGCCATGCGGTGGTAGCGGACGTCGGGGGTGAACCGGGGCGGCCGGTCGTCGGCCATCGGCGCGGTGCCGCTGGGCAGCAGTCGCAGGCCCTGCTCGGCCGCCTTGGCGGCCAGCTGGTCGCGTAAGGCGTGCAAGCCCTCGACGACCTCCTCGATCGTGTCGCAGACGGCGGTCGCGGACTCCACCTGGCACCGCCGCAGCTCATGCTCCACCTGGCCGTCCAGGCCGTCCACCTGCTCGGATATCTCCGGTCCGGCGGCGGCGAGCCGCCCGTCGGCGTCGACCAGAAGGAATTCCTCTTCGACGCCGAGCGTCAGGGCCGGTCTCATGCCCGAAAGATGCCCGTTCGCGACCTCGGTTCAAACCCGGAATCGCAGGCTTCCGACCAGCACGTCATCGGCGATGTCGGCCAGCCGCCCCGCGGTGACGAAGGCGTGGGCGCGCAGCCGCGCATACGCCTCCTCCAGATCGCCACCGACCTGGCCCGCCACCACGGCCACGGCCCGGTTGACCCGGGCCCAGCGGTCGGCCAGCGGCCCGGACAACACGTCCTCCTCGCTCTCGACCAGCAGCTCCAGCGCGCCATCGGCGAACAGCTCGGCGTCACCGATCTGTGCTGCGGTCAAAGTTCCCGGCCGACGCAGGTACAGCTCCAGCACGCCGACAGTGACGCCACCGGCCTCAAGGGGGAACGCGAACAGGGCTCCGGCGTCGACCAGCGCCGGCCCGACCAGCGGCCACCGCCGGTCGGTGGCGACCCGGGGCACCAGCACCGGCTCGTTCTCGTGCAACGCCTCGATGGCCGGCCCGCCGCCGTGCACGATCTCGGCCTCGATGATCCGCTCGGAGATGTCGTCGGTGGCGTGCACCGGCTCGACCGTGCCGAGGTCGCCGATCACGCACAGGCTGGCGCCGTCCACGCCGAGCATCGCCGCGCAGGCCCAGCACACGTGCCGCAACGCGACCACCTCGCCACCGGCCGCCGCGACGATCTCCGCGGCGATCCGCTCCCGCGGGTCTCTCTCCTGCACGCCGACCATTGTCGAACGCAATGATTACCGAGAGCAACGGTCAACCACGATCCGTGCGAAGACCACCGGATCGAGGTACGGGAACGCGTGCGGCAGTCCGGGCAGCGTGAGCAGGTGCCCGCCCAACCTGGCCGCCCATGCCGGCGTGCACAGCGGATCGCGCCCACCGCGCACGACCACGAGCGGCGCCGCCACCCCGGTCACCAGGTCCTCCAACGGGTGACGCAGCATCGACCGCAGCAACGTGAAGATCCGGCGTGGGCCGGCCTTGGCCCACTCCGGCAACTCCTGCCGTCCAAGCGATGCCGGCTCGCGCGCGCCGTCGACCAGCCACCGCGCCATCACCCGAGGCACAGTCCGGTACGCCGGATCGACGGTCGGACTGCCGAGCACCAGCCGGGTCACCGGGACGTCCCGGGCCACAGCCGCGGCGACCTGTGTCCCGGACGAGTGCCCGACCAGGACAACCTCCCGGCCGGCGATGCGCTCAGCCACCAACGCGGCGTACTCGGGGATGCCGAGCGGCGGCCCGTTCGTGGGCAGCCGGACGAGCTCGCAGCGCGCACCGGTCGCCTCGACGCACCGCACGGTCGGCTCCAGGTACCGCGACACGGCCAGCCCCGGCACGATCACGACGTCAGGTGGCGCGCGCATGGCCGAGCTGGTCGAGGATCCGTCGCACGCCGATCCGCAGCTGCCGGTCGCCCGACGGAATCGCCGACGAATACGCGGCCAGTGCGGCGAAGTCAGCCGGGTAGCGGGCGACATCCGTGGCCGGCAGCCGGACGGCGCCGCTGTGTTCGCGCAACCGCAGCCAGTCCTCGGGCGCGGCCAGTCCGGCGGAGCGGACGCCGTGCGGGAACATCAGCACATCCACGTTGGGGTAACTGCGTTCGCGTAGGTAGGAGCGGACGGCGCGCAGGGCGTCCTGGACGGGGAAGGCTGTCCAGAACGGGACGAGCCCGGCCTGGTTGACGCCGACCGGGTCCAGCATCACGAACGACTCCACCAACAGCCGGTCGGCCGGCCGGTCGGCGGCCAGCAGCCACTCCCGGTGCATGTCGGCGACGCTGGCCGACAGGCCGTGCGGCTCGTCGAAGGCGATGCGGTGCACGGGATGCCCGTGCGCGGCGGCCCACCGGTCGATGTCCGCGCCCAGCGACGGCTCGAAGCCCCACTCCGCCTCCGGAGCGTGGTCGTCGGCCGCCGGCGATTCGAAGGCCCGCAGCGGGGATCCCTGCGCGGCCAGGAACTCCGCCACCCGAGGGCCGCCGCCCAGGTACTCCTCGGGCTTGAGGCCGCCGTAAGCGCCGGTCTGGAACACGTGCCGGTCGTCGATCCTGGTCACCGGCCACGACAGCCCGCAGTCCACCACGATGATCGGCGCGCCGGGCATCAGCCGGGTGGCCAGGAACTCCGTGTACGCCCGGGGCAGCCGCAGCCACTTGAGCCGGAAGTACGTCATGAGGTCGATCATCAGCCGGTCCTGGTTGCCGTCGTGCATATGGTGCAGGGCGACGTCAGGATTGTTGGCCAGCAAAGGATCGGCCACCGAGGCGCCGAACTCCGCGGCCCGCGCCGGCCGGTCCGGGTCGTTGTCCGACCACCGCACCGGCACCAGCATCGTCTGGGGCAGCCAGGGAATGCCGCCCACCGCGCACAGGTGGGTCATCGCCCCGTTGCTGGAGCCGATGACCACGCCCGGGTACTGCGGCGGCAGGTCGTCGTAGTGGCCGGTCATCCAGGCCGCCACCTGCTGCATGTCGATGGACTCCAGCATCGACGGCGTCACACCCTCGGCCGCGCCGGAGACCCGGTACAGCTGGGTGCGCAGCGCCTCGGGCAGCAGGTTGGACAGGTGCAGCGGCGCCGACATCAGCCGGCTCTGGCCCAGCGCCGTGAACCGCTTGCCCCGCAACGCCGACGAGACCGCACGCAGCATCGCGGTGGCGGAGTCGAAACCCGCCACCGCGCGTGCCGGCGCCACTGTGGACACGGCGGATCCTCAGGCGCTCTGCAGAGCCAGCGGATCGCTGGGCGCGTCGGCCTTGGCCAACGCCATGCGCGCTCCCAGTTCCTGCAACTGCTTGCGCCCCATGGACTTGCGCACCTCCGGGAACCACTCCTTCTCTTCCTCTTCGACGTGGTGGCGGACGTTCTCGATCAGCACCGTCACCTTGGCGTCGAAGTTCTCGGCCTGTGGCTCCAGCTTGGTCAGCTCGGACAGCATCCACATCACGACGTGGTGCTCCTCCACGCTTTCCAGCACGTGGTCCTCGGTCTCCGGCACCGCCCGCCGCGCCTCCGGATAGAAGATCGTCTCCTCGATGTAGGCGTGCGTGGTCAGCTCCTTGACGATCGAGTCGACCAGCTTGCGCTTGGTGGCGTGGGCGTTGTCACCGGCCTGCTCGAACTTCTTGAACAGCTGCTCCACGGTCTTGTGGTCGTCCTTGAGCAGCACGATCGCGTCGGTCGACACGGACTTCTCCTCCCAACACGGGGTAAGACGAGACGCCACCGGATACCCGGAGCCACCAGCGCCAAACTGCGTCAGGCCGCTATGCGCTTCGTCGGTGGTCGGCCGGGTCCATCCGGTGCGGGTCGAGGTGGCTCTGCTGGTCGTCGCTCCTGAGCCTCCCTCACGACATCAGTCGTTGGCGCGGTTCGGGAGCGTGGTCCTGGCTGGCGACCGCCGCCACCGACGGCGCCGGGAGGCAGTCTGCTCCGAACAGGCCCCGGCCGACCGGGTCGGGCGGCGTCCGTTGCCTCGCGCGGCCGAACGGGTATCCGTTGCCGGACGGGCGAACCTGCTTCAAGCTGGAGACATGCAGGCTGGAGGGTGCGGTCGGTGAGCGACGTCTTCCCGGGCAACAGCGAGATGGCCGCGCGTATGCGCGCGTTCGACTGGTCCACCTCGCCTCTCGGCGTGCCCGCCGGCTGGCCGGACGCGCTGCGCACCGCCGTGCGGATCTGCCTGACCTCGCGCTTCCCGATGATCCTGTGGTGGGGCCCTGAGCTGCGGTTCCTCTACAACGACGCGTACCTGCCGCTGCTCGGCTCGAAGCACCCGGCGCTGGACAAGCCGGGGCGCGAGGTGTGGACGGAGATCTGGCACATCATCGGCCCGATGCTGGACAGCGTGCTGAGCACCGGCGAGGCGACCTGGTCGGACGACCTGCTGCTGCCGATGAACCGGCACGGGTACTGGGAGGAGACGTACTGGACATACTCCTACAGCCCGCTGCTGGACGAGTCGGGCACGGTCGCCGGCGTGTTCACGGCCGTCAGCGACACGACCGACCGGGTCGTCGGCGCGCGGCGAATGGCAGCACTGCAGGATCTCGGCGCACAGGCCGGCGCGACCAGCGCCGACGAGGCGGTCCGGCGCATCGCCGACTGGGCCGACCGCCACGGCGCCGACGTCCCGTACGTGTCGGTGCACCTGGACGACGTCGCCGACGACCGCTGGCCACTGGCCGCGGTGACGCGCAGCGGCGAGCCGGTGGTCGTGGCCGGCGTGACCGGGCTGCCGAGCGGCGGCTGGCCTACGCCGCCGGCGGAGGTGATGGTGCTGCCGCTGCGCAGCGACGCCGGCGACAGACCGCTGGGCGCGGCGGTGTTGGCGGCCAGCGCCGGCCGGGCCCTGGACGAGGACTATCGGGCATTCCTGCGCCTGGTCGCCGACCAGTGCGCGACGCTGATCAACGGCGCCATGGCCTATCAGGCGCAACGGCG
>NZ_JBFBAM010000117.1:0-18650 GCF_040682195.1 Kutzneria sp. NPDC051319 | reverse complement strand
TGGCCTCCGGTCGTCGCGCGGGCAGTCGGGTCAGCGTCACTTCGCTGCCTTCTGTGCGCCGGCGACTGCTTGCTGCCAGCCGTCGGCGGCCGACTTGCCCTGTTCCACCGCCTGCAGTGCCGGAGCGAACACGTCGTCCTGGATCTGGCCGTCCGCAGGACCCTTGTACTGGGCCTTGGTCAGCTTCTTGGCCAGATCCGCGTACAGCGCGCCGGTCTTCGGGTCGGCGAAGTAGGCGTTGGTGGTGTTGAGCAGCTCCGGCGACTGCAGGGCCTGCACCTGGCTGGGGAACGGGCCCTTGGCCACGAACGCCTTGATCTGCTGCTGCGGCGCGGTCAGCCAGGCCGCGAGCTCGGCGGCTTCCTTGGGGTGCTTGCTCTGCAACGGAACCGTGAGGTACGAGCCGCCCCAGTTGCCGCCGCCGTCGGGGAAGGCCGAGGAGACGGCCCACTTGCCCTTGTTGTCCGGGCCCGAGTTCTGCTCGATCGAGCCGAGCATCCAGGCCGGGCAGACGGTCGTGGCGAAGGCACTGGTCTTGAAGCCGGCCTGCCACTCGTTGCCGAACGACACCAGCTTGGCCGACTCCTTGTCGGCGATGGCCTGCGTGACCGCGTCCCAGTCCTTCTTGATGTCCGGGTTGGTGGCCACCACCAGGTTGTCGTTCTGGTCGTAGTAGCCGACGTCGTGCTGGTTGTGCATGGCGTTGAAGATCTGGGTCGAGGTGTCGAACCAGGGCTTGCCGGTCTTCTGCACGTAGGTCTTGCCGGCGTCGAAGTAGCTCTGCCAGCTGCTGAACAGCGCCTTCACACCGTCCGGGTCGCTGGGCAGGCCGGCCGCCTGGAGGAGATCGGTCCGGTAGCACATGGCCAGCGGGCCGATGTCGGTGCCGTACCCGACCAGCTTGCCGTCCTTGGACTTGCCGCCGTCGTACTTCCAGGGCAGCCAGCGGTCCGGGCCGGCGTCGGCCGGGCCGATCTTGCTCAGGTCGTTGAACTTGTCGGCCTTGGCCATCACCTGGGCTCGGTAGCCCTCCTCGATGGCCTCGACGTCGTCGAGCCCGGAACCGGCCGCGAGCTTGGTGAACAGCTCCTTGTGGTGCGGCGCGGCCTGGCCGACCTTGTGCTGGGTGACCACGATGTTCGGATGCTCGGTCTGATACTGCTTGAGCAGGTCCTCGTAGCCGAACTCGCCGAAGGTGGCGATGGTTAAGTGGATCTTGCTGTCCGCCGCGTCGCCGGCCCCGCAGGCGGTGACCAGGCCGGCCACCACGGCCGTCGCGATGGCGGTCGCGAGAAGTCTCTGACGCATGTGCTCCGCTCCATTCTGGAAGCGCTTCCAGACGCTGCGGGCGAGTTTGTCGGCCTGTGGTCATCAGGTCAACAGGTCGACACCATCTCGTAACCGAGTTTCTGGAAGCGCTCCCAGACCGACCGGACGCCGACGGACGCCACGGAGCCGCGGCACGGCACCTGTCCCTGCTACCGGCGCACGGGATGACGCTGGCCTGGTGTTCGGCGTGATCCTGGCCTGGGATCCGCCGCTGACCAAGACCGACGTGATCGGCCACAACTGAGAACGGCGCCGCCGGAAGTTCCGGCGGCGCCGCTGTGTTACTGGTCGATCACCCCACGTGCAGGATGTTGTGCGCCGCCGCGGCCGCCTCCTGTGCCGCGCAGGACACCAGGTCGCTGCCGGCCTTCACGTCGAACTTCGGCAGGTTCCAGCCCTGGAGGCTGACCACCGGCGTCGTGCCGTGCAGGTCGGCCGCGTCATAGGTGACGGTGAGGGTCTGCGACTCCCCCGGCCACAGCGTGACGTCGTTGTCGCTCCACACCCCCGAGGTCACCTGGTTGTCGCCGGGCTTCTCGGTGCCGTCCGCGTTGCCGCGCCGGATGTCCGCCCGCAGGAAGAAGCCGACGATCGGCTGCTTCGAGGTGTTGGTGACCGTCACCTTGGTCGTCTGCTTGCCGTCCCGCTGCCTCTGCGAGGCCGCCACCGCGGACACCTTGGCATGCTGGAGGTTCTGCAGGCCCTGGAGGTTGCCGTACTGGGTCATGGTCGCCTGCGGGTTGCCGTAGCTGGCCGGCCAGTCGACGACGTCCTGCTGCGTGGACAGCCAGTACACGTTGCGGTCGACGACCTGGTTTCCCTTGCGCAGCAACAGCTCAACAAAGTACGTCTGCGCCTTGGCCGGCGGTGTGGTGACCGCGGGCGTCTTCGGCTTGAGCACGTCCGTGCTGACCTGCTGACTGGCCAGGGAGGTCGGGGCCGTGCGCTGGCTGTCCAGCACGTTGCCGTCGGTGTCGTACACCTTCGACTCGACGGTCAGGCCGTCCTGCTTGTCGGCGCCCAGGTTGTCGATCGTGACGCCGCCGTCGTCGTAGCCGTACAGGACGTGCAGCGGCTCGTTGGCCTTCTTCGCGCCGAAGAAGCTGCCGCCCTGGTCGCCGTCGTTGTTGTACAACGTCCACAGCAGACTCGGCCACCCCTTGTTGCCCTGCCAGTAGATCGTGCCGGTGGCCGGCGTCGGCTGGTTGGTCGAGTGGTCGATGAACGCCTCGAACTGCGAGCGGGTGTTCTCGTAGTTCTGCACCTGTGCCTGCTGCACGTACTGGTCGAGGCTGTTCCACTGGCCGTATCGGTTGCGCAGGGCCGTGTCGAACGTGAACAGCGTGCCGAAGGCGTAGCCGCCGTGGTCGGCCTCGAAGTTCAGGTGGTACTGGTTGTAGGCCGGGTCCTGCCAGAGCTTGGCCTGCTCGTCCGCGCTCATGAAGCGGTTGAGCGAGTCCCGCGTCGGCACCGTGTCGCCCGCGCTCTGCTCGCTGTCGAAGCCCCAGGAGCCGCCCACGTTGGTGCGGGAGTCGTCGGTCGGGTCGAAGTGCGTGGTGTCGTACCAGTAGCTCGGGGACACGTAGTCGTACGGCCCCTCCTTCTCGCCGGCCTGGCCCAGCTGCGGGCTGGCCTTGTACTCCGCCGAGGCCACCACCGGCTGCGTGAAGTCCGCGTCCTTGAAGCCCTGCAGCGAGACCGCCTCCTGGCGGGGCGTCGGCTGGTTGTCGCTCCAGTTGAACGTGATCACGCTCGGGTGGTCGCGCAGCCGCTCGCCGACCGACCGGGCGCTGTTCTGGATGATCTTGAAGTCCTCATCCGTGACGCCCTTCTCGTTGCCGGGCAGCTCCCAGCGGTCGCAGCAGGACCAGCCCGCGTTGACCATGATGCCGGCACGGTCCATCTGCTGGTAGAAGTCGTCAGGAAGGAAGTGGCCCTCGACGCGGACCAGGTTGATGCCCATGTTCTTGAGCAGCCGGATCTGCTTGGCGATGTCGGCCGAGTCGTAGCGCAGGAACAGGTCCTCCGCGAAGCCAGCACCACGGATCACCAGCGGCTTGCCGTTGATGGAGTACTGCCGCACGCCCTCCGGCGCCGCCGGCGAGGGACTGATCAGGCCCGTCGTCACCGTGCGGATGCCGAACTGCTCGCTCGTGCCGCTGCCCTGGACCTCCGTGGTCAGCGTGTACAGCGGCTGGTCGCCCAGGTAGTACGGCCACCACACCTTCGGGTGGTCGATCACGATCGGCCGGAACGTCACCGTCTGGGTGCTGTGCGGTTGGACCGTCACCGTCTGCTGCACCGTGTCGCGGCGGCCGTTCGGGTCCGTCACCGTAGCCTTGGCCACCGTCGTGACCGTGCGGTCGCCGTTGTTGGTGACGTCCGTCTTCGCCGTCAGGGTCGAGCGGCTCATGTCCTTCGCGTTGTCCTGCAGCACCCTGGCGTTGCCGTTGTTCAGGGCGCCCGAGACCTTCAGCTGGACCGGGAAGTGGATGCCCGTGTTGTTGTCCGGCGGGACCTGGTTCCAGTCGATGTCCGAGACCGTGAACATCGCGCCCGGGTCGTTCGGGTAGAGCTTCAGGGCCACCGTGTTGCGGCCCTTCGTGGTGAGCCTGGAAACGTCAAATGTGAACTTCGTGTAGGCGCCCGTGACCGTGCTGCTGGTCGCCACCTGTTGCCCGTTCACCCACACGTCCGCCTTGCCGATCACGCCGTTCACGATCAGCTGCCTCGTGTCGCCGCTGCCGTCCGGCGTGAAGTCCGTGCGGAACCACCACGGCACGTCGAACGGCGGGATCGTCACCGGGCCCGCGTTGTCCGTCGTGTACCCGAAGCACTTGCGCATGTTGTCCGAGAAGTAGACGTCCGGGCACTTCCCGTTCTGCAGCAGCGCCGTGATCTCCGTGCCCGGCGCTCCCCCGTCGTCCGGCCGCACCTTCAGCCAGGTCCTGGTGTCGAAGCCCGGCTTCGACACCTCCGCCCCCGGCTGCGTCGCCTGGGCGCTGCTCTGCACCTGCCACCCTTGGCCGCCCAGCGTCTGCAGCCCCCGCTCGCCGCCGGCCGGCTCCGCCTGCCCCGGCACCGCCCCCGTGGCAGCCACCAGGCTCACCAGCAGGGCCGCCACCAGCCCCCTGCCCAGCGCTCGTCTCATCTGCCCCAGCTCCCCGCACGCCGAAATAGTTCAGAAGGTTTCCTAACACACATCCTCACCCGCCGGAAGCCCTCCATTCCCCCAGCTCAGCGCCCAGACACCCCCCGATTTCGATCTTTCCCCCCGGTGCGCTAAGCTATCCCAGCACTCAACGAACACCCCCGAGTGCAAGACCGGGACGTGGCGCAGTTTGGTAGCGCACTTGACTGGGGGTCAAGGGGTCGCAGGTTCAAATCCTGTCGTCCCGACGGTCGAGAGGGTCTTCGCAGCTCACAGGCTGTGGAGACCCTCTTTTTGTGATCTTGTTCCGTTCGTCGAGCTCCAGCACGCCGCTGTTGGACCCCTTGACTCGACGAGGTCACGATGCCGCTCCTGGACCTGGACAAGATCACCACCGACCTGCCCACCATGTGGGACAGCTACCTCCGCAGCTGGGACCGGACCCTCCGCTCGGCCAACCGCCCGGAGACCACCCGCTACAACTACTTGCTCGCCGCAAGGCAGCTAGCGCTGTATCTCGCGGAATTCTCCCCCGACCCCGAAGCCGACGACGCGGCAGAAGACCCGACCGAGGTCACCCGCGCCCATATCGAGCATTTCCAGGCCTGGATGATCGACACCCGGTCGCCCGCCACCGCCGTGAACAAGCACAAGGTTCTGCGCCAGTTCTTCAACTGGCTGCGCGACGACGAGCAGGACATCGACCAGCACCCGATGGACCGCATCAAACTGCCCAAGGCCTGTCCTGGTCGAAAACTCTGTCACTGGCGGTGAGCTGGGGTTTAGGTGGCGGGTTGGTACTCGTTGAGAAGTCCGCCGAGGTGTCGTCTGCGCACGATCCGGTCTGCTGTGGTGGACGCCGGGATGACGGTCGGGTCGTCATCTGGCGCTCGCAGCCCGACGTCGTGACCTTGGTGACTGCGGCCGGCGTTGTAGTGTTCGATGTAGGTGTGCAGAACGGCGTCGAGATGGCGGCGACCAGTGATCAAGAGTCGGTCGGTGCACTCACGGCGCAAGGAGCAGATCCATCGTTCGGCGATCGCGTTCATCCGCGGTGTTTGTGGCGCGGACAGCACCACGTCAACACCGATCGAGGCAAAGACCGCGTCGAACGCGGCAGTGAACTTGGTGTCCCGGTCGCGGACCAGGTGGGTGAAACGGCGTCCCGCATCGTCAAGATCAGCGGCCAGGTTCCGGGCCATCTGGGTTGCCCAGGCGCCGGTCGGGCGGCTTGTGACGCCGAGCAGGTGGACCCGGCGGGTGCGGTGCTCGATCACGAACGCCGCATACAGGCGCTTCAAAGTCACGGTGTCGATGTGGAGGAAATCGACAGCGAGCAGACCATCGGCTTGGGCGCGTAGGAATGTGCGCCACGTGTCGCCGCAGGTAGACGGCGGTGGGATGCGGCGGTCGCGCAGAATCCGGCGGATCGTGGCAGCGGCGACGCGGTGCCCGAGCCGGCGCAGCTCTCCTTGGATGCGCACGACGCCCCAGGTTCGGTTCTCCGTGGCCAGACGCACGATCAGCGCGGTGAGCGCCTCACTGATCGGCGGGCGGCCTGGTCGTGCTGGCTGGCGCCATTTCGCGGCCACCAGCCGCCGATGCCAGCGCAGCAACGTCGCGGGCGTCACGATGCGGCAGCACCGTAGAGATTTTGGCAGCAGCCGGGACAGTGCTGCGAGGACTGCCCGGTCGGCCCAGCCCAGTCGCGGGCGAGGGTTGCTGCGGCGCAGCACCGCGACCTCGTGGCGAAGCGCCAGTATCTCCGCGTCCTTGGCTGCCGAGGACCGGGCCAGCAGTGCCAACCAAGACAACCCCTGAGCCAAGATCAGATACAGCAGTCGAACGATCACACCAGCGATCATGGATCACGGCAGATCACCAGCTCAAACCCGGGTAACCGAGTTTTCGACCAGCACAAGGCCCTGGACGTGCTGCGCCGCGAACTCGTCGACGCCAAGTTCCTCAGCCATCTCACCATGCTGAACACCCGCGCGCTGCTGGGCATCGCCAGCGACCTGCTCGGGCAGATGACCGACCAGAGGTTCGGCTTCGCGGAGAACTTCGACATCGTCAGCCGCAACTCCGGCGTTGTCCACAACGCGAACCGGCTGTCGGGTGGAGAGAAGTTCCTCGCATCCCTCGCACTCGCGCTGGCACTGGCGGAGCTGCACTCCCGCAGCGGCCCGCGCCTCGGTTCGCTGTTCCTCGACGAGGGCTTCGCGGCGCTGGACACCAACGCGCTGGAGTCGGCCCTGGACGTTCTGCGCGCCCAAGCCGGCGGCGATCGCCTGGTCATGGTGATCAGTCACCTGCATGCCGTCGCCGAAGCCGTCGACGACGTCCTGTGGGTGCAGCGCGGCACAGCCGGGTCAACGGTGCGCTGGCTGAACCCGGTCGAACGCGACGACCTCATCCAGGCTGATCTGGCGAGCGGTCTGCAAGCGCTGGCGTAGTACAACACAGCGGCCGCAGGCAGCCGCGAGGGTGGGTCGCGAGGCCCACCCTCGGCCCCCTCTGCCGGTCATTCGAACGAGAGGTTGAGCCGCTCGATAGGGCGTTTCTCCTCCTCCCAGCCGGCACGCACGAATGAGCCCAGCAGCGTGCGGGTGGCGCGCAGGCATTCGGGATCGTCGGAGCCTCCGCCAAATCCGGCACGGTTTACCCCCGGCCAGTAGCATCAGCCAGGACAACGCCTGGACCAAGATCCCGTACAACAGGCGAACAGTCACGGACCACCGATCAACGAACACCACAAACAGCAGGTCAAGCCTAGCGACCAAGTTTTCGACCAGGACAGCCCTCGACATCGACCGCGTCATCCCACACGCACGTCACGTTGCCGCAGGTGCTCACCGACAGCCCCGCCGACAAGGTCCTCGTCGCCTGCTCCGGCACCAGCCACCTCGGACGCGGAGACGGGTCGGTCGCGAAGCGGACAAGAATCGCTTGCGAAAGCGAATCGACAATCGCGAACAACCTTTCCGTCGAATGCTGACACACAATATCAAACACGCACGAACGCGGTGGACGCACGTCGTCGTGACGCGCTCCGAGGAGTCGACAGCCTCGACACCGGGCGGCGTATGCGCTGGTCAGGAGGGTACCAACCCTGCCGTGACCAGCGCTCCTCCAGGTAGTAAGCTGTCGCCGTTCAAGCCCCCACGGACGGAACGCTCTCGTCCGTGGGGGCTTCGCGCGTTTTTGGGCTGGGTGCGGGCGGAGCGGAGGAGGGAAACGGTGGGCAGCGGAAAAACTCGGCGCCCCCGGCGTCGAGTGGCCATAGCGGCCGCCGGGCGCCGGAGGCCTGGCGGGCGTGCCGCGGGTGGCAGCAACGCACCGGACGACAGGGTCGCGGCAGGTGGCACAGGCCGGCGCGCCGAGCCTCCACTGACCGTGCTCGCCGCGGTCGACCGACACGTGGAGCGCGCGACGTCGTCCGATGAAACCCTACGCCGCTACCTGCGGATGGCACTCCGCTTCGCGCTCATCGTGGTGATGATCTGCGCGGGTGTCGCAGCGTGCCTGCTGGTGGTCGCCGTCAGCATCCTCTACACGGCCTCCGTGACGGGCCTGAATCCGGTAGTCGCGGGCGCCGTCGCTGGCGTCGGGGCGCTGGGGACCAGCGGATCGGCTCTGGTCGGGATCAGCCGGTGGCGGCACAGGCGCCGGGCTCGACTCACCGACGGCGCCGGGCGAGAGGAACGAGAGGGCTAGGCCGCGGCGGGCTCGTCCCCGACAGAAGTCCGCGCACGACAGGGCGCAGACAAAGGCCAGCCGTCACGGCCAGCCCAACCGTGACACCTACGACCACCACCGCCACAGCCGCTCCGCCGCCCGGCCCGAACACGGTCACGGCGGCGAGCGATCCCACGACCAACCCCAGCGCGGGCACGACCAAGCTCGCCACGCCCACGATCACGACGGCGCGCCGCATCTGCCGCTGTGCATCGTCGGCCATGTCCAGCACACTACGCGGCCGAACCTGGCTGGAATCCAGCACGTCCGCCGACGGCGCCCCCAAAACTGGTCGCGCACGCCATGAACGGACAGCGCGGCTGGACGTTTTCTTGGTTGCCACAGGGCATCCGTTACTCCCCTACTGAGCATGCACTACGATTGGGTGGTCCCAAAAACCGTCGCTAACGCGCGGTAGTGCAGGGCTGTTCTGTGCTGTGACGTACGCGCTCCACATCGATCGCGAGCGGGTTCGACCGAGGAGGAATCGTACGAAGACCCAATCGGAAACAGGGAGAGGTGTGCCCACTCTCAGCGCCAAAGGGAATCACCGATAAAGGTATGTGTCATCGGTTTCGAGCTATCCGGCCTCGCCGCCGCACACTACCCGACCGGCCCGACCCGGGGTTCAGGTCACGATTCCGGAACGCAGCTCCCTGTACGGCGGCCGCGCCGACATCACCGAGGATGGCAAGCACTGCGCCCGACTGTTCCTCGGCGACTACCACTACCTGCTGGGCCTGTTCCGCGAGATCCCGGGCGTCGACGGCACGATGCTGGACTCAACGCACAGGTGCCGGCGCTTTGATAGGTGACATGCTCGCACCATCCACACGAGAGCAAGACAGCCACAGACGAACAGGACGCTACTGGAAGCGCTACCAGCTGACATCGCCAGCTTCTCCGAGACACATGGCCGTCCTCCCACTCCACCGACCATATGTTGAGACGCAGTCTCAGTTCCCGCTCACATCCATGATCAAACTGATAAATCGAGGACTCCTTTACTTTGGCAAGTAGACTTGGACGCGAGCTTGAAGAACGGGCATGAGCACGCCGTTGACCCTGGATTCAACTGGGGGTCAAGGGGTCGCAGGTTCAAATCCTGTCGTCCCGACGGTCAAAATAGCAGGTCAGAGGCCCTGCCACCATCACAGGTGGCAGGGCCTCTTCCGTACTGAGCGACTAACTGAGTGACTATGGGCTCCAGAGCCGACCAGCACCGGTTCCCGTGTGCGTGCCGAAACTAAGTCCACGCAGGTCAAGCGGCATGCCGATACTCGTGGATGACTCCGCCGGGACGGTTCAGCCAGCGTACGGTGAGGCGTTCAACCTGGTCGGGTTCAAGGGGCTGGGGCCAGGCTCGCAACGGTGCCGCGGCGGCAAGTGAGCGGTGGGTTCGGTGCTGGTTGTAGTGCCGCTCGTACTCGCGAAGCGCGTGCCGTAGGAGGGTCTGGTTCCAGATCAGCGTGCGGTCCAGCAGTTCAGCGCGCAGTGTCTTGACCCAGCGTTCGGTGAACGCGTTCATGCGGGGCATCCGGACACCGGTCAGCACCGTGGCGATCCCCGCCGTACTGAGGAGTTCGCCGATCAGCGTGGGGAATTCGGCGTCGCGGTCGCGAATGAGAAACCTGACCCGCGCGAGGGTTCCGGCATCCTCGAGATCCATCAGCAGGTTGCGGATCGCCTGCGTCACCCAGGCGTGGCTGGGGTGTGCGGTGGTGCCGAGAATGCGACGCGCCGGCCAGCGTGGTGCACGGCGAGGATGTACTGGCGCGCTCCAGTGAGGGTGATGGTCTCGATGAAATCCGTCGCGAGGATCGCCTCAGACTGGGACCGTAGGAAGGCCGCCCAGGTGACGGCTGCCCGGTGCGGGGACGGATCGATGCCCTCAGTCTTGAGGATCTCCCACACCGTGGAGGCAGCAATCACGATGTCCAGGAGGGCGAGTTCGCCGTGGATGCGCCGATAGCCCCACGAGGGGTTCTCGGCTGCCAGGCGCACGACGAAGCGGCGGATCGAGACGACCGTGCGCGGACGCCCGGGCCTACGGCGCGTGCTTGCACGGGAGTGGCGGCGTTTCGCCAGGTCTCGATGCCATCGCAGCACCGTGTCCGGGCTGACCAGCAGCCGGAGCCGGCGCAGCGTCACGCAGGCCAGAGGCGCAAGCAGCGCAGCGAGCAACGCCCTGTCCCCGGGCCGCAATCGTGGCCGCTGATCGCCGAGTTGTCTCCGCAAGACCGTGAGTTGATGGCGTAACGCAAGGATCTCGACGTCCTTCTCACGATCAGTCATGCGCACCAACCGTAGCGCGACGAAGACATTGGAGACGGCGAGGTAGGCGAAGCGGACCAGCACGAGCCGCGATCATGCCCGACGTTGGCCAGCCACTCGACCGACGCCCGCTGACCTGCATGGACATAGTTCTCGGCACGTAGAAGGTAGAGGCATCCGCTCGCACTGGACCTGGTCGTCGGTCGGCAGCAACGCCACCTTGGAGAGGTCCTGGGCGACATCGCTGAGCTCGGCTCGGACGAAGGCGTCTGGTTCCAGGACGGACGCGATCACGCGGCCCGGCCTGGCGATCGTCCCGACAGACCAGGCCAGCCCCTGCGTCGCATCGGTTGCCGCCTCCACGATTGCCGGCTGCCAGACGTCGATCAGCCTGTCGAGGACCAGCGTCGGATGCTGGTGCGCAGCCCGCTCCAGGCTGTGGCATCGACACCGAACGTCGTCGGCTGGCCGGCCAGCACCACGCAGCGGTCGTCCCCTGCGGGCGGATCGATCGTCACGGGTGGAGTTGCCGCGGCCGTCGGTGCTGCGGGTCAACCGGCTGTCGGCGTCGTAGTCGAACGTCGCGGTGTGGCCGAGCGCATCGGTCGCGGAGACCAGGTTGCCGGCCGGGTCGAAATGGGTCGAGGTGTCCCGCAGGTGGGTGGTGCCGCCCTTCCAATCGCCGACGTTACGCCATCCAGTCCAACGGCGGCGGCCGGCCCCAGCGTCGGCGGACAGCGGCGAGCGGGCCATGCCGGTCAGCGCGGCCGCATCATCGGCGGCGTCAGGGTGGTCGCGTCGCCCGCCTGGTAGAGGGCGGCCGGCCGGCCGTTCCCGACCGGCCGCTTCCGACCGGTCGGGACCAGAAAGCCGTCCGCCTCCGTGACCTTGCGGTGGAAGTTGGGGCGGTCCAGCCCGACGCCCCAGACCGCCTCGTACACGTCGCGCAGCTCGCCGACGGTGAACTCCTCGCCGCAGAACGCGGTGGCGATCGTCCGGAACTGGAGCTGGGAACGGGCCTGCTCCAGCGCGTCGGCCAGGATCTCGGCGTGGTCGAAGGCCAGATCGGACCGCTGAGCCTCGTCCACCGGCAGCCACCTCGCCGCCCGCGCGTCCGAGCCGGCGGTCGGCAGCGGCAGGTCGGGCGCGATGGCCAGGAAGCCACAGGTCACCACGCGCGGCCGCCGCGGATCCCGGTCGGGCGCCGAGTAAACGCCGACCTGCTCCAGCAGCAGGTGCTCGGCGCTGACCCCCGTCTCCTCGGCCAGCTCCCGCGCCGCCGTCTCGTCGACTCTCTCCTCCCCGCGGAGGAAGCCGCCGGGCAGGGCGAGGCATCCCGCGAACGGCTCGTTGCCCCGCTCGACCACGAGCACATGCAGCCGGCCTTCCCGAATTGTCAGGATGACAAGATCCGCCGTGAGTGTCACGGTCTGGCGACGCCGACTCATGCCGTCAAGGGTAGTGAGCGGCCCGGCGAGGGCGGTCGGGGCGGTCAACGGCGCATGTCCGACGGCTTGGCGCTGAGCGCCCCCATCTCGATCATGTGCAGGACGAAGTCGGCCGCGTTGTCGGCGGCCCGCTGCTGGAAGTCGTCGGGCTTGCCGATCTCGGCCTCCCGCCCCTCGGCGTCGAAGTGCTGGCCGGCCCAGTCGCTGATGCTCTTGACGATGACCCACTCGACGCCCTCCCGTCGCGCCGCGGCGTGGAAGCCGGACCCCTCCATCTCCCCGCCGATGGCGTCGGGACGCTGCTCCCGCAACGCCTTCACCGCCGAGTCGGAGTTGAGCAGCTTGGTCCACGAGACCATCTCGCCCTCGCGCACCGCCGACCCGGTCCAGGTGCCGGCGACCGCGTGACACCGCCCCAGCAGCGTCGGCGACGGCTGGATGTTCTCGCCACGGACCTGGATGGTCTGCTCCTCGACCCACTTCTGGTGGTCGAGGTCCTGCACCCGCTTGCCCAGCACCACATCGCCGATGCGGTGCTCCTTGGGACGCAGCCCGTAGCAGATCCCGGTGAGGATCGCGTAGTCCGGCCGCACCTGCTGGATCGCGTCCACCGTGCTCAGTGCCGAGCCGCCGGGGCTCAACGCGCCCTGGTCGCCGATGCGGATCATGCTGACCGTGGTGTCGCGGATGGAGCCCAGCTCGTACACGACCTGCCGGTGCTGGAAGTCCATGGCGACCGCCTTGCCGGTGGCGCGGTAGGCGGCGCGGGCCACCGACCGCCACTCGACCGGCGTCGTGACCACGATCAGCACGTGGGCGTTGGTCAACATGCGTTCCCTTTCCCTCTGCGCCACCGAGACCCGGTGGCGGTGTTCGGCCATGCTTCGTCTGGCGGCGACGACGCCCACGAGCAGGGTCATCGGCAGCAGCAGGTGGGCCAGGACACCGAGCACGACGGAATTGCCGCTGCTCGGGCTCAGGCCGGGCACGTTCTGGAACAGCATCTGGTAGACCAGCCAGTCCAGCGCCCGCCCGTAGTCGGTCAGGGCGACCGCGCACTCGGCGCCGAGGCAGTCGGAACGTTCCGGGACGACGATCATCATCGGCAGCCCGAGCGTCAGGACCGTCAACGCGAACAGGTAGAGCCAGAAGAACGCCACCTGGGGTTGCCTGGTCGAGGGTTCCTGGTCCGTGGTCGCGTTGGCCATGAGGATCAGCTCGGTGCCCGGACCGAACGGCATCCCCGCGCGGACCGAGGACGAGACCAGGTCGCGCATGACTTCGGTCGTGATGCCGGACAGGCGTCCGACGAGCGTGTCGGTGACCCGAACCCGAACCTCGCCGCCGAGTTCATGCGCCGCGAGCTTGATCTCCGCGCGCACGAGCGCCGTGAAGCGCTGGTACGCGCTGTCGAACAGTTGCCGGGCCGACTGATCGTCCGGCTGGTGCAGCAGAACCAGCGACCAACTGGTGGCCGCCATGGTGTTCGCCACCGCGCGTATCGGCGGGCGGCGGCTGTCGCTGACAATCTGGGTGATCAGGCCGCTGGTCATCGCGGCCGCGAGGTAGGCAGTCAGCACGGCGATGACCAGCAGCGCCGGCACCACCGCGTGCAGCAACGCGGCGGCGATCGCCAGGAGCAGCAGTGAGATCGGCGGTCCGGCGAGCAACAGCAGACCCCAGTGCTGGGCGGCGAACCGCAGCACCGTCCAGCGGACGGACAGCGGCCGCCGCCGCTTCCGCATAGGCGGCTCCAGCACGGCTACCCCGCTGTCGCCCTGGCTGACCAGCAACCCCTCGGCCGCGGCGACGGCCAGCAGCAACGGCAGCGGCCCCCGTTGCCGGAACATACCGGCCGCGGCACGGGGGCGCATCCACGCGTACGCCTCCCGGCCGTGCCGGGCCGCGCGCACGGACCGGGCCAGCCGCCGGCACTGAGACCAGGTCGGCTCGGTCCCACGCACAGCGCGTCCGTCCCGCGTGGAAGTCCAGTCGTGACTCATGTACGGCCTTTCAGCTGCTGGCCGACCAGGCCGGCCACGGTGCGGCCGAAGGCGAGGGCGGTGCTGTCCGGATCCATGCCGTCGAACACGGTCGGCTGCGCCGTCGGGAAGGCCGTCGCCCACTGCGTTGGCACGTCGATGTGCGCGCTCGGCACCAGCAGCCGCACGTCGTGCACGCCGTAGCGGTCCAGCAGCGCGTCGCCGGCCCGTTCGTCGGTGGGCGTGTCCTGGAGCTGGGCGTCGGACAGCAGCACCACAGCCTTGTCGCAGCGCGTCGCCGGCATCGCCCCGAGCCGGTCCAGCAACGGGGTCAGCAGCGTGCTGTTGCCGTCGGTCACGCCGCCGGGCGCGAGGTTCACCGTCTGCCTGGCCGGTCGCGGCGGCGACCGGACGACGGCGTTGAAGGCGAAGTCGACGATGGCGACCTCGTCGTTGGGCCGCAACGTGTTCGGCTGCCCGGCCCAGCGCACGAACTGTTCGAGGGCCTGGTTCCTGGCGGCGCTGTAGTCGGTCATCGACCCCGACACGTCCATGCCGATCACCAGCCGGAGGCACGCCGGGCCCCGCGCGCCGGCGAGATAGGACTGGTCCAGCGACGCCGGGTCGTCGGACCGGTCGCGGTTCAAGTACCACACCGCGGCGGCCGCCAGCAGGGTCAGGACCACCAGCACCGTCGTCAGCCGACGACGGGAAGGCGTCGGGCTCAGCCTCAAGAACGGCCCGAGCCCGGGGCCACGACGCAACGTGCCGGTCATCAGGATCCACCGACCACGTCGAAGGTCCGCACTGTTCGGTCCTCGCCCGGCGCAGCCTCAGCCTCGTGCAGCGCGGCCCACACGGTCCGCATCACCTCGGCCATCGCCTTGTCGTCCAGGCACGGCCATTCGCGCAGGCTCGCGATCGCGTGCTCGAGGTACGGCGGCGGCACCAACTCCACCTGCCCGTGGACCGGAACCAGGTGGCCGACAGTCGGCACCTGAAGGCCACGCGAGCCCTCGTCCACACCGGACATCCTGGGTCCCTTCGTCATCGGGCGCAGCGTCGTGTCCGGCATCCGATGACCGCGCGTCCGGGTCGGATCCCCGTGCTCCGCCTCGGCTTCCAGCAGCAGGCCCGCCCCGGTGGTGGCGATACGGCCGAGCTGACCGCGCCGCAGCTGCACCGCCGCTCGCAGCAGGTTCCACCGCAGGGCGTGCTTGCGGTGCGCCTTGACCACCCGCTTCTTACGCCGCCGATAGTCGATGACCACGCTCCTGTAGTGCTCGCGCACCTCGGAGGTGAGCAGCATCCGGCTGAGGGCGTCGGCCAGCACGAGCGCGCCGAACAGGATCGCCATCGGCACGGGCTCCGTGACGGAAATGGCGCCGAGCGCGGTCTGGGCGGTGTCGAAACGCTCGTACACCAGCCAGCCCACCGCCACCAGCACGACCGCGAACATCACGATGGCGAGGATCCCGCCTCGATGCCGGCGCCGGCTGATCCCCGGGTACGCCAGGAGCCGGCGGTGCATGACCGATCCGGCCAGCCGCGCGGCCCAGATGCCGGCCAGCGGGATGAGGGCGGACAGCAGCGCGGCCGACACGCGTTGTTGGTCGAGCAGGGGCAGGTTCCGGTCGAGGTCGAGGGAGAGCACGCCGTTCCAGAAGAACCACTCGACCACCAGGAAGACGATCTCCAGCACGAGCAGTGCCCTGGCCGAGACCAGGGCGCGGTAGGGGTCGAACCACCGCAGGTGACCGCTGACGGTCTGCTCCGAGGCCGCGGCCTCGGACGTGGCTCGTGCGCCGTGCAGCGGGCTGCGCTCGCGGGCCTCGGTGGGCAGCTGCTCCAGATAGGCGATCGCGTCGGTCACCCGGCTCGCGGCGGAGATCAGCTGCTGGGTCAGGGCCATGAGCCGCCGGTTTCGGCGGCCGTCCCGGCGCAGCGACTCGTTGGCCACGGCGTTGACCACGGCCAGCTCAGCCGGATAGGCCTCCCCCGGCTGACCGGCCGCCGCGGTGCCGTCATGCGGCCCGAGCTTCTCGAACCACCTGTGAAGCAGCGCACGGAGCCCACCGACCACGGTCATCTTGTTCACCCGCTTCCTCACGCCCGGCACCCCTCGGGTCGGAGCACGACGTCGACCCGGCGGTTCTTCGCCGCCGCCACGTCGTCGTGCTGGCCGTTCGGGAACTCGTCGGCCACCGGGTTGCCGGCGCCGTCGCCGACCGGCCGCAACCTGGAACCGTCGATGCCCAGTGCGGTCAGTGCGCCGGCCACCGCCCGCGCGCGCTGGAGCGACAGCACGTCGTCGAGCTGGCCGACGTCGCGGTTGTCGGCGGTGTTGCCATGGATGTCGCCCACCCAGCCCGGATTCCGGCGCAGATCGGCCACCACCTCGGCCAACGCGCCGTCGACGCCGGGCTGGAGCCGCGCGCTGTACCCGGCGAACAGCAGCGCGCCGGGGATGCTGATCCTCGTGGCGCAGTTGACGTGCGTGATGGTCGACGCCGGGACCTCGACCTTGTCGGCCGGCGCACCGGTCGGGGCCGCCCGGCGGTCGCCGGCTCGCGGGTCGATCGTGGGCACGGCGCTCGCCGCGGTCAGGATCGACGTCCAGATCTGGTTCAGCTCGGCGTGCACGGGGTCGGGCAGCGGGGGGCTCGTCGCGGCCATCCCGGTCCACAGCACGGGGCGCTGCGCCAGCTCGCCAGCCAACGCGTGGCCGGCCGCCAGGCTCGCGGCGAGCTGGTCCGGGTCGATGTCGAACGCCGACTGGTTGAGATCGAATTCGCCGCCGGAGTTCACGCCGTCGGAGATGACGACGAGCCGGCTCGGCTGCTGCCGGGCGGCGAAGTTGACGGCCGCGAGGATGTCGCTGCCCGGCGCGGTGGGCGCCATGTCGGGGCCGCCCAGCCAGCTGGCCACGCAGCCAAGGACGATCCGCCGGCCGTTGTCGGCCTTGGCCGAGTCGACGCCCGGATACGGGTCGAGGGGGATCCGCCGCGCGATGCTGACCGGCTTGCCGGGGCCGTCGACCGGGATCAACAGCAGCACGTCGTGCTGCTTCTGGGCGTCGGCCAGGGCCGACGCCGCGGCGGGCGGCGCGCCGGCGGTGGCCGACGACGCGGTGTTGTCGGCGACCAGCGCAATCGTCGTCGCCTTCTTGTCGACGGGTTCACCGGCGGCCGTCTTGCAGTCCGCCGCGCTCGGCGCGTCGGACGGGGCGGCGGTCCCGGAACCGCCGCCCTGGCAGCCGGCGCACACGAGCAGCACCGTGAGCACGGCGGCGAGAGCGGCCAGGAGCTTGCCGCGGATGGAGGGGGGCATGGACACCTGCTTGGTTGCGTAGGGTGGCACCGGTAGGTGCGTTGGCACGCCGGTGGTGCGTGCCGTCGAGTCTCATCGGGCGCGGGACGGCGAACGAGGGCTCAATCCGCCCTGGAGTGCCGATATCGACCCGTTCAGCCCATGTCGTGGTGAGCACAGCGTCATCGGCCCGTCGCGCGGCCCACCCGATCTGCGGTGTCCGGCGGGGCCGCCGGTCGGTTACAACACCTGGCGGCCGATGTACGGCCGACACCAACGTGATCCCCGCCAGGAGCGACGTTGCCGGACAAGACGAAGATCCTCAAGGAGCTCCAAGCGCTGCGCCCGGGGCTGGGGCTGCGCTCGTTCGACCTGGACGCGAAACAGATCCCGCTGCTGCGCGAACTCAGCGGCGCGGGCAAGGCCTCGGGCGAGGACCTGCACGATCGCCTGGCCGAGTTCCTGGAGGAGGCCATGGTCGACGTGAACCTCGCCGACGCGAGATCATCCGGCGGGCGCTGAACCTGGCTGAGTCCACGGTCGAGCAGCAGTTGGCCGTGCGCATGCGGGGCCTGGCCGAGCTGGCCAAGCACGACGAGCGCACTGCCCGCCGGCACGTCGACGCCGCGCTGGCCCGGCTGGCCAAGGTCGTCACGGACGGCGGCTGGGCGCGCGACGGTGACGTGCATGTCGGCAGCGGGTGGTACGTCGACCACCTCGATGTCGTGCTTCGTCTGGACAACGGGCCGGTTCGCTCGATCGAGCGGCGGACGATCGTGGCCACCAGGAACGGGCTGGACCGGGTGGTGAACTCGGTGGACGTGCTGCCGCCGGACCGGGACGGCACGCCGTCGCCGGCGCGGATGGAGGTGATGTTCGGCGCCATGGCCGATCCGGTGGGGGCGATGACCGGCCACCATTTCGAGTCCCAGATCCTGCTGTCGCGCGACCTGCGGCGGGCCGAACGGCACACCTACGGGGTGGTCATCACCAGCGAGGCCATGGCGTCGCACTTCGTGTGCGTGCCCCTGCGCAAGCACAAGAGCTTCGACCTCACCGTCCGGTTCGATCCGGGACGACGGCCGGCCGCCGCGTGGGTGCTCGACCATGCCCGCACGAGAGCCATCGACGAGCACCGGCCGACGCCGGCGCTGCTCGAACCGGACCGGGCCGGCGAGGTGCGGTGGTCCTTCGGTCGGCTCAAGAACGGGCTGGCTTACGGCATCCAGTGGCGCTGGTGACCGGAACCGTTGCGGCGCTGGGGTTTCTCCGGCAGCGGGCGGCTTGCGTTCAGCCATCTCGACCTCCTTCGGCATGACGTCGGGCGCGACCCGGGGGCGGGGGCCGGGGGCCCCGGCGACCCGGTCGCGCTTTTCTTATTTTACCCGCCCGCCTTAGAACGGGTTACCGTACCAGTTG
>NZ_JBFBAM010000116.1:0-19370 GCF_040682195.1 Kutzneria sp. NPDC051319 | reverse complement strand
CCTCTCTCCTTTTCGGTGTTTTGTGGGGGGGGGCCCCCCCCCCCCCCGCGTGGGGGGGGCGCCCCCCCCACACCCCCGAGGGCATCGCTTCGCTCGCCCCATGCCCAGGGGGCTTCGCTTCGCTCGCCACCCGCAGCCTCGGAATGTCGGGGGCTGGCAGTAGGGTCGTACCCGTGGCGCTCGCCCTCTACCGCAAGTACCGGCCCGCGACCTTTGCCGAGGTCGTCGGCCAGGATCACGTCACCGAGCCGCTGCGGACCGCACTGTCCGCGGGGCGGGTGAACCACGCCTACCTGTTCTCGGGGCCACGGGGCTGCGGCAAGACGTCCAGCGCCCGCATCCTGGCCCGATCACTGAACTGCGTGCAGGGGCCGACGCCGACCCCGTGCGGGGTGTGCAACTCCTGCATCGGCCTGGCCCCGGGCGGCTCGGGCACGGTGGACGTGGTGGAGCTGGACGCGGCCAGCCACGGAGGCGTCGACGACGCCCGCGAGCTGCGCGACCGAGCCTTCTACGCGCCGGCCGAGGCCCCCTACCGAGTCTTCATCATCGACGAGGCGCACATGGTCACCACGCAGGGCTTCAACGCCCTGCTGAAGATCGTGGAGGAGCCGCCGGAGCACCTCATCTTCGTGTTCGCGACGACCGAGCCGGAGAAGGTGCTGCCGACGATCCGGTCGCGCACCCACCACTACCCGTTCCGCCTGATCCCGCCGGGCACGCTGCGTGGCCTGCTGGAGAGCATCTGCGGCGACGAGGGTGTGAAGGTGGAGCCGGCGGTGTACCCGCTGGTGCTGCGCGCGGGCGGCGGTTCGGCCCGTGACACGTTGTCGGTGATGGACCAGCTGCTGGCCGGCGCGGGCGACCAGGGCGTCACGTACGAGCGGGCGATCTCGCTGCTCGGCGTCACGGACGTGGCCCTGATCGACGAGATGGTGCGCGGCCTGGCGGGGGGCGACGGCGCCGCCGTGTACGGCACGCTGGACCGTGTCGTCGAGGCCGGCCACGACCCGCGGCGGTACGCCCAGGACCTGCTGGAACGCCTGCGTGACCTGGTGCTGCTGTCGGCGGTGCCGGACGCGGGCCAGCGAGGTCTGATCAACGCGCCGGAGGACGAGCTGGCGCAGATGCAGGAGCAGGTCTCCGGCCTCGGCCCGGCCACGCTCACCCGGTACGCCGAGATCGTGCACGCCGGTCTGATCGAGATGCGGGGCGCGACGGCGCCGCGGCTGGTGCTGGAGCTGCTGTGCTCCCGCATGATGCTGCCGGCCGCCAGCCCCACGGATGCCGCGCTGCTGCAACGGATCGAGCAGCTGGAGCACCGCCCGATCGCCGCCGGTGGCACGGTGGCGGTGGAGGGGGCAGCGGCCCCGGTCGCGAGCAAGTTCCAGCGGCCGTCGCAGCGGTCCGCGGAGCCCGAGCCGGCCGCACCCGCCCAGGCCGCACCCGCCCAGGCCGCTCCCACACAGCCCGTGCCCGTTCAGCCTGTGCCCGTTCAGCCCGCCCCGGTCCAGGCCGCGCCGACGCAGGCCGAGCCCACGCCGCCGGTCACGCAGGCCCAGGCCCCCGCGCCCCGGCAGCCGGAACCCCCGCAGACCCAGCCACAGGCCGAGCCGCAACCGGAGCCCGAGCCGGCCCCGGTAGCCGCAGCCCCGGTCGCCGCCGCCGCGCCCGCGAGCGGCGGCGCCATCGACGTGGCGACACTGCGCCGCCTGTGGTCCCAGCTGCTGGCGGCGATCTCCAGCAAGTCCACGCAGGCCATGCTGATGAACGCCGCCGTGCAGTCCGTGGACGGCACCACCGTCACCATCGCCCACACCTCGGCCCCGCTGGCCCGCCGCCTCGCGGCCGCCCAGAACCAGGACGCCATCGCCGCCGCCGTCGGCAAGGTCGTCGGCGGCGAGTGGCAGGTCAAGGTCGTGCACGGCGAGGCGGGCGGCGGCCCGGGCGCGATGGCCGCGCCGGCGGCGGCCCCGACCCGGCAGCGGCCGGCCGCCCCGACCCGGCCCAGCCAGGCCGCCCGCCCGCAGCCCGAGCCGCAGTCCACGTCGGTGGCGCCGCCGCCGTCCGCTTCCGCGGTCGACGACATCCCGCTGCCCCCGGAGCCCGACGAGCCGGCGGAACCCGAGCCGGCGCCGGAGCCGGAGACCGAAGAGTCGATGATGGCCGAGGCGGCGCGCGAGCCCGAGCCGGGCGAGCTCATCGACCGCCGTGACCCGCACGACGTCCTGCTCGAGATGCTCAACGAGGAGCTGGGCGCGGTGCCGATCGAGAAGAAGGCTAAGCCAGCAGCCGGCTGACGAACTCGATCGCCCGCGGATAGGTGGCCAGCTTGTTGTCCAGGTTGGCCATCTGGTGCCCCTCGTCGGCGTGCACCACCAGCTCGCACTCGACGCCGTTGCGGCGCACCGCCGCCGCCAGCTGCTCGGCCTCGCTCAGCGACACCCGAGGGTCGTTCGCCCCGTGCACCACGAAAAGCGGCGCCCGGATCGCGTCGACCTTGTTCATCGGGGACGCCTCCTCCAGGAAGTCGCGGTCGGCGTCCAGCCAGCCGTACTCCCGCTCCCGGGCCCGCCGCCGATAGGGCGAGGTGTTCTCCAGGAACGTCACGAGCGAGGAGATGCCGACGATGTCCACGCCGGCCGCCCACCGCTCCGGCAGGAACGCCAGCCCGGCCAGCACCAGATAGCCGCCGTAGGAGCGGCCCCACAGCGCCACCTTCGCCGGGTCGACCCCGATCGACGGCAGCCAGTCGTGCAGCACCGCCAGGTCCTGCACCGAGTCCAGCCGCCGACGCCGGTCGTCGGCCGCGTAGTACGTCTTGCCGTAGCCGACGGATCCTCGGATGTTCGGCACCACGACCACGTGCCCGGCCGCGACCAGCCCCTGAACCAGCGGGTCGAACCGCCGCTGCGACTGACCCTCGGGGCCGCCGTGCAGGAACAGCACGGCGGAATCGCCGCTGCCGTAGACGAAACACGGGATCTGGCCGTTGGCCCGGACATGCGTGGGCTCGACCATGCCGGCCAGCTGCGACCCGGTGTCGGTCAGCGGCGTCACCTTGGTCGACTCCAGGTCGACCAGCAGCACGTCCATCGGGATCGTCGGCGAGCTGAAGGTCAGCGCCACGAACCGCGAGTTGGGCGAGAACACCGGATCCATCAGCGGATAGGAGATCCAGCCGTCGGCCGGCAGCGGGATCTCGTCGAGCTGCCGGCCGGTCGCGCCCTCGTGCACGGTCAGCCGGGCCACCCCGTCGACATTGGTCATCACCAGCAGCTTGCGCCCGTCCGGCGTCAGCCAGCCGGTCAGGTCGTGCTCGTCGGAGGCCACCAGCCAGGTCCACCGGGCCGTCGCCAGGTCGTAGCGGGCGATTGCCTTGAACTCGCGGTCCCGGTTGCTGGTGACGATCAGGCCGGAGCCGTCGGGCAGCCAGCCGATCTTGCCGACGTTGGTCTCCTCGTCGGCGCCGGTCAGCTCGGCCACCCGGTCGGCGTCGGTCTCCGGCATGGTGTCGACCAGCAGCAGCTGCATGGAATTGGCCTGGTCGGAGGCGATCGCCGTGGCCAGGCGCCGGCTGTCCGGCGACAGCTTGGCGTCGAACTGGTTGCCGCCGCCGTCGTAGACGACCTCCTCGGCCCCGCTGTAGAGGTTGCGCACCACGATGTCGAAGTCGACCTTGTTGCGCCGGTTCGTCGCGTACACGATCCGGCCCGCGCGCACGCCCATCAGCCGGTGCACGTACCGCTCGTCGTGCACGACCGGCTCGAACTCCGGCTCGCCTACGCGCAGCAGCGACAGCTGGCCGCGCTCGTTGCCGCCGCTGTCGTGCTCGACCACGACGGCCCGCTCGCCCTTGACGTAACTCGCCCCGCTCACGCCGGTCAGGTGCGGCAGCGGCGTCGCCGTGCCGTCCGGCGCCAGCTCGACGAGCTGCACCCGGCCCGTCTCGTCCGATCCGGCCAGCACCCGCCCCTCGTCGTCGACGTCGAACGCCCGCCAGGTGTGCAGTTCCAGTAGTCGCTTCACGTCCAGCCCCATGGGGCCACCCTGTCACACCCGGCGACTACGCTGGTGCTGGTCAAACCGACGAGAGGAGCCGCGGTGCAGCCCGGCCAGCCCAACATGCAACAGATCCTGCAACAGGCCCAGCAGATGCAGCAGCAGCTGGTCAACGCCCAGCAGGAGCTGGCGGCCGCGGAGGTCACCGGCACCGCGGGCGGTGGCCTGGTGACCGCGACGGTGACCGGCGCCGGCGAGCTCAAGGCGCTGGCCATCGACCCCAAGGTGGTCGACCCCGAGGACGTCGAGACGCTGTCCGACCTGGTCGTCGCCGCGGTGCGCGACGCCAACAACAACGCGCAGGCGCTGGCCGCGCAGAAGATGGGCCCGCTGGCCGGTGGCCTCGGCGGCGGGTTCGACCTCGGCGGCCTGAGCCTGCCCGGGTTCTGACCGTGTACGAGGGACCGGTACAGGATCTGATCGACGAGCTGGGGCGGTTGCCCGGCGTCGGTCCGAAGAGCGCTCAGCGCATCGCCTTCCACCTGCTCGCCGCCGATCCGGCGGACATCGGGCGGTTGCAGGACGCGTTGCAGAAGGTGCGTGACGGCGTGCAGTTCTGCCAGATCTGCGGCAACGTCTCCGAGGAGCAGACCTGCCGCATCTGCAAGGACCCGCGCCGCGACGCCACCGTGGTGTGCGTGGTCGAGGAGCCCAAGGACGTCGTCGCGGTGGAGAAGACCCGCGAGTTCAAGGGCCGCTACCACGTGCTCGGCGGCGCGCTGGACCCGCTGTCCGGCGTCGGCCCCGACCAGCTGCGCATCCGCGAGCTGCTGGCCCGGATGGGCGCCGACGACATCAAGGAGATCATTCTCGCCACCGACCCCAACACCGAGGGCGAGGCGACGGCGACCTACCTGATCCGCCTGCTGCGCGACTTCCCCGGGCTGACCGTCACCCGGCTGGCCTCGGGCCTGCCGATGGGCGGCGACCTGGAGTTCGCCGACGAGCTCACGCTGGGCCGGGCCCTGTCGGGGCGTCGCACGGTCTGAACGCGCACCGGTGAGGATCATCGCGATCGACGGGCCGTCCGGCGCCGGCAAGTCCCACTACGCCGCGACGCTGGGCCGTCCGATCGTGCCGACCGACCACTTCGCCACCTGGGACGACCCGGTGGCGTGGTGGCCGCGGCTGGTCGAGGGTGTGATCAAGCCGCTGTTGGACGGTTCGTGCGGCCGGTATCGGCGCATGGACTGGAGCGGCGGCGGGCCCGTGCTCGGCCCGGAGGTCGTCGTGGAGCCGACGGAAGTCCTTGTGGTGGAAGGGGTTTCCGCCGGCCGTCGGGCGGCGGCGCCGTGGCTGTCGCAGCTGATATGGGTCGAGGCGGCGGACGCGCTGGAGCGGGCCGTCGCCCGTGACGGCGAGGCCAGCCGGGCGGATCTGGTGCGGTGGAAGGACTTCGAGCGCGGGTGGTTCCCAGTGGACGGCACGCGCGACCGGGCCGACCTAATCGTCCAGCGCTAGGGCCAACGCCTCACTCGCCCGCTTGTGCACCAGCGGATCCAGGCCCGACGCGCACATGGCCATTGCCCGCCGGGCCAACTCCACGGCCCGGCCCCGGTCGCCGACCTTCCGATGCACAATGGACAGTTCGGTCAGCAGGCCGGCTTCCAGGACCTGGTTCTCGATCTCCTGGGCGATGCGTAGCGCCTGCTCGAGCCGCTGCCGGGCCAGGTCCTGGTCACCGCGGCGGCTCGCGATCTCGGCCAGCGAACCCAGCGCGTTCGCCTCGGGGCGATGGGAGCCGGTCTCGCGGGCCTGCGCGAGCGCCGTGGTCGCGTACTCCTCGGCCTGCGCCAGGTCGTCAAGGTGCAGATACACCATGGCGATGTTGTCCAGCAGGTTGCTGCGGCCGTCCAGCGATCCGAGCTCGGTGCGCAGATCGAGGGCCGCGTGCAGGCACGGCAACGCCTTGTCGGGCTGCCCCATCTCCAAGCGGGTCATGCCCAGATTGGTCAGCACCGTGGCTTCGTCGTACCGGCGGTTCAGCGCCCGGAAAACGGCCAGCGCGTCCTCGTACAGCGACACGGCCTTGTCGTGCTTGAGCAGCGCCAGGTTCACCGTGCCCAACTTGGACAGGGCGACGGCCCGCCCGACCGGCAGGCCGACCTTCTCGGCGACGTCGAGCGCCTGCTCGAAACACTCGGCCGCCCGCGGCAGATCCCCGGTTTCGCCGTACACGCCGCCGATGTCGTTCAGCGCCTCGACCAGGGCCTCGTCCGGGCCCATCTCGCGGTAGTAGGCCAAGGCCAGCGACAGCTGGTCGACCGCCTCGCCGTAGCCGCTCGAATCCCAGGCCAGGGCGCCAAGGGCCTGGCGCATAACGGCTTCCGCCCGCCGGTCGCCGGAGCGCAGCGCCGCGGTGAGGCCGATCCGGGCGATCGTCACGCCCTCACCGCCGGGCCGGTGACCGCGGAAGTAGCGATGCAGCGCGTCGGCCAGCCCCCAGGCCGCGGGCAGCGGGCCCGTCTCCTCGGCCTGCGCCACCGCCGCGATCAGGTTGGCCCGTTCCGTGTCCAGCCAGGCCAGCGCCTCGAAGTGATCGGCGAACAGCGGCGTCGTCACGACAAAGCCGGCGCCCGGCACCGGCAGGCGCACGCTGCCCGGGGACAGCGTGTTCGAGGCCGCCGCCGAGGCGTGGTGGTAGTAGGCGGCCAGGTTCGACCGGGCGATGACCTTCGAGCCCGGGTTCTCCTCCACGTTCGTGCGCTGCTCGGCGTACAGGCGCAGCAGGTCGTGCAGGTGGTAGCGGCCCGGCGAGTGCTGCTGCACGAGGTTCGCCGCCGCCAGCCGGTCCAGCAGCCGCTGCGACTCGTCCAGCCGCAGCGACGCCACCGCCGCGGCCGCCTCCACCGTGAAGTCCGGGCCGGGAATCAGGCCCAGCAGGCGGAACAGCTGCCGCGCCGCGGGCTTCAGCGCGTGGTACGAGAGGTCGAAGGCGGCGGTCACGGCCGCCTCGTCGTCCTCGTCCACCACGAGCACGTCGAGCCGGTTGCCCTCACGCAGCCGGGCCACGTAATTCCCGACACCAGGCCGGTTCGCCAGGTTCGCCGCGGCGATCCGCAGCGCCAGCGGCAGGTAGGCGCAGAGCCAGGCCAGCTCCTTCACGGCCTCCGGCTCGGCCAGGACGGCCCGCGCGCCCAGCATCTCGCTCAGCAGCCGGTGCGCCTCGTCCGGCGACAGCGCGTCCAGGCCGACCGGCCGCGCGCCCTGCAAAGCCGTCAGTCCCAGGAGAGTGTCCCGGCTCGTCACGAGGACTGCGCAGCCCGGGCTGCCCGGCAGCAGCGGCCGGACCTGCTCGGCCGCCGCGGCGTTGTCCAGGACCACCAGCACCTGCCGGCCGGCCATGCAGGACCGGTACAGCGTGATCTGCTCCTCGACGTCCAGCGGGATCTGCGACGGCGGCACACCCAGCGCCTTCAGGAACCGGGTCAGCGCGTCCACCGTGCTCATCGGCGGGCCCGGGGCGTAACCCCGCAGGTTCACGTACAGCTGCCCGCCCGGAAAGCGGTTGCTCACCCCGTGCGCCACGTGAATCGCCAACGCCGTCTTGCCGACCCCCGGCGGCCCGGACAGCGTCACCAGCGGCACGGCCGTGTTCTTGTCGCCGGCCACCAGCCGCTGGGCGATTCGATCCGACACGTCACGCCGTCCGACGAAGTCCACCAGGTCGGCCGGCAGCTCCGACGGCACCGCGCGGGCCGGCGGCCGCGGCGAGCGCTCCGGCGGCGCCAGGCCCGGGTCGTCCCGCAGCACTGCCTGGTGCATCGCGCGCAGCCGCTCCCCGGGGCCGACCCCCAACTCCTCGCCGAGCAGGCGGCTGACCTGGCGAAACGCCTCCAGCGCCTCCACCTGGCGGCCCGAGCGGTGCAGCGCGAGCATCAGCTGGCCCCAGAACCGCTCCTGGAACGGGTGCTCGCCCGTGACGGCCCGCAGCAGCGGGATCAGATCCGTGTGCCGACCAAGGCTCAGTTCCACCTCGATCCGGCGCTCCAGCACCTCCAGCCGGTGCTCGACCAGTCGCTGGATCTCCTCGCGGTGCAGCACGTCCGAAGGCACGTCCACCAGCGGCTGGCCCCGCCACAGGGTCAGCGCCTGGCCGTACAGCTCGGCCGCCGTCGGCAGGTCCCCGCTGGCCAGCGTCGCCCGTGCCGCCGCCGCCAGCTCCGTGAACCGGATCAGGTCCAGGTGGTCGGCGTCCACGCTGATCAGGTAGCCGTCGGCCGCCGTGCGGATGACCGACGGGTCGCCCAGCACCTGGCGCAGGCGCATCACGTACGTCTGGAGCGTGGCCTTGGACCGGTGCGGGGTGTCGCCGTCCCAGATGCGGTCCACCAGCTCGTCCACCGACACCACGTGGTTGGCCCGCAGCAGCAGGCAGGCCAGGAGCGTGCGGTGCTTGGCAGCGCCGATCGGAACCACCTGGCCGTCCACGACGACCTCCAGCGGCCCGAGGATCCGGAACTCCACGGCCAACCCGCTCGCACCCCTTCTTCGCCCGCGTATCACGACAAGTACAGATTGTGCACGCCCCGAGCGGTCTTCTTGACCTATTGCGACAACCGGGCACTGGAAGGTGTCCGGGGAATCGGCTACCGGCCGTCACCGGCGCTGGTCACACCCCCCGACTGGTCGCCGAATCCGGCGGGCTCGAAGATGTCAGCGCAGCGGTCGGTGTCACAGCCGGACGGAACCAGCGGGACGCGGGCGGCGTCGTAGTGCCTGACGTGAGGGGTGTTGGCAATGACTGAGCCGGACTTGAGTCCAGAGCAGCGCGCGGCGAAGGTCGCCGAGCTGCGGCAACAGGCCGACGGTGCGCTGGCGGGGCTGCGCGCGCAGATGGCCGCGGTGAAGCAGGCGCAGCAGGAGGCGCTGTCGAGCACGGGGGAGGCGACATCGCGTGACGGCAGCGTGCAGGTCGCCGTGGACGCCACCGGGGTGGTGACCTCGCTGAAGCTGTCACCCAGCGCCTTCGAGCGCACCACGCCCGACAAGCTCGCGCAGACCGTCGTCGCCACGATCCAGGCCGCCGCCGCCAAGGCCCGGGCCAAGGTGTCCGAGACGATGGCCCCGGTGCGGACCCAGAGCGCCAACGTGCTCGCCGCCGCCGGCAGCGCCGTCGGGCTCGACGCCTCCAAGCTCAGCACGCCCGCCGTGCCCCGGACCGCCACCGACCCCACCGGGCAGGACGACCCGTGGCGCCAGGCCCCGCCGGCCGCCCCGCCCGCACACACCCCGCCGCCGGCCGCTCCTCGACCCGCCGCGCCCCAGCCTCCCGCGCAGCAGCCGCGCCAGGCGCCGCCCTCCCGTGACTTCGACGATGACGATGGCGGCTCCGTGCTCAACGAAGGGTCGTGGTGAGCGTGGGCGTCACCCTCCCTTCCGAGGTCACCTGGGTCCTCGACCTCATCGGCGTCGAATGGCCCAACATCGACGAGGACGAGCTCCGCTCGGCCGCCGACCAGCTCCGTGAGCTCGGCTCCGAGCTGTCCAGCAACAACGGCGACGCCAAGTCCGAGATCGAGGAGATGCTCGGCGTCAACTCCGCCGAGTCGCTGGAGATCTTCGAGGCGCTGTGGAAGAAGCTCGCCGAGGGGCATCTCCAGCAGCTCGGCGAGGGCATGGACCTGCTCGCCACCGGCCTCGACATCGCCGCCGTCGTCATCATGGCCATGAAGCTCGCGGCCATCGTGCAGCTGGTCATCCTCGCCGCCGAGATCATCGCCGACCAGGCCGCCGCCATCGAGACCCTGGGCGCGTCCGAGGCGCTGGCGGTGGCCCAGACCGAGATCACCGAGCAGATCGTCAAGCAGGCCATCGAGCAGGCCATCCAGACCGTCGAGCAGCAGCTGCTGTCCGTGGTCGAGGGGCCCATCTTCGCCGCGCTGGAGAGCGCCGGCGAGGAGCTCGCCATGCAGCTCGTCGGCGACGCGCTCGGCACCCATCAGGGCATCGACATGGGCGCCGTGGCCAATGCCGGCGTCGGCGGCTTCACCCAGGGCGTGAGCGACTCCGTCGACCAGGTCGAGGGCATGGCCGACTCCGTCGTCAACGACCCGCTGGGCACCGCCGAGTCCGTCGGCACCAACCAGGGCATTCCGACGTGACCAAGGCCAATATCCACCCCGAGCACCTACGCAAGTCCGGCGGCAAGCTCAAGGACTTCGGCGGCAAGATCGAGCAGGCCGGCAGCAAGCTCGAAGAGGCCGGTCAGAACCTTCAGGCGCACGCCTCCGGCGACCGCTCCGGCGTCGGCTCCGTCGTCGCCAAGTTCACCGGCAAGGCCACCGAGATCACCGGCGTGGTGTTCAAGGAAGGCGGCCGCGTCGCCGGCTCCGCCGGTGGCCGGCTCGGCAACACCGCCGACCTGTACGAGGAAGCCGACGACCTCGGCGCCAAGGGCCTGAAGAAGGTCCACAAGAGCCGCGACGCCAAGCCCGTCGCCGGCGGCGGCGCCCGCTCCGGCTCCTCCGTCGGCTCCGGCGGCGGCAGGACCAAGAAGGCCGAGCCCGTAGCCGGTGGCGGCACGCGTTCCGGCTCCCGTGTCGGCAGCGGTGGCGGCAAGAAGGATCACGAGGTCCCCTCCCTCAGCGGAGACCTCAACGACCCGCCCAAGTCCACCCGCGACTACGACTCGCGCGGCAAGACCGTCAACACCGACGACCTGACGCATCCCGACCACAGTCTGATCGACGACAACCTCATCAAGAAAGCGCAGGAAAATCCCGACCGTGTGCAGGACGCGTTGAAACCGGGGGCCGATCAGAACCATCCGGTCGTGAAGGGCATCGTGCCGAAGGACTACGACCCCACCGGCGGGCTCGGGCAGACCGAGTGGAACAAGCGGTACTGGCCGTCCGGGAAAACCGATGCGCACGGCAATCCAGAACTCATGTGGCCCGATCCGCAGAAGCATCCCCAGGGCTTCGAGAGCCCCGAATCGCGCCAACCCACCGTGTTGCAGCCCGGGCACACCATCGACCGCTTCGGTCCCGGATTCGGTCGCTTCACCTCGCCGACCGACACTCCGTTCCCGCAGCGCGGACTGCCGCCCGGCAACCTGAGCGACGGCTACCACCAGTACGAGGTCGTGAAGCCCATTCCCGTGTGGGAGGGCCCCATCGCCCCCGCCATGAAACAGGATGGCGGCGGCACCCAGTACTACATGCCGCATTCCGTCATCGACCTTGTCAACGCCGGTTATCTCCGTGAGGTCAAGCTGTGAACATCCAGGAACTGGATTCCGCCGTAGCCGCCATCGGCATTCCCGCCCGTATGGTCGCCCTCGGTGGCCACGCCCAGTACTCGTGGTCCCTCGAGCAGGCCGAGGACGGCGTCTGGGAGGTGTACTGGCTGGAGCGCGGTGACAAGAACGACCTCGAGCGCTTCGCCACCGAGCATCAGGCCTGCACCTACCTGCTCGGCCGCCTGACCTACAGCCAGATCCTTGCTGGCCTCACCTGGGGCGACGCGGGTCAGTGACCCTTGGCCTTCGGGCCTGCTCATTCGAGTAGGCCCGAATGCGTCGTTCGGACTCGGAGCACCGGTGATCACATGAGCGGCGACGTCAGCGTCGACTTGATCAAGGGGGACCGGTGACAGACCAGTACAAGCAGCGCTACTACGCCCTTGTCGGCGGCCGCCAGTTCCACACCGCGCTGACCGTCGACCCGGACTTTGTCGACCTTTATTGGTACGACGACAACCCACCGCTTCCCGGCTTTGAGAAGGTCACACCGGTCATCGCCATCAGGCACACACCGCTCACCGAGGTGGACAGCGTGCACCAGGTCGAATGGTTCGCGGAGTATCGGGGCGAGCCGTTCAAGGTCACGGCCGATCGCGGTGACAGCTTGCTGCTCTACTACCTCGGCGGCAACGAGCCCAAAGCTCGGGAGCTGGGCCTCGATGTTGAGGAGCGGTTAATCGCCACCGGTGTCATTCCGAAGTCGGAGATCGAGAACCTGCGCGAGGTCGACACCGTCATCTGGCCCGAGGCTGACTCGCGGAGTTGAGTATCGGAGCGCCTCGCCGCGCATCTTGAGGCGATTGGTATTGACGACGACGACGTTTCCATCGGCGAGACCGCCGACAGGCGGTGGTGAATCCTTCAGGGTGTCGACGGTGCTTGGTCCGTCTTCTACCGCGAGCGCGGCGATAACTTCGATGAATCCGTTTTCTCTCTCGAGTCGGACGCCTGCTACGCCCTGTTGGGTCGCATGACCCCTGCTTCAGATCACCAGAGGACGCTTCCAGTTCGAGGATGAGGTGGACTAGCTGAACAACCAGGACCGTGAGCTGAAATGTGCTACTGCATCGTCCGTGACGGGAGTGTCTTCTATCTGGAACGCGGTGGCCGCGGTTCGCTGCGCGAGTTCACCGACGAGCAAGCTGCCTGCCTGGAGTTCATGGCCCGCGCCGCTGGATAACCAGGGTGTCTGAGTGGCTTACCGAGCGCGGTCGAACCGATCTGATCTCCAGCGTGGATCCGTTGTACTGATCACCTCGGGTAACCCGACCGAAGTACTTCGCACGAACCGCCTCTCACCTCTGCCGTACCCTGCCCGTTGAGTTGAGACGCTCTGACCGTCACCTGGGGGCGACGTGAGCAAGGCCAACATCCATCCAGCGCATCTCCGCAAGTCGGGAGGCAAGCTCAAGAACGTCGGCGAGTCGATCCAGCAGACCGGTGAGAAGCTCGAGCAGACCGGCCAGAACCTCGTCTCCCACGCCTCCGGCGACCGCTCCGGCGTCGGCTCCGTCGTCGCCAAGTTCACCGGCAAGGCCACCGAGATCACCGGCGCCGTCTTCAAGGAAGGCGGCCGCGTCGCCGGCTCCGCCGGCCATCGCCTCGGCGCCACCGCCGACCTCTACGAAGAGGCCGATACCTCCGCCGCCCGCAACCTCCGCAAGCACCACCCCGACGTCAAGGGCAAGGTCGACCCCCATGGCGGCGCCAAGCGCGCCGGTACCCCCGTCGGCAAGGGCAAAGGCGGCACCGCTAAGAAGCCCAAACGCGTCCCCGGTGGCGGTACCCACCCCACCGCGAAGGTCGGCTCGGGTCACGGGGGCAAGGACAGGAAGGCGCCTGCCATCCCTGGCGGTGGTGGCGAGCCGGCCCGTCTCAAAGGACGGCTGCCAGATCCGGACTCCGCTGAAGCGCACCTTCCCGAACTGCTCGAACGTCACGGCGTGACACAGGAGCAGTTTGACTCTATGCGCCAGCGTATGAATGAGCCCGGTGGTACCGCGAACGTCAGTCACGCGGAAGCTGCGAAGTGGCGCGCGATCCGTGAAGACATCCCGCTTGACAGTGGTCGTCCCGTGCAGAAGGTCCTGAGTCCATCGGCGGCCGAGAACTATCTGAACAACGTTCACGTCAAAGGCGGATTTCAGGCGGACAGCGCCCAAGGGTGTTTCGCCCGAGTGTCCGACGCTCGGACCATGGTCACTCCGTCCGACTATCGTGAAGGTTTGCGCCTGGACTACGATGACCATACCTTTCCGGCCGGCCTTGACTCGGTTCATGTTCTGCGTACGCACGTCGGCGAGCCTACGGACTACGCGGTGCCCTTCGGTGGGCCAACTGAAGCCGGTCGCGCGAACATCGGTGGCACGAAGGACTGGGGTGCCCCGTTCACCGGAAACGGATTCACCGGTTCGAACGACCACCTTGTGCCTGAGTGGGAACGTACGCAGAGCCCGCTCGCCGATGGCGACCAGATTTTTCGTATCGATAGGAACGGGCATGAAGAGCCGGTGGCAACCTTTGACGACGGGCGCTGGATCCCGGTAGGGGGAGTGAAGTGAGTACGGTGATTGCCAAACAGCACTACGAGGCCGTTCTCGGTGGGCGTGTGTACCGTGCCACTCGCACTCAGGATCCTGACGTTGTCAATCTTCGCTGGACCGGCCCTGAGCCGCCGGCAGTGGGATTCGTGCAGACGGCACCCGGCGCGTACAAGATGTCCGTTCGTGTGGAAGAGCTGGAATCTCTTTCGCTGGTTGAGTGGCGATGCGAGTATCACGGCGAACCGTTTGTGGTCAATGGCGAGGACGGCGACAGCCTGGACGTCACTTATGTTGGAGACAGCGAGACGAAGGCTCGCGAACTTGGTATGGACGTACGCGAACGCTTTGTTGCCTCGGGTGAGATCCCGCGGTCTGAAGCCGTGAATCTGCGTGAGGTGAAGAAGCGCTACTGGCCCAAGGGTGAGAATGTGTAGTTTGTTCGGTACTGGTCGGGGGGTTAGTCGCAACTCTTGGCGGTAAGGGCGACGGTCTTGAGAAATCGCGCCGCACGGTAGCGTGCTGGCGTTGGTTGGCAGCCTATGGGCAGTGGCATGCTTGGGCAGGATGCGTTACGAAGGTGTGGGGTGCGGACTTTGAAGCGGTGCTGACGAATTGCCCGGGCGTCGTCGCTCTTGTCTGGCGTGGCTTGGTGTGTGCCTGTGGTGGCCGGCATTGAGGAGGTTGTGCCGCAGATCTGCGTGCGCCGGGATTTAATCGTGGGGCTTGTGTCAAGCATGTGGCGTTCGGCCTTTGAAAGGCGGATCTGGTTCATCGCGTGACCGATCTTCTTGCTTTTCTTGTCTTTGTTTTGCAACTTAACCGGGGGCTGTTTTGATCAGGAACAGTTAGAGCCGGTGGGTCACCAGGTGGTGGCGGGCGGTGTGGACGGAGCGCTGGCCGGCTTCGTAGGCGAGGCGGACGCGGAGGTCGGTGACGGTGAGGGCGGCGCCGTGGTGGGCGCCGGCGTGCTGGGGTTTGGGGCCGAAGAGGTGGGGGCGGAGGACGAGGGCGGCCAGCACGAGGAGGGCGGAGCCGAAAGCGCTGGAGAGGGTTAGCGCGAGCATGGCTGGAGGAGGTCGACGGCGGCGCGGAGGGCGGCCTGGACGGAGAGGGAGTCGCCGGGTTGCCAGTCGGTGGTGGCGGGGGAAACCCACCAGGTGAGGGCGCCGCCGGGAACGGGGGTGGGAGGCAGGGGGACGCATTCGCCGTGGGTGCTGAGCTCGGCGAAGGGGAGGTCGGGGGCGAGGGGGATGCCGGGGCGCACGAGGAAGCGGATGCGGTCGGGGGACAGCGACGTGGGGGCGATGAGGCGTCGGAAGGGGCCGGTGCGGGTGGCGGCGACGCCGATGGCCAACGGCACGGAGATGACGTCGAAGGCGGTGCCGGTGGGGGCGAGCACGGAGTAGGGCGCGATCTTCCAGAGGGAGTGGACGCGCCGGACGTCGCGGGTGGGGCGGGGGAAGACGGGCTCGAATTCGCCGGCGGGGCGGTCGGTGTGGCCGCGGGTGTACTCGGCGCCGGTCCACACGGAGCCGGGGACGAGGGGCCAGTCGGCGAGGTGCGCGTAGTCGCAGGCCGCCTGTTGGAGGCGGGTGCGGAGGGTGGGAGTGGTGGGCATGGGATCAATCTAGCGGGCAGGGTTCTTGGTAAGCTATCAGGAACATGTCCCTCGATCGGGTGGGGTTGGGTGTGGGGACCGTGGCGGCGGGCAGGATGGGTGGCCGCGGATGAGGAGGGGTGTGCCGATGGGGTCTGCCGCAGTGGCGGCGTACCGAGAGCTGCTGGGGGCGGTGCTGCGCAGCTGCCGTGAGAAGGCCGGCCTGTCGCCGACCCAGGCCACGAAGCAGTTGAACTGGTACAGCAGCGTGAAGATCGCCCGGCTCGAAGCGGGCGCCATCAAGGTCCCGGAGGACGAGCTGGAGCGGATGCTCGACCTGTACGAGGTGCCGGCGGGCGAGGCGGAGAAGATCCGGTTCTTCGGGGAGAAGGCCCGCGAGCGGCCGTCCCGGGTGACGGCGAGCGAGAGCACGTTCCGGGCCTACGTGGCCGAGGCGTCGGAGATCAAGACCTACACGGACCAGCTGCTGCCGGACCTGACGCAGACGGTGGACTACGCCAACGCGCTGCTGTCGACCTCCCTGCGCACGGCGCCGTCGGACGTGGGCCGGGAGGCGCGCGAGCGGGTGGAGGCGCAACGGCCGCTGACCGCGGCGGGTGGGCCGGACCTGCACATCGTCACGGGTGAGCCGGCGCTGCTGAGGCCGGTGGGCGGCCGCCTGGTGCTGCGCATGCAGCTGGAGTACCTGCGCGGCCTGATCGAGCGGCCGAATGTGACGTTCCGGGTGATCCCCGTCGACCACGGCGAGCATGCGGGCCTGGGCATGGCGTTCACGCTGCTCACGATGGCGGTGCCGGCGTTCACGACGATCTACACGGAGAGCCTGACCTCGATCTCGTACGCGGACTCGAGGGACGAGGTGGACGCCTACCAACTGGCGTTTCGCCGGCTGACCGAGGCGGCGCTGCCGGCGGAGGATTCGGCGAAGCTGCTCGACCGCCGCATCGACGAACTCGTCCAGTGACCAGGTCTGGACGTACACAGTGACGTCGACCATAGAGTTGTCGGTGTGATCGAGCTGAAGACAGCGGCCGAGATAACGGCCATGCGCGCGGCCGGGTCGGTGGTGGCCGCGGGGCTCGCGGCCGTGCGGGAACGCGCCGCGGTCGGGGTCGGCCTCAAGGAGTTGGACGCCGTGGCGGCGGAGGTCCTGGCCACCATGGGCGCGCGCTCCTCCTTCCTCAACTACCACCCGCGCTTCGCGCCGACGCCTTATCCGGCGGTGCTGTGCACGAGCGTCAATGATGCTGTGGTGCATGGCGTTCCGAACGACTACCGGTTACTCGACGGCGATGTCCTCAGCATCGACTTCGGCGCCGAGGTCGACGGCTGGCACGGCGACGCGGCCATCACGTTCCTGGTGGGCGAGCAGGACCCGGAGGACGTGGCGCTGATCGAGGCCACGGAGCGTGCCCTGAAGGCGGCGATCGAGGTCTGCCGCCCGGGCTACACGCTGGGCGACATCGGCCACGCGATCGGCCCCATCGCCCGCGATGCCGGCTACGGCATCCTCGCCGACCACGGCGGTCACGGCGTCGGCCACGCCATGCACGAGCTGCCGCACGTCCCGAACGAGGGCGAGCCGGGCAAGGGCATGAAGCTGCACCCGGGCCTGGTGATCGCGATCGAGCCGATGTTCACGCTGGGCGGCCAGGACACGTACTGGACGGGCCACGACGGCTGGACGCTGCTCACCGAGGACGGCAGCCGGGCGGCGCACTTCGAGCACACGATCGCCATCACCGAGGGTGACCCGATCGTGCTGACGGCCCCGTGATGCTGCTCGCGGACGCACGGCGGGAGGTCGTCGAGACGTGCCGGCGCGCGGTCGAGGACCGGCTGGTCATCGGCACGGCCGGCAACGTCAGCGTTCGCGCGGGCGACCTCGTCGCCGTCACCCCGAGCGGCCTGGACTACGGCGAGCTGACGCCGGAGCTGGTCGGCGTGCACAACCTGGACGGCACAGCCGTTGAGGCGCCGCTCAAGCCGACCAGTGAGCTGCCGATGCACCTCGCGGTGTACGCCGCGACGGACGCCAAGGCGGTCGTGCACACCCACTCCGTCGCGGCCGCCGCGTTGTCGGTGGTCGTCGACGAGGTGCCGCCCGTGCACTACTACCTCGCGCTGCTCGGCGGTCGGGTGCTGGTGGCGCCGTACGAACCGTTCGGGTCGGCCGAGCTGGCCACAGCCCTGATCGACGCCCTTGGCGATCGGCACGCCTGCCTGCTCGGCAACCACGGCGCCGTGACCACGGGCGATGACCTGGCCCAGGCGTATCAGCGGGCCGGCTTCCTGGAGTGGGTCTGTGAGGTGGCGCTGAAGGTGGTCGGCAGCGGGCGGCCGCCCAAGCTGCTCACCGAGCGGCAGATGGCCGAGGCGACGAACAACTTCGTCGGCTACGGCCAGTCAGCCGGCGATGGGCTCCAGGTCGGGGTCGTCGTCGATGGTGACGGCCAGAGCCCGACGCCGCTGCGCCCGTAGGAACATGCTGGCCGGCAGGCTGAGCACGGCCGCGACCCCCAGCGACACGGCCAGGGCCAGCGGGATGTCGTCGCTGGCCAGCGAGCCGCCGATGTAGCCGAGCAGCGTCGCGTACAGGCACCAGAGCGTGCAGCCGATCGACGAGGCCAGCGCGAACCGACGCAGCGGGAAGCGCAGCGAGCCGCACAGCACGGCGCCGATGGTGCCGCCGCCGGGCAGCCACCGCCCGGCGATCAGGATCGGCTCGGCGTTGCGGGCCAGCCGTTCCTTGATCCAGTCCAGCACCAGCGCGGGCGTGCGCCGGTGGGCGAACCTGGCGATGGCCGGCTCCCCGATCCGCCGACCGATGCCATAGTTGACGAGATCGGCCAGCACACACGAGGCGATGGCCGTGACGATCACCCACTGCAGCGGGAGCTTGCCGGACGCGGCCAGCACCCCGCACGAGATGAGCACCGGCTCGGTCGGCAGCAGCGGCACGAAGCCGACGAGGAACACCAGCCCCAACGCCGCTGTGACACTGTCCGGAACGCTCATGTCCATAGTCAACATCCTGAGCGACCGCATGACGCCAGATCACATCGACTCCTCAGGAATTCGACAGCGGCCCGACAGTTGGCGTCGGATCGGGCACACTGGACACAACGTACGGACAGGGGAAGGACCGACGGCCTTGCACATCGACCAGTGGATCGCGGCCATACCACCGCTCGCGGTGTACGTCACGATCGGCCTGATCGTGATGATCGAGAGCCTCGGCATCCCGATCCCAGGAGAGATTGCCCTGGTCAGCGCCACTTTGCTGACCATCCACCCGAGTTCGGCGGTGGAGTGGGAGTACATCGCGATCGCGGCGTCGGCGGGCGCCATCATCGGCGACTCGATCGGCTACTCGATCGGCCGCAAGGGCGGCAAACCGCTGTTCGTGTGGCTCGGCCGCAAGTTCCCGAAGCACTTCGGGCCCAGTCACGTGGCCACCGCCGAGCGGGCGTTCGCCAAGTGGGGCATGTGGACGGTGTTCTTCGGCCGCTTCATCGCCCTGCTGCGCATCTTCGCCGGCCCGCTGGCCGGCGCGCTGCACATGCGCTACCCCCGGTTCCTGATCGCCAACGCCCTCGGCGGCATCGTGTGGGCGACCGGAACCACGGCGCTGATCCACTACGTCGGCGAGGTGGCGGAGAAGTGGCTGAGCGGCTTCGCCTGGGTCGGTCTCGCCGTCGCGGTGCTGGCCGGCATCGGCATCTCGCTCTACATCAAGCACCGCGCCGGCAAGGCGATGGCCGCCCCGGCCGACGCGGAGGAGCCCGCCGAGCTGCGCTGAATGCAGGGGCTGAATGCAGGGGCTGAATGCAGGGAAGGACGCCTTACCCTCGTTCAACGCGGGTAAGGCGTCCTTCCCTGCATCACGCATCAGGCGTTA
>NZ_JBFBAM010000115.1:0-19917 GCF_040682195.1 Kutzneria sp. NPDC051319 | reverse complement strand
TGTGGAGTAACTGCGGGATCGCCCGCAGTTACTCCACAGCTGTATGCGTGGCAGGGCAGCACCGTACGGGCGATTCTGGAGAACCCGCGGTACACGGGCTATGCCGTCTTCGGCCGGTGGACGAAGCACGAGACGTTGTTGGACCCGGACGACGTAGCGGCGGGACACGTGATCCGGTTCCGGAGGGCGAGCGCTGACCGGGTAGTTCGTTCCCGGAAGCCAACACACCCGGAGATCGTCTCGGTCGAGGAATTCACGGAGGCGCAGTTGCTGCGGCGGTCGAAGGGCGCGGGTGGGCTGAGGACCGCTCGGAAGGCTGAACGTAGCGGGCGAGTGACGAAGCGGACGTACCTGTTCAGGGGGCGGATCCGGTGCGCGGTGTGTTTACGGAAGATGGAGGCGAGTCCCCGGGTGCACGCGATGTACTACCGGTGTCCTGCCCGGACATTGGCGCCAGGTTCACCTGTTCTGGCGACGCATCCGCCGGCCGTCTACCTCCGTGAGGATCCGATCGAGGAGGCCGTGAACAAGTGGCTCGGTGGCTTGTTCGACAGCGCGAACGTGGATCGGACCGTGGCGGCGCTGGTCGCGTCGCAGGCGGGCGATAGGCCGGTCAACCACGACGGGGCGAAGCGACGGCTTGCACAGGCTGAGGCGAAGCTCGGGAAGTTCCAAGCGGCGATCGTCGCGGGTATCGATCCGGAGGCGCTGGTCGAGGCGGTCAACAGCGCGCAAGCCGAACGCGCAGCGGCGAAAGCGGAATTGGAGAGCCAGCGAATGCCCGGTGGGATTAGCGACGCCGAGATATGGGCGATGATCGATTCGCTTGGCGACGTTGGTGCTGCTCTGTCGGGAGCGAAGCCGGAGAGCCAAGTGCGGCTGTACGAGGCCGTTGACCTGCAAGTTTGCTATGACCGGGCCGCGAACGTGGCCGATGTGATCATTCATCCGATGAGACGGGTGAATAGTAAGTGTGTCCGAGGGGGGACTCGAACTCGTTCTCGTAGCACCCAACGCAGTGTTGGGTGTTCATGTGACCATCGTAGTAGATGGTGGCACCTGGTCGCCTGGCGACCAGGTGAACGTGGAGGACGCGCGGCTTGGCGGTCGAGTCCTCAGATGACTTCTTATCTTGCTCTGTCGTGCGGTGGGTGGCGAAGCGTTTCACCATGTTGGAAGCCGGCAGTGCTCTTGCGGGCATAGTCGTGGCCGCGCGACTTGGTCGAGTAATGTGGTCTATGAGCGGCGTGCTTGAGCTTCATGTGCAGAATAAGGTTGCCAAGCTCTATTTTTTTTGGCGTCTGAGCTGTGAAGGGCCGTGTCGCGGTCGACGTGAAAGAGTTTGAAACTGCGACCCCTTGGCCCAGTTGAACCAGGGCCAACAGCGTGCTCGTGTCCGTTCTCCAAGCTCGCGTCCAAGTCTACTTGCCAAAGTAAAGGAGTCCTCGATTTATCGGTTTGATCATGGATGTGAGCGGCAGCTGAGACTGCGTCTCAACATATGGTCGGTGGAGTGAGAGGACGGCCGTGTGCCTCGGAAAAGCTGGCGATGCCAGCTGGTAGCCAAGGCACCGGCACCTGTGCATTGAGTTCAGCACTGTGCCGTCGACGTCCGGGATCTCGCGGAACAGGCCCAGCAGGTAGTGGTAGTCGCCGAGGAACAGTCGGGCGCAGTGCTCGCCATCCTCGGTGACGTCGGCGCGGCCGCCGTGCCGGGAGATGTGTTCCGGAATCGTGACCTGAACCCCGGGTCAGTCGGTCGGGTAGTGTACGTCGGCGAGGCCGGATATTCCGGAACCGATGACACACACCTTCATCGGTGATTCCCCTTTGGAGCTGAGAGTGGGCACACCTCTCCCTGGGTTTCCATTGGTCTTCGCACGACTCCTCCTCGGTCGGACCCGCTCACGATCGATGTGGAGCGCGTACGTCACAGCGCAGAAAAGCCCTGCACCACCGTGCGTTAGCGACGGTTTTTGGGACCACCCAATCGCAGTAAATGCACAGTAGGGGAGTAACGGATGCCCTGTGGCAACCAAGAAAGCGTGCAGCCGTGCTGTCCGTTCATGGCGTGCGCGACCAGTTTGGGGGCGCCGTCGTCGGACGTGCTGGATTCCAGCCAGGTTCGGCCGCGTAGTGTGCTGGACATGGCCGACGATGCACAGCGGCAGACGCGGCGCGCCGTCGTGATCGTGGGCGTGGCGAGCTTGGTGGTGCCCGCGCTGGGGCTGGTCGTGGGATCGCTCGCCGCCGTGACCGTGTTCGGGCCGGGCGGCGGAGCGGCTGTGGCGGTGGTGGTCGGAGGTGTCACCGTTGGGCTGGCCGTGACGGCCGGTCTTTGTCTGCGCCCTGTCGTGCGCGCACTTCTGTCGGGGACGAGCCCGCGGCGGCCTAGTCCTCTCGCTCCTCTCGTCCGTCGCCGTCGGTGAGCCGAGCGCGGCGCCTGTGCCGCCACCGGCTGATCCCGACCAGAGCCGATCCGCTGGTCCCCAGCGCCCCGACGCCAGCGACAGCGCCCGCGACCACCGGATTCAGGCCCGTCACGGAGACCGTGTACAGGATGCTGACGGCGACTACCAGCAGGCACGCTGCGACACCCGCGCAGATCATCACCACGATGACCGCGAAGCGAAGTGCCATCCGCAGGTAGCGGCGTAGAGTTTCGTCGGACGACGTCGCGCGCTCCACATGTCGGTCGACCGCGGCGAGCACGGTCAGTGGAGGCTCGGCGCGCTGGCCTGTGCCACCTGCCGCGACCCTGTCGTCCAGGGCGTTGCTGCCACCTGCGGCACGCCCGCCAGGCCTCCGGCGCCCGCCGGCCGCTATTGCCACTCGACGCCGGGGGCGCCGAGTTTTTCCGCTGCCCACCGTTTCCCTCCTCCGCTCCGCCCACACCCAGCCCAAAAACGCGCGAAGCCCCCACGGACGAGAGCGTTCCGTCCGTGGGGGCTTGAACGGCGACAGCTTACTACCTGGAGGAGCGCTGGTCACGGCAGGGTTGGCACCCTCCTGACCAGCATATACGCCGCTCGGTGTCGAGGCTGTCGACTCCTCGGAGCGCGTCACGACGAAGTGCTTCCACCGCGTTCGTGCGTGTTTGATATTGTGTGTCAGCATTCAACGGAATGTTTGTTCGCGATTGTTTATTCGCTTTCGCAAGCGATTCTTGTCCGCTTCGCGACCGACCTGTCTCCGCGTCCGAGGTGGCTGGTGCCGGAGCAGCGACGAGGACCTTGTCGGCGGGGCTGTCGGTGAGCACCTGTGCGACGTGACGTGCGTATGGGATGACGCAGTCGATGTCGAGGGCGCCCGGCGTGAGGTCGGTCAGATCGATGGCCGGTTGTCACGGCGGTCGACCACCGGGTTGCCCATGTGGGGCTCGATAGGTCATTGCTGCAGGTGGCAGCTGGGTAAGCAGCCCCGCGTGGGCAGCTGGGATGCCGCCAGCATGATCGTGTCGTTGCTGTACCGAGCAACTCGCGCGCTGCTGTCCGTGCCAGCGGTGCCGCTGCCCGGGACATCCCCAAGGACGCCGAACTGCTGGTGAAACGGCACGAGAACGCGGTGCTGCGTCGACAGGTCAAAGGTCGGATTCGCTACGAGCCCGTAGATCGTTTCCGGTTGGCGGCGTTGTCGTCGCTGTTGCCGCGCCATTGCTGGAGCTGCGTTTTCCCGTCACTCCGGGGACGGTGTTGGCGTTGGGATCTCGGACCCAGTCGGCGCGGGGTCGTGAAGTCCGCGCCTTCAAGTCGTCGAACGAGCCTTCCGTGGGATCAGACCAGGCCATCGATGACAGTGAGGTCGGCACCGATCTCCGTGATGGTGGACCGCGCGGAGTTGAGCAATTCCTCGAGCAGGCGCAGGCGTAGGAAGTCCTCCGTCGTGGAGTCGCCGCCCTTGGCGCGAAGCCTGGCGCGGATCGCCTTGCTGACATGCGGCTGCACGACGACAACCTCGGGCGTGTCGGTCGCGTCGCGCAACTCCAGCGCATCGAGGAAGTTGGTGCGCGACGACGTGCGTTGCCCGAAATTCCAGCACGCGGGTCGGTCAAGGCGTGGAGTGGCGAGCCGGGCGAGCATGAGGTCGCGATCCGTGAATACGAGGTTCTTGACGGCCTGGCTGACCACGACCTCGAATGCGCCAAGCGCGACTCGTCGTCTTGGTGCGGCGTTCTTGGCGCCCTTAATATGGATGATGCTGAGGTGGCCCTCTGGTGAGACGTGGAGGAAGTCGGCGACCTCGCCGGTGCCGTCGTCGCAGATCAACCAGCCCGTGTTGTACTTGTTGACGACCCAGGCGAACAACGACTGATCGCCGTGTTTTCCGATGTGGTCATGTATGCCCCGCGCGTCATCGAAGGGCGGTTTCTCGCGCTCAATATTGAAGCCAGTGAAGTCCTCGAATTTCCAGTTCGGGAAGGCGAATTCGCGCGGTCGCTCCTGCCACATGTGGCCGCCGACGAACGTGTGTCCGGACGCGTAGTAGACCGATACCAATTCGTTGCTGTACTGGAGGGCGTCGAGGACCTGGTGGACCGGTCCGGGGTTCCATGGCGTGCCGTGGTATCCGACGTCGAGTCGGAACAGGGGGTCGTCGGCAACCGGCTTTGCGGCGAGCTGGCCACCGATGCAACCGTCAAGCCCGACGTCGATGATGAAGCGGGCCGATTCCGGCTGGGCGGAGACATCCATTTCCGCCTCCTGTAGCAACTCAGCGGCGTGTCGCAACTCCTCGGACGAACCTGGGTGGAGGTGGTCCGGTGGGACTACCCGGATCGCATATGCGCCGCGAACGTCGGAGCGGTCGGTGACTGCACTCGCAAAGTGCGGAAACGCCTCCTCGTTGGAGGTGTTGGTCAGCTCGCTCTCGATCAGGGGCAGCAGTTCCGCTACCGCTGTCACGAAGGTGGGGAGGTCCGGTGCAGCCTTGAACCATGTCGACGACTCGCTCGGCGTGCTTCCGATGATCCCGTTTGAGGACGACCCTGTCCGGTGCCTCAGCAAGCTCCGAGCGTGCGGCGCCCACGGTATAGGAGGCATCCTCAAACGGGTTGACCGTATCTTGCAGCCGAAGGCCCCCGGTGCTCTTGATGCCAGGCTTCGTCGTTCGTGGCCGGTGCACGCCACGGAGCCACAGGCTACGGGCGTCGCCGCGGTGGAGAGCAGCTTCGAGCACCCGCGGTGGAATCCTGGCCAGTGGCGGCTTGGGTGCCTTGTCCAGCCAGCGTTGCAGTCGGTCATGGCTGGTGCTGTCGCAATGCACTGCTATCAGTCGTTTTCTTCGCAGGGTGACGGTCAGCTTGTGCACGACATCTCGCAGGCCGGCTTCGATGTCAGCCCAGGCGGGCTGATCGCGTTGCTGTCGAATCGATCCGGCGAGTTCGTCCACCTCCTCGCCGCGGTATCCACTGCCTGAATCCGACGCGACGACCTCGGTCTGCCGCCCTGCGCGAGTCCGGCCTGGTTGCAACAGGAAGTCGCGGACCTTGGCGAAGGAGCCGACCAGGTCGTCGCCAGTGCACTGCAGCGGCGCGATCGGAAGGTGCTGGAGCATGGCATCGAGACCCGGCGTTATCCGACGGTCCCCGACCGGCGACTTCATCGACCTCGAACAGCCGCTGGCCGACCAGCCGCTGGAGTACCAGGGCGCTCGCGTGCCCCGGCGGGCCAACGAGCTCGGCCTGGCGGGGCAGCCCCGGGCCGGCACCATCTGGCGCCCGGACCCACCGGAAGAGGTGGCCGCCCTTGAGGCCGCGCGAACCGAGGAAGCGGCCCGCTGGGCCCGCCGCTCAACGCCGCCGGACTGACGCGTGACGGCCGGTGCAGCGGGCGGCGCGAGCTTCGGCGACCCGCCCGCCGCGAACCCGGTCAGCGACGCCGCAGCAGCAGGATCACGAGCAGCAGCAGGCCGACGCCGCCGGCGGCGATGACGGCGGCCGGGACCTTGCGGGCCCCGGTCGACCTTGCCGTGCAGGCGCTCGATGGTGTCGACGATCTCCTCACGGGTCCGCTCGACCTCCTCGAGGAGCAGCCCGGGATCGTCCGGACGGGTGGTCACTGGGTCACCGCCCGGCGGATGATCGCCGCGTCGTCCTTGACGTTGGCGACGGTCTCCTGCGGCACCGGCGGCACACCCTTGCGCAGCTTGACCAGGGCGAACCCGGCGAGCAGGATGAGCGCCCCGACGGCGAGCGCGGCGAGCCAGGCCGGCAGCACCAGGGCGAGCGCGATGATGGCGCACGCGATGAGCGCGCACAGGCCAAGGAAGCCGAACAGCGCGGCCCCGACCAGCACACCGACGCCCAGACCGGCCGCCTTGGCCTTCGTCTTGACCTCCACGACGGCGAGCGCGGCCTCGTCCCGCACCAGGGTCGACAGTTGCTCGCTCAACCGAGCCAGCAGCTGGCCGGTCGAGGCTTCGCCCTGAGGCATTGGTTCCACCCAGCGTGGCTGTTCCTACGTACTGGAACTACCCGCTGGTCAGCGCCGCGACACCCGCCAGCACATGGTCGACGGTGACGCTAAGCAGCGCGGGATCGGGATCATCGGTGAAGGGATCGCCACGCCGGGCGGAGGCGACCGTGAGCGGGCGGTGCGGGCCGGCGGCCGGCGGCCCCCACTGTTCCACCGGAGCCGGCCCGAACAGCACAACCGACGGCGTCCGGTAGGCGTAGGAAAGATGAGCGACGCCGGTGTCGGCGGAGATCACCAGTTGCGCCTCGGCGATCAGCGCGGCCAGCTCGGCCAGGTCCAGACGCCCGGCGAGCACGTCCTCATCGGACACGCCGACGGCCAGCGCGAGGTCGCGCTCCCGCTCGGTGCCGGTCACCACGACGCGGCGGTTCATCTTCGCCGCCACCTGGGCGTACCGCTCGACCGGCCAACGTCGGCTGCCGTAACCGGCGCCCGGATGGATGACCACGGCCCCCGGCGCGACGCTGCTCACGGCGGGCCGACGCAGCAGGAGATCGTCCGCGTCGCAGGGGATGCCGTGCGCGGCGAGCATTCGGCACCAGCGCTGCCGTTCGTGCATGTCGTCCGTCCAGATCGGTCCGTCCCAGCCGTGGCCCCCGTGACCGACACGACGTCGCGGCCGGAGCGCGTCGAGGATCTCGTTGCTCTGCGGCCCCGCCCCGTGCAGGTTGACGGCGACGTCGGGGCTGTCGACGCCGTCGAGCGGGTGCAGGCCGTTGGCCGGCACGAGTTCGTCGATGCCGCCGATGAGCGCGACGATCGGTTCCAGCCAGCCGGAAGTGGCCAGTTGCAGCCGATGTCGCGGCCAGTGCCGGCGCAGCGCGCGCAACGCCGGCACTGTCACGAGTAGGTCGCCGAGATTCAAGGCCCGCAAGGCAAGCACAGTGGACACCTGGGCCTGGTTACCCTCGGCGCGGCTGAGGCAAACAGACCCGGACGGGCACCTTGGTTACGCTGAGTAGTAGTTCTCCGGGCCGGGTTTACTCCAACCCGCAGCGGAAATCTCGTCTTTCGTGACTGCGAGCCATGGCTGCGACGCGGTGCTGTTCGACCGGGACGGCACCCTCATCGTCGACGTGCCCTACAACGGGGACCCGCGAAGGGTACTCCCAGTGCCGGGGGCCCGTCGAGCTCTGGACCTGTTGCGGGACCGAGGGATCGCGATCGGCGGGGTGACGAACCAGTCCGGTGTGGCCCGAGGCGTGCTCACGACCGAGGACGTGCGGGCGGTGAACCAACGGGTCGAGCAGCTGCTCGGTCCGTTGGACACCTGGCAGGTCTGCCCGCACGGCGCGCACGACGGCTGCCGGTGCCGCAAGCCCGAGCCCGGCCTGGTCCTGGCGGCCTCGTCGTCACTGGGTGTGCCGACGCGCCGCATGACGCTGATCGGCGACATCGGCAGCGATGTCTCGGCCGGGCTGGCCGCCAACGCCAGGGCGATTCTCGTGCCCACACCGAAGACCCGCCGCGAGGAGGTCGACGCCGCCCCCGAGGTGAGCCCGGATCTCCTTGCCGCGGTGGAAAAGGTCCTGCGATGAGGCGGCAGGTGTTGGTCGTCCGCCTTGACAGCGAGGGCGATGTGCTCGTGTCGGGCCCGGCGGTGCGCGCCGTCGCGCAGGGCAACGACGTCACGTTCCTGTGCGGCCCCAGGGGAAAGCAGGCGGCGCGACTGCTGGCGGGGGTTAGTGACGTCCTGGTGTGGCGATGCCCGTGGATCGATCCGACGCCGTCCGACGTGGACCGGCGCGACGTCGAGTCCGTCCGCAAGACCTTGCAGCGCCGTCGGTTCGACACCGCGCTGATCCTGACTTCGTTCCACCAGTCGCCGTTGCCGATGGCGCTGGTGCTGCGGATGGCCGGCGTGCCGTGGATCGCGGCCGTCTCCGAGGACTATCCGGGATCCCTGCTGGACATCCGCCTTCGCCCCGGCATCGAGGTCGACGACGACCTGCCGGAGCCCGAACGCGCCCTGACCGTCGCCAAGGCGGCCGGCTTCGCGCTGGGCCCCGCCGATGACGGCCGGCTGGCCGTTCGGGCGCTGCCGAAGCGCCCCCGTCTCATCGGAAACGACCCCTACGTGGTGGTGCATCCGGGCGCCTCGGTCCCGTCGCGGGCCTGGTCGCCCGAGCGGTGTGCAGAGGCCGTGGTCGAACTGACTCGCCGCGGGTTTCGTGTGGTGGTCACGGGTGGTCCCGACGAGCGGGCCCTGACGGCTCGTGTCGCCGGTCACTGCGGCATCGATCTCGGTGGCTGCACTACGTTCGCGCAACTCGCCGCGACGATCGCCGGAGCGGAGGTCCTCGTGGTCGGCAACACCGGCCCCGCGCATCTGGCGGCGGCCGTCTCAACGCCCGTGGTGTCACTGTTCTCCCCGGTCGTGCCGTCACGGCGGTGGGCGCCGTACCGCGTTCCGTATGTGCTGCTCGGTGACCAGGACTCACCCTGCCGCGGCACCCGCGCCCGGACCTGCCCGCTGGCCGGCCATCCATGCCTGAACAACGTCACCGCCGCCGAAGTCGCCGAGGCGGTCGAAGCGATGCAGGGGGTACGTGCATGAGTGAACGCGCTGTGCTGCCACCGCCCGGCTGGGCCGCGCCGGACCGTCGGCTGCGGGTCCTGGTGTGGCACGTGCATGCGGCCTGGATGTCCGCATTTGTCGCCGGTCGGCACGAGTACCTCATCCCGACCGGGCCGTGGGGCGGCGGCAAGTGCGGCCGCGAGTGGCCCAACGCCGTCGAAGTCAGCGAGCCGTCCGAGGTGGACGTTGTCGTGCTGCAACGGCCGGAGGAGATCGACGAGGCGTCGAAGTGGGTGCGCGGCCGGGCGCCGATGGTCTACGTGGAGCACAACACCCCGAAGGGGCAGCCGCATCCGCTGGCCGAGCGCGACGACATGCGCCTGGTCCACGTCACGCACTTCAACGAGGTGATGTGGGATTCGGGCCGTGCGCCGACAACCGTGATCGAACACGGCGTCCCGGATCCCGGCGAGCGCTACACCGGCGAACTGCCGCGGGCGGCGGCCGTGATCAACGAGCCCGTGCGCCGCGGGCGGATCACCGGCACCGACCTGCTGCCGAGGTTCGGCCCGATCGACGTCTTCGGCATCCATGTCGACCGCCTCGACCTGCCCGGCGTGCAGCCGATCGGCGACCTGTGGACCGACAAGCTGCACGCCGAGCTGGCCCGGCGGCGGGTGTACGTCCATCCGCTGCGATGGACCTCGCTGGGGCTGTCCCTCATCGAGGCGATGCACCTGGGCATGCCGGTGGTGGCGTTCGCGGCGACGGAGGCGATCGAGGCCGTGCCCCCCGACGCGGGCGTCGTCTCCACTCAGGTGGACGTGTTGGCCGAGGTGGCCCGCGAGCTGATCAAGGGCCCGGAGCTGGCCGCCGAGCTGGGCCGGCAGGCCAGGCGGGCGGCGTTGGCGAGATACGGGTTGGCGGCCTTCCTGCGGGACTGGGACTGGCTGCTGGTTGAGACCGTGGAACGTGGGAGGTAGTCATGAAGATCGCGATGGTTTCCGAGCACGCCAGTCCGCTGGCCGCGCTCGGCGAGGTCGACTGCGGTGGACAGAACCTGCACGTCGCCGAGTTGTCGTCGGCGCTGGCCCGGCAGGGCCACGAGGTGGTCGTCCACACGCGCCGCGCGGACCCGGACCTGCCGACCCGCGTCGACACCACACGAGGCTTCAGCGTGATGCACGTGCCGGCCGGCCCACCGGGCCAGCTGCCGAAGGACGAACTGCTCCCGCACATGGGCGAGTTCGCCGACACGCTGGCCCGGGAATGGCGGGAGCAGCCGCCCGACGTCGTGCACGCCCACTTCTGGATGTCCGGCCTGGCATCGGTGCTCGGCGCGGACGGGCTCGACATTCCGGTGGTGCAGACCTTTCACGCGCTCGGCTCGGTGAAGTGCCGGCACCAGGGCGACAAGGACACCAGCCCGTCCGGGCGGCTGCGGCTGGAGCGCCTGGTCGGGCGGACCGTGTCCAGGATCGCCGCCACGTGCTCGGACGAAGTGTTCGAGCTGGTTCGCATGGGCGTGCCGCGCTCGCGGATCTCCGTGGTGCCGTGCGGAGTGGACCTGCGGCAGTTCAGCCCGGACGGGCCCGTCGCCGCACGCGGCGAACGGCATCGCCTGCTCGCGGTCGGCCGCCTGGTGCAACGCAAGGGTTTCGACATCGTCATCGAGGCCATGGCTCGGCTGCCGCACACCGAGCTGCTGATCGCCGGCGGCCCGCAGCCGTCCGGGCTGTCCGCGGACGCGGAGGCCCGCCGGCTGCGCCAGGTCGCCGATCGGTTCGGCGTCGGCGACCGGGTCGCGCTGCTCGGCCAGGTGTCCCGCGAGGAGATGCCGATGCTGTTGCGCTCGGCCGACGTCGTCGTCTGCACGCCCTGGTATGAGCCGTTCGGCATCGTGCCGCTGGAGGCGATGGCCTGCGGTGTCCCGGTGGTGGCGGCCGCCACCGGCGGCCTCACCGACACCGTCGTCGACGGCGTCACCGGCCGCCATGTGCCGCCGCGCGATCCGGCCGCGCTGGCCCACGTGCTGCGGCCGCTGCTGGAGGATCCCACGTTGCGCCAGGCCTACGGGGCCGCCGGCCACGACCGGGCTCAGGCCCGCTACTCCTGGGACCGGGTGGCCGCCGACACCGCGCAGATCTACCACCGCGCCGGCGTCGTCCCGGCCCGCACCGCCCTGGAGGTCTCGTCGTGAACTCGATCAGCCACGTCGACGACCTGCACGAGGCGCTGGACTGGCTGCGGGCGCAGTCGTCGGTGCTGGACAGCTGGGGACAGCGGCTGGCCGCCACGCTGCGGTCCGGCGGGCGGTTGCTCGCGGCCGGCAACGGCGGCTCGGCGGCCGAGGCCCAGCACCTGACCGCCGAGTTGGTCGGGCGCTTCGACGGCGACCGACAGCCCTTCTCAGCGATCGCCTTGCACGCCGACACCTCCGCGATCACGGCCATCGGCAACGACTACGGGTACGACGACGTGTTCGCCCGCCAGGTCGTCGCCCATGCGCGGCCGGGGGACATCGTGATGCTGCTGTCCACCAGCGGCCGCAGTCCGAACGTCGTGCGCGCCGCCGAAGCCGCCCGTCGCGCCGGGGCGGTGTGCTGGGCGATGACCGGCCGTGCGCCGAACCCGCTGGCGTCGCTGGTGGACGAGGCGTTGTGTGTGCCGGCCGAGCCGGCGACCGCCCAGGAGGCGCATCTGGTCGCCGTGCACGTGTTGTGCGGCGCCTTCGAACAGGCATTGGCGTTGTTGGAAAGGCGGGCCTCGTGAATCTGGTCGTGGTCGGCGACGTGCTGTTGGACGTGGACATCGTCGGGTCGGTGAGCCGGGTGTGCCCAGACGGCCCGGCGCCCGTGCTGGACATGGCGACCGAGCGGCCCCGGGCCGGGGGCGCCGGTCTGTCCGCTTTCCTCGCCGCTCGTGACGGCGTGGCGACGACGCTCGTGACGGCGCTGTCCGACGACGAGGACGCCGGCGTGCTGCGGTCGTGCCTGTCCGGAGTCCGGGTTGTTGCCGGCCGATCCTTCGGTGCGACCGTGGTGAAGACCCGGTTGCGGGCGGACGACCAGTCCCTGGCCCGGGTCGACCGCGGCGGCAGCGAACGGCCGCCGGAGGTCACCGCCGAGATGCTCGACGCGGTGCGGTCGGCCGATGCCGTGCTGGTGTCAGATTACGGTCGGGGCATCGCCGCCGATCCCCGGCTGCGCAAGGCGCTTTCGGACGTCGTGCGGCGGATTCCCGTGGTTTGGGACCCACATCCGCGCGGGCCGGAGCCCGTGCCGGGTGTCCGGTTGCTCACGCCGAACCTGTCGGAGGCGCTGACCGCGAGCGGCGTCACGGCGAAGGGACTGGAGGGGGCTCGGTTGGCGGGGGGCGCGCTGCGTTCCCGGCTGCGCGCGCACGCCGTCGCCGTGACGCTGGGCAGTCGTGGCGCGTTGCTGCACAACGGCGGCGAGACGCCGATCGTCGTTCCGGCCCCGTCGGTCCCGGTGCTCGACCCGTGTGGGGCAGGGGACCGGTTCGCGTCGGCGGTCGCGGTGAGCCTGATGCGAGGCGCGGCACTGGACGTCGCCATCGCTGACGGTGTCGTCGCCGCCTCGGAGTACGTGTGTGCCGGCGGTTCCGCCGATCCGCAGCGCTCCATCGCGGCCGTGCGGGCCCGAGGAGGCAAGATCGTCGCCACCGGCGGGTGCTTCGACATCCTCCACACAGGACACACCCGAACCCTGCACGCCGCCCGCCATCTTGGCGATTTTCTCCTGGTGTGCCTGAATTCGGACGAGTCGGTGCGGCGGCTGAAGGGTCCGTCGCGGCCGGTCAACAATCAGCGCGACCGCGCCGAGATGCTGCGCTCGCTCGACTGTGTGGACGCCGTCGTCGTCTTCGACGGGGACACTCCCTGCGATGTGCTGCGTGAGCTGCGGCCGGACGTGTGGGTGAAGGGCGGCGACTACTCGGCCGAGACGCTGCCGGAATCCGAGGTCGTGCGGGAATGGGGCGGCGAAAGCGTGATCGTGCCGTATCACGCCGGCCGCTCCACCACCCGGCTCGTGGACCTGTTGTCGCACGCGAAGTGAGGGGAGAAACTCAGTGGAAACCATCGCTGTCACCGGTGGCGCGTCCGGTCTTGGCGCGGCCGTCGTGCGGGCGGTGCGCAAGGCCGGCGGCCGGGCCGCCGTGCTGGACATGGCCGAGCCGGCGGAGTGTGACGACTTCGTGGCGGTCGACCTGTCCGACACCCGTGCGGCCGAGCGGGCCGTCCGCGAGATCGCCGGGCGCAGCGGCGGCCTGAGCGGCGTGGTCACCGCCGCCGGCACCGATCGCTGCGGCACACTGTCCGATGTGGACGGGGCCGAGTGGGATCGTGTCGTGACGGTGAATCTTCTCGGCACCGCCGCCGTTGTCCGGGCCGCGCTGCCGTACCTGCTGGAGTCGCGGGGCCGCATCGTCACGGTCGCCTCGACGCTCGGGTTTAGCGCGGTCAGCGACGCGACCGCCTACTGCGCCTCGAAATTCGGCGTCGTCGGCTTCACCCGCGCGCTGACCGCCGAGTTGACCGGACGGGTCGGCGTGACCCTGCTGGTGCCCGGCGGCATGCGGACGAAGTTCTTCGACGACCGCGAGGACCGCTACAAGCCGCCGTCGGACGCCCGGCTCAACGACCCGGACGACGTGGCGGCGGCCGTGGTGTTCGCGCTCAGCCAGCCGGGGAACTGTGAGCTTCGGGAACTGGTCGTGACGCACGCTGAGGAGGGATCGTGGCCGCCATGATCTCGTCCACGTCGGCGAGAACGTCGTCGACCCGGATCGCCGCCACCCACGACGTGCGGTGACCGCAGCCCGGTGTGTCCTGGTCGGTCAGCGAACGGCCGCAGTCGGGGCAGTGCACCGTCCACGCGATGTGCGGACGGTGCACGCCCCGCCAGAACGGCCCCGCGTTGATCATGTTGCCGCACCAGAAGACGCTCACCGTCGGCGTGCCGACCGCCTCGGCCATGTGCCGGGGCCGCTGTCGTTGGCCACCACGACGGCGCTTCGGGCGAGGACGCCGATCAGTCCGTGCAGACTCAGCACGCCGGACAAGCCGCGGATGCTCATCGGCCACCGCGTGAGGGTCCGCGCCCGATCCACGATCTCCTGCACCAGCGCGAGTTCGGCGCCGCTGCCGACCACTGCGACACCGTGCCCCCGGTCGGCGACGGCGGCGGCGACCTCAGCGTATTTCTCGGCGGGCCAACGCCGTCGTGGATCTGTCGCGCCGGGATGCAGCGTCACCAGGTGCTCGGGTAGGCCGTGCAGCGCCTCGGCCGCCTCGTCCAGGTCGCGGTCCGTGACGGCCAGCCCGGCGTCCATCGTGACCTGTGGCGCGCCGGCCAGGGCGACAACCTCCAGCCAGCGAAGGGTTTCGTGCTGGTAGTACCGGTAGGGCAGCGACCGCGTGAGCGGTGCGGCGTCCGGCGTCCGGATGCCCACGCTGTGCCGGGCGCCGAGGTTTCGCAGGAACGGGTTCGACCACCGGCCGCCGCCGTGCAGCTGGAACGCGAGATCGAACCGCTCGGCCCGCGCCGCCTCGAAGAACCGGTGCAGGGCCGGCGGATCGTCGTGCACACCCGGCAGCGGCTCGTAGACGCCCTTGGCCGCCGGCAGCCGGATCACGCGGTCGATCGGACCGGGTCGGCCGTCGAGCAGCCGGGCGTGCTGGCCGGTGCCGAGCAGCACGATCTCCGCCCCGGGATAGGCCGTCCGGACGGCGCGCGCGGCGGGCAGCACGAACATCAGGTCGCCGAGGCCGCCACCGCGCAGCATCGCGATCCGGTGCACATCGTCGAACGGGGGCATGGCATCGGTATGCCCGGCCGCTTAAGCCGGCAATCACCGGGTAGTCGCGAAGACATGAGTGAAGTCGAACAGGTCGTCGCCGCGGCTCGGGCGGCGCAACGAGGCTGGGCCAGAACCCCGGCCGCCGAACGGGGAGCCGCGCTCGCGGCCGCGGCCGCCCGGCTGCGTGCGGCGGCCGACGAGCTGGCTGCCGCGCACAATGCCGACACCGGCCGTCTGATCGACGAGGCGCATGGCGGCGTCCTGGCGGGGGCCGGCACGCTGGACCAGTACGCCGAGCTGGGGCCGCTGCACCGCGGTCGGGTCTTGCACGGCGCGTGGTCGGCGACGGACCTGATGGTGCCGGAGCCACGTGGCGTGGTCGCGGCGATCACCCCGTGGAACGACCCGGTGGCCATCGCGTGCGGGCTTATCGGCGCTGCGCTGGCGGTGGGGAACACCGTGGTGCACAAGCCCAGCGAGCGGTCGCCCAACGTTGGGGAGCTGATGACGAAGCTGCTCGCCGACCTGTTCCCGGAGCACGTGCTGCAGTGGCTGCCCGGCGACGGCCGGGCCGGGGCGGCGCTGGCGTCGCAGCCCGGGATCGACGTGGTGGCCCATGTGGGTAGCAGCGCGACCGGCCGGGAGATCGCCGGCAACAGCACGGCGAAGCTGTTGCTGGAGAATGGCGGCAACGACCCGCTGCTGATCGACGAGGGCGTGGATCCGGCGTGGGCGGCCGGGCAGGCGGCGTTGGGGGCGTTCACCAACGCCGGCCAGCTGTGCACGTCCGTGGAGCGGATCTTCGTGCATTCCGCTGTGGCCAAGCCGTTCCTGGCGGAGCTGCGGGTGGCGGCGCAGGAGTTCGTGACCGGACCGTTGGTGGACATCAAGGCGCGGGACGCCGTTCACGGCCAGGTGCAGGAGGCGCTGGAGGCCGGCGCGTCCCGGGTGTGCGGGGGCACGCTGTCGGAGGACTCGCGTTACCCGAACACCGTGTTGGCCAAGTGCACGCCGGACATGCGGGTGATGCGTGAGGAGACTTTCGGGCCGGTCGCGCCGGTGTGCGTGGTGGACAGCTTCGACCATGGGCTCGAGTTGGCGTGCAGCGGCCCGTACGGGCTGGCGGCCACCGTGCTGACCCGGGACATGGATCACGCGCAGCGGGCCTGGCGAGAGCTGCCGGTCGGCACCGTGAAGGTCAACGCCGTGTTCGGCGGCGCGCCGGGCGGTGCGGCGCAGCCCCGTGGCGCCAGCGGCACTGGGTTCGGGTACGGACCCGAGTTGCTCGACGAGATGACGACGACAAAGGTCGTGCACTGGGAGGCGGCATGCTGACCGTTGAGATGCCTGAGCTGCTGGCCAAGCGCCGACTCCGGATAGCGGTGGTCGGCGACGCGATGCTGGACGGCTGGCTGTGTGGCGGCAGCACGCGACTGTGCCGGGAGGCCCCGGCTCCGGTCGTGGAGATCACGTCGGCGACGAACCGTCCAGGCGGCGCGGCCAACACCGCCGCCAACGTGGCGGCGCTGGGGGCCGAGGCCGTGATGGTCGCGGTGACCGGGACGGACCTGGACGGGGTCCGAATCCGGCGCGAGCTGGACGCCGCCGGTGTGCGCACCGACGCGATGCTGGTGGAGCACGGGCGTCGCACACTGGCCAAGCGCAGGGTGGTCGCCGGTGATCAGCTGGTGGCGCGGTTCGACGAGGGGGACAGCGGCGATGTGCGGCCGTGCACCGGGCGTGCGCTGGCCGGGGTGCTTCGGGAGGTCGTGCCGCACTGTGACGCGGTGCTGGTGTGCGACTACGGTGCCGGGACGCTCACCGCGCAGGTGCGAGCGGAGATCGCGCGATTGCGGGGTCCGCTGTTGGTCGTCGACGCGCACGACCTGGCACCGTGGGCGGCGGCACGGCCGGACGTCGTGACGCCCAACGCCGGCGAGGCGGCGGCGTTGCTCGGCGCGGCCTGGTCGCGTGAGCGCACCGGCGAGGTTGAACGTCGTGCCGGTGATCTTCGTGCTGCGACGGGGGCCGCCGCGGTCGTCGTCACGTTGGACCGGGACGGGGCGATGCTGCTGCCCGCCGACGGTCCCGTGCACCGGACCTGGGCGCAGCCGGCGCCGGAGAGTCAGGCGTCGGGGGCCGGCGACACCTTCGTGGCCGCGCTGACGATGGCGTTGGCGGGTGGCCTGCCGACGACCGCGAGCGCGGAGTTCGCGCAGGCGGCGGCGGATGTGGTTGTGGGCCGGCCCGGGACGTCGGTCTGCACGACCGCGCAGCTGACCGCTCGGTTGGGTGGGTTCCGGTCGTCCCTGCTCGATCACGACGAGCTCGCGGCGGCGGTGGCGGCGCACCGGGCGGCGGGGCGGCGGATCGTGTTCACCAACGGCTGCTTCGACGTGCTGCACCGGGGGCACATCGCGTATCTGAACCAGGCGAAGCGGCTGGGGGACGTGCTTGTGGTCGCCGTCAACGACGACGGCAGCGTGCGGCGGCTCAAAGGCCCCGGCCGGCCGGTGAACTCGACCTCGGACCGAGCGGCGGTGCTGGCCGCGCTCAGCTGTGTCGACCACGTGACGACGTTCGCCACCGACACGACGGCGGGACTGATCTCGCGGCTGCGGCCCGACGTCTACGCCAAGGGCGGGGACTACACGCCGGAGATGCTGCCGGAGACACCGGTGGTGCGGGCCTGCGGCGGCGAGGTGCGGATCCTGGACTACCTGCCGGATCGGTCCACGTCGGCGGTCATCGAGCGGATTCGGGGTCGGGTGGGGGCGCGGTGAGCGTTGATGTGCTGGTGCCGACCCGGAATCGGCCGGTGGAGCTGGGGGTGACGTTAGCGGGGCTGGCGGCGCAGGAGGGCCCGTTGCGTCGGGTGGTGGTGAGCGACCAGTCGGATGAGCGGCCGTCGTTCGACACCGCGCCGGCGCGGGCGATGGCCCGGCAGTTGGAGCGACGGGGCGTCGAGGTGGAGTTCGTGCGGCACCTGCCTCGGCGGGGGCTGGCCGAGCACCGGGACTTCTTGTTGGGCCTGGCCACCGCCTCCCATGTGCTGTTCCTCGACGATGACGTGTGGCTGGAGCCGGGGACCTTGAGCCGGTTGTGGACGGCCATGTCCGAGCTGCGCTGCGGCTTTGTGGGAAATGCGATGCAGGGACTGTCCTTCCTGGACGACCGGCGGCCGGCGGAGTTGGAGCCCTACGAGGAGTGGGCGCACGGCGTGGAGCCCGAGGTGATCGGCTCGGCGGAGGAGCGGCGGTGGACGCTGCACAATGCCGCGAACCTCGTGCATCTGGCCGAAGAACTGGGGGTGAAGGCCGGGCAGTGGCGGCCGTACAAGGTGGCCTGGGTCGCCGGGTGCGTGCTGTTCGATCGGGAGAAGTTGGCCGAGTGCGGCGGCTTCGACTTCTGGCGGGAGCTGCCGGCCGAGCACGCGGGCGAGGACGTCGCGGCGCAGTGGCGGGTGATGGCGAAATACGGCGGTGCCGGCGTGTTGCCCAGTGGCGCGGTGCACCTGGAGTCGGAGACCACGGTGCCGCAGCGGGATGTGCAGGCGGTGGACGTGGTGTCGGTCCGTCACTCCTGATGGCGGTGGCTGGTCTGGCTGTGCCGGGCTGGGGCGGTGTCGAGACGATCTGACTCCCCAACCCGGCACAATCCGTGTCACCTGTAACCGGAATCGTTACGAGAAGGCCTGGCTGACCGCGTTGGGCCCGTTGTACTCCCGGTCGGGAATCGCCTGCAGCCCGTCCAGCACGGCCTCGTCGGCGCCCTTCTCCCTCGCGTGCTCGACGATCTGCTCCTTGGTCGCGGGATACTCCATCCCGCCGAGGAACTTCTGCATCTGAATCGGATTCGGCTTGTCGCTCACTGCATCTCCTTCCGGCGGCTCGACGACTCAGACCGAAGCTCTACCCGCCCCGCCCCGGGACAAACGGCCGAGCACGTCCCGAACCGAGATCGCCGCCATGCACGCCGGCCCGTCCTCGGCCAACGGGCATCGCGCACTCCACCAGCAGGGTTGCTCGGTGATCGCCAGCGGCCGGCGGTGCGGGCAGTCCGGCAGCCCCTGGAGGTTCCCGCCCCCGTACCCGTAGCGGTCGACCGTGATCGGCCCGAACAGCCCCACCACCCGTGCCCCCATCGCCTCCGCCAACCGCACGGGTCCGGTGTCCCCGCCCACCACGACCCCGTCGACCGCGGCGACGGCCGCGAAGCACGCCCCCAACTCCCGTAACGACATCGCCGGCAGTTCCAGCACCGGCACGATCTCCGCCAGGTCGTCGAAGTACGGCCACCGCTTGACCGCCATCCCCGAATCCCGCACCAGCACCACCGGCCGTTTCACCTCGCCGACGATCTCGCGTGCCCACGCCAGCTCGGCGGCCGTCAGATGCACCCGCGGTGTCGGATCGGCCGGCCCGATCAGCCCCTCCGCCCGCAGAATCTCCAGGTACCGCGCCGGAATCCGTTGATCAACCGGCGGACCGCGCCAGAGGTCGGTCACCGCCCGGCAGCCGTGCGCGGCCAACGCTGCCGGAATCCCGCTGTGCATGGAGGTGCTCACGACCAGATCGGGATCCACCCGCGCCAGCTCGCCGCGCACGTCGGTGGACGTGGAAACCTCGGCCACCCACGGATCGGTCCGTAACAGCGCCGCCCCCGGCTCCTCGGTCAGCACCGTCACCTTCGCCTCGGCGTGCCGCCGGCCCAGCGCGTGCACCGCCGGCAGCGCCATCAGCAGGTCCCCGATACCGCCCAACAGCTCGATCACGAGTATTTGGCGGAAATCGCCCATTCCGCAGCACCTGTTCGTACAGCTCCCGATGCCGCCGAGCTATCGTCGGCCACGTCCGCTCCGCCACCATCGCCTTGCCTCGCACGGACAACCGCTCCCGCAACGCCGAATCCCCGAGCACGCGTTCCAGCGCCGCCACGAGCGCGTCCGCGCTGCGCACCGCCGACGCCATCGCGATCGTCTCGCCGTCCACCAGTTCCGGATCCCCGCCGTCGGTCACCACTGTCGGCAGGCCGTGCGCCAACACGGTCAACAACGACCCGCTCTTCGTCGTCACCCCGGCCGTGAACGGCAGCACCGCGACA
>NZ_JBFBAM010000114.1:0-20009 GCF_040682195.1 Kutzneria sp. NPDC051319 | reverse complement strand
GGCTCCACACCTACAATCACCACCGCGGCCACACCGCACTCAACGGCCTACCGCCAGCCAGCCGCGTTCCTAACCTCACGAGTCAGTACAGCTAGCCCAGCGACAAGCTCGCCGCTCGGAGCTCGCCCAGCGCCTGTAGGGCGTGCGGGGCGAGGTCGTCGTCACCGCTGTCCGACCACGCCGCGTACCCGCGCTTGAAGGCCAGAACCCCCAGCTCACCGGCCAGCGCCGCGGTCGCGTCGGGCACGCCGCGGGCCACCAGGGCAGCGGTCATGGCGGCGGCGAGGCTGACGCTCTTGAGGGCGTCCCGTTCCTGGAGTTCGGCGCTGGCGGCGACGGCGGCCTTCAGGCGTGGCCCGAGCTCGCGGTTCATCGGGCCCATCATGCTCGACGCCCTGGTCAGCGCGGCCGCCACGAGCTCGAGCGGGCTGGCCTCGGCCGGGGCTTGCTCGATGCCCTCGGTCAGCAGCCGGCTCAGCGACTCCTGCCCGGCCACCAGCAGCTCGCGCTTGTCCGGGAAGTGCCGGAAGAAGGTGCTCTTCGTGACGCCCGCGCGCTCGGCGATCTGGGCGACCGTGGTGGCGTCGTAGCCCTGCTCGGTGAACAGGTCGACGGCCGCCACGACCAGGCGTTCCCGCGCCCCCGGTTCCCATCGGCCCATGGCGCCCATCATAGGCGACGGGACTCTTGCCCCATCACCGTGCTAGCGTGACGGGACAAGAGTCCCATCACTGCGGGAGCATCTCATGCGCGTTTTTGTCACCGGCGGCACCGGTCTCATCGGCTCCGCCGTCGTCACCGAGCTCCTGAACAACGGCCATTCCGTCCTCGCGCTCGCCCGCTCCGACGCGTCCGCGCAGGCTGCCCTGGCCGCCGGCGCCGAGCCCGTCCGCGGTGGCCTGTCCGACCTGGACGCCCTGCGTTCCGGCGTCGCCCAGGCCGACGGCGTGATCCACCTGGCCTTCAGCAACGACTTCAGCAGCATCGACGCCCTCACCCAGTCGATCGAGGAGGAGGGGGCGGCCCTCGCCGCCATGGGCGAGGCGCTGATCGGCAGCGACCGGCCTTTCGTCACCTGCTCCGGCACGCCATGGGTGACCGGCCGCCTCTCCACCGAGGCCGACGTCGTGCCCACCGATGGTCCCGTCGGCGGCCGTGGTCGCGCCGTCACGGCCGTTCTCGACCTGGCGTCACGGGGCGTTCGCAGCTCCGCCGTGCGCCTGCCCCGCACCGTCCACAACGAGGGCCAGGGCGGCTTCGCCGGCGTCCTGACCGGCATCGCCCGTCAGACCGGCGTCTCCGGCTACCCCGGCGACGGCTCCCAGCGCTGGCCCGCCGTGCACGCCCTCGACGCCGCCGTCCTCTTCCGGCTCGCCCTGGAGCAGGCTCCCGCCGGCACCGCCTGGCACGCCGTGGCCGACGAGGGTGATCAGGTGCGGGACATCGCCGCCGTCATCGGCCGCCGCCTGGGCCTGCCGGTCGCCTCCGTCCCCGTCGAGACCTACGGCCCACTCGGGCTGATCTTCGCCAACGACCAGCCCTCGTCCAGCGCCCACACCCAGCAGGCCCTCGGCTGGCAGCCCAAGCACCCCAGCCTGCTGGCCGACCTGGAGCTCCTCCAGCCGTGAGCCACATGCGCTTCCCATGTGACGCCAGATGCCACATAGGAAGCGCATGTGGCAAAAAGCCGCCGGTTCCGAGCCATCGCACGGTGACGCCGTGGCCGGCTGGGTCGAAAAGACCCGCGCCGTCCACGGCGGTCAGATGAAACAGGACTACTCGGCGCGCGCTCCCTTGCCGAGCACGACGACTCCACTCGCGCTGACGGTGTAGTGCTCCAGGTCGTACGCGCGGTCGACGCCGACCATGGCGCCGTCGGTGACGACGACGTTCTTGTCGAGGATGGCCTTGCGCACCACGGCGCCCTTGCCGATGCGGACGCCGGGTAGCAGGACGCTGCCCTCGACGATGGCGCCGGACTCGACGACGACGTCGGAGCTGACCACGGACTCCCGCACGGTGGCGCCGGAGATGATCGAGCCGGGCCCGACGATGGACTCCACGGCCATGCCGCCGTTGACGAACTTGGCCGGCGGCAGGGGCGGGGTGGCGGTGCGGATGGGCCACGCCTGGTTGTAGAGGTTGAACACCGGGTGCACGGACACGAGGTCCATGTGGGCGTCGTAGTAGGCGTCGAGGGTCCCGACGTCCCGCCAGTAGCCGCGGTCCCGCTCGGTGGCGCCGGGCACGACGTTGTCGTCGAAGTCGTAGACGTAGGCGCTGCCGGCGTCGACCAGCATGGGGATGATGTTGCCGCCCATGTCGTGGTCGGAGTCGGGGTCGGCGGCGTCGGTGCGCAACGCGTCGAGCAGCGCCTCGGTGGTGAACACGTAGTTGCCCATGGACGCGAAGGTCACGTCGGGGTCGTCGGGCACGTGCGGCGGATCGGCCGGCTTCTCCAGGAACCGGGTGATCCGGCCGTCGGCGTCGGAGTCGATGCAGCCGAAGGCCTTGGCCTCGGCCCGCGGCACCCGGATGCCGGCGACGGTGACCCCGCAGCCGGATTCGATGTGCTGCTCGACCATCTGCCCCGGGTCCATCCGGTACACGTGGTCGGCGCCGAAGACGACGATGTAGTCGGGTTTCTCGTCGTGCACGAGGTTGAGCGACTGGAAGATCGCGTCGGCGCTGCCGGTGTACCAGCGTGGCCCGAGCCGCTGTTGCGCCGGCACGGGGGTGATGTACTGCCCGAGCACACTGGACAGCCGCCAGGTGGTGGAGATGTGGCGGTCCAACGAGTGCGACTTGTACTGGGTCAGCACGCACAGCTTGGACATGCCGGCGTTGACGAGGTTGGACAGCACGAAGTCGATAAGTCTGTAGTTGCCGCCGAACGGCACCGCAGGTTTGGCCCGGTCCGCGGTCAGGGGCCACAACCGCTTGCCCTCACCGCCGGCGAGCACGATTCCCAGAACGTGGGGCTGGCCCTTCACGATCAGTGACCCTATCCGCCGGGCACTAGGTTGTCAGCTGTGCGGATCGGATTACTGACACGCGAGTACCCGCCCGAGGTGTACGGCGGGGCAGGCGTCCACGTCGGCTTCCTCGTGCCAAGGCTGCGCGAGATCGTCGACGTCGACGTGCACTGTTTCGGTGGTGAGCGGCCGGATGCGACCGCCCACCAGCCGGCGCCGAGCCTCAGGGACGCGAACCCGGCACTGTCCACGCTGTCCGTCGACCTGGAGATCACGGCCGCGGTGGAGGGCGTGGACCTCGTGCATTCACATACGTGGTACGCCAACTTCGCCGGTCATGTGGCGAAGATCCTGCACGGCGTGCCGCACGTGATCACGGCCCACTCGTTGGAGCCGAGGCGGCCGTGGAAGGCCGAACAGCTCGGTGGGGGCTACCGGTTGTCGTCCTGGGTGGAGCGCACGGCCTACGAGTCGGCGGACGCGATCATCGCGGTCAGCGACGGCATGCGGGCCGACGTCCTGGACTGCTATCCGGCGCTGGACCCGGCCCGGGTGCACGTTGTCCGCAACGGGATCGACACGACGCTCTACGAGTCCGTGACCGGCACCGACGCGCTGACCAAGCACGGGATCGACCCGGCGAAGCCGATAGTGGCGTTCGTGGGCCGGATCACCCGGCAGAAGGGCGTCGGGCACCTGGTCGCGGCGGCGCACCGGATCGCCGGGGACGCCCAGCTGGTGCTGTGCGCGGGCGCGCCGGACACGCCGGAGATCGCCGCGGAGACCGAGGCGGCGGTGGCCGAGCTGGCCAAGGCCCGCCCGGGCGTGTTCTGGATCCAGGAGATGCTGCCGACCGAAGAGGTCAAGCAGGTGCTCAGCCACGCCACGGTTTTTGTCTGCCCGTCGGTGTACGAGCCGCTGGGCATCGTGAACCTGGAGGCCATGGCCTGCGGCACCGCGGTCGTCGCGTCGGACGTGGGCGGCATCCCGGAGGTCGTGGACGACGGCGTCACCGGGCTGCTGGTGCACTACGACGAGGCCGACATCGAGACGTTCCGCACGGATCTGGCGGCGGCGATCTCGCGGGTGCTGGCCGATCCGGCGCGGGCGGCGGAGATGGGCCGCGCGGGCCGTGACCGGGCAGTTCGGGAGTTTTCGTGGGGCGGCGTGGCGGCGCAGACGGTCGACGTCTACCGCAGTGTGATTTAGGTCACCTTTAGTCACGGCAACCCGGGACCCGCGCCGGCCACCTTTACCCGATAGAGCGACTTTGATCGAGCTATCGGAGGACGGGTGTCACTCACCGTGCACGGGCCTGGGGGCCGTGCCGCGATCCTGCTGTCGGCGGGCGCGCTGCTGCTGGGCGCGGCCGCCTGTTCGACGTCCCATGCGGGCGCGTCAGGTACGGCGACCCTGACCATCGGGGGCAAGCAGATCGTTGATCCGGCGCGCCTGGAGGCCGAGGGGGAACGGGAGTTGGCCTACACGGTCGGCTTCGGCTACGTCTCGCCGTCCGGGACCGGGCTGCCGCGCTGCTGGTTCGCCCAGCTCGGGCTGTCCGGCTCGGTGGACGAGCGGCTGTGGTGCGGCCCGGTGCAGGTGCCGGGCAGCCCGCCGACCAACGCCTGGGTCCCGATCGCCATGAAGAAGACCGGCGAGAACGACACCCAGATCCAGCTCCAGGTGCAGCCGCCGGACGTGCCGCTCCCGGGCAATCGCAGCACGCCGGTCAGCGACAGCCTGATCCGCGCGGACGGCACCACCACGAGCCCGAAGGCCGTGGTCAACCGCACTGCCAGCGCCAACTTCGTGGCCGTGCTTACCGACACCGAGCACAAGTCGAACGCCGATCTCGGCCTCACCGACCCGGCAACCCTGCGCGTGCACGACGACCTGCTCGCGGTGAACGCCACCGGCTACGGCCGGCCGAGCAGCTTCCCGATCGGCGACGGCGCGACCCTCATCCCGGGCAAGGGCACCCAACTGCGGGTGCTGCGCCTGCACGTGGAGCGCTCGGGCAAGACCGACCCCGCGTTCTCGGCACAGCAGTGGACGGGCTGGCATCCGCAGCAGTCGACACTGTCGCTGGTGGTCGAGGGCCGTCGGACGGTGCTGTCGCCGGACCGGCTGCCCGACTCCGGGGACGTGTTCCTGATCTACGCCGTGCCGGACAAGGCGGAGCCGGGGGAGTCGCTGATCCTCGGCAGCGTCGGCGCGAACTCGCTGGAGCAGCCGGTGCGGATCCCGGACGGCAAGCGCGCGGCCAAGGCCCCGGCCTCGCTGGCGACGGCCAGCGGCGTGAGCAGGGTGCCGGCCAACGCCACCCAGAAGTTCGTGGCCAGGACGATCGTCCCCTACGGCGGCCTGCCGGCCGGCGATCACGCGGCCGAGCTGACCGTGACCGGCGTGCGGCTGGGCCGGCAGCGGCCGATCAAGCTGGACAGCGGCGACTACCAGCTGGTCACCGAGACCACCGACGGCAAGGCGCTGCTGGAGGTGGCGATCAAGACGACCGGCCAGCTGCCGGCGATCATGGGCGGCCCGGTCACCAAGAACTCCTTCGCCATGACGCTGCCCGATGGCTCCAAGGCCAAGCTGGTCGGTGTCCGCTACGACGGCGACCTGCTGCCGGCCGCACTGGTGTTCGAGGTGCCGGCCGACGTCAAGTCGGTGAAGATCGGTGTGAGCGTCGGTTCCGTCCAGGTGTCCGCCCTCGGGCGCGTGGACCTGACCGCCACCGGCGCGATCGACCTGCCCCTGGACTTCGGATGACGCACGAGCAGCTCGCCGCGGGACTGGCCCCCAGGCTCGCCCTGCTGCGGGCGCTCGCCGCCGAGCAGCACGTCACGCGGGCGGCCGACCGCCTGGGCGTGCCGCAGCCGACGGTCAGCCGCTGGCTGGCCACGCTCAGCGCCGAGCTGGGCACGCCCGTGATCGTCCGCAACGGGCGGGGCGTGCGGCTGACGCGGGCCGGACAGATCCTGGCCGAGGCCGCCGAGCAGGCGCTGGGCGTGCTGGAGGCGGGCTGTCGCCGGGCCATCGGCGAGGCCGATCCGGAGCGCGGGCAGGTGGTGCTGGCCTTCCTGCACACCATGGGCGGCGTGCGGGTGCCGGAGTTGCTGCGGGCCTTCCGCACCGAGCACCCCAAGGTGCAGTTCGCCCTGGAGCAGGCCGCGCACGAGGAGATGCTGACCCGGGTTCGGGCCGGCGACGTCGACCTGGCGTTGACCGCTCCGCTGCCGGTCGGCCAGGCTGACCTGGGGTGCCAGCCGCTGTATGAGCAGCCGCTGCTGCTGACCGTGCCGACCGGGCATTCGCTGGCCGACCGGCGCCGAGTGCGGCTGGCTGATGTGGCCGAGGAGCAGTTCGTCGGCATGAAGGCCGGCTACGGCCTGCGCCGCATCACCGACGGCCTCTGCCAGCAGGCCGGCTTCCTGCCCGTGCTGGCCTTCGAGGGCGAGGAGGTCGACACGGTGCGCGGTCTCGTCGCCGCCGGTCTCGGCGTCGCCCTGCTGCCGCAGTCCGACACCGCGTTGAACGGCGTCGTCGAGCTGGCGCTCACCCCGTCGGCCAGCCGCACCATCGGCCTGGTCTGGTCGGCCGCCGTGCCCCTGCCGCCCGCCGTGGAGCTCTTCCGCGCCTTCGTCACAGCGTGACGCCGGCACCCCCCTTGTTTGTCACATGCGCTTCCTATGTGGTGCCAGATGCCACATAGGAAGCGCATGTGGCAGAAGAGGGGGTGTCAGGCGTAGTTCTGCGCGAATCTCACCAGGGTGCGCGCCGCGAAGCCGGTGGCGCCGGGGACGACCTCGTCGTGGGTGGACTCGGAGCGGGCGGGGCCGGCGATGTCGAGGTGGGCCCAGGGCAGCTGGCCGCTGAACTCGCGCAGGAAGAGGGCGGCGGCGATGGCGCCGGGGCCGCCGGGGGCCTGCTTGACGTCGGCGATGTCGCTACGCACGGAGTCGGCGAGGTCCTCCAACAGCGGCATGCGCCAGTGCGCCTCGCCGACCTCGGAGCCGGCGGTGATCAGCTGCTCGGCGAGGGAGTCGGTGGTGGCGAACAGGCCGCCGGTGCGCACGCCCAGCGACACCTTCATGGCGCCGGTGAGGGTGGCGACGTCGACCAGCACGTCCGGGGAGTGCTTGCGCACGGCCCAGGTCATGGCGTCGGCCAGGACCATGCGGCCCTCGGCGTCGGTGTTGGCGACCTCGGTGGTCTTGCCGCCGTAGTGGGTGACCACGTCGCCGGGGCGGTAGGCGGTGCCGGACACGTGGTTTTCCGCGCACGGCACGAGACCGGTGACGCGAAGGGGCAGTTTCAGTGCGGCCACCGCAAGCAGGGCGGCGATCACCGCGGCCCCGCCGGCCATGTCGGTGCGCATCAGGTGCATGCCGTCGGCGGGCTTGATCGAGATGCCGCCGGTGTCGAAGGTGATGCCCTTGCCCACGAACACCAGATGCGGCGCCTTGGCCGAGCCACGTGGACGCCACGTCAACTCTACGAACCGAGGCGGCCGCGCGGAGCCGCCGCCGACGGCCAGCACGCCGCCGAAGCCCTGCTCGGCCAGCCACTTCTCGTCACGGACGGCGGCGGTCAGCCCGGTAACGCCCTCGGCCAGCCGCGCGGCGGTACCGGCCAGCCAGGCCGGATCCTTCACATTGGACGGCGTGTTGGCGAGGTCCCGGGTCAACGCGGTCGCGGCGGCGAGGACCAGCGCCTCGGCCACGGCGTCGGCCACCGGAGCGGATGTGACGAGCAGCACTGACTTCGTGCGGGCGTCCGGCGTGTCGCCGGTGACCTTGAACCGGTAACCGCCCAGCGCGAGGCCCAGCGCGAACGCGCCGGCCTGCTCGGCGGTGACGTCCTCGGGCAGCAGCACCTGGTAGCGGGCGAGCTCCCGCTCGTCGGCCGCACGGACCAGCGCGGCGCCGGCGGACCGCCAGTCCTTGGCGGCGCCGTCGCCGACCCCGAGGATCCAGGCGGAGCCGACCGGACGGACCTCGCCGGTCTTGCCGGTGGGCTCGAAGGCGGCCAGCGCGGTGTCGTCGAGGCGGTCACGCCCCGGCCCGTAGGCCGGGCCGTCGGCGACGATCACCACCGCCGGGAGGCTGCGACGCGGGGCCGCGGCGACCTCGATCGCGGGCAACGGGGTTGGCACGGCGGGCGCCGTCGAGCGCACGGAGAACCTCCAGCAGGGAAACGAATTCTGCCCCGGCTCCACGTGGGAAACCGGGGCTCGGGGCACAGCACGCGGGGGCGGCGTCTAGCCCACGACGCCCTTGAGGGCATCGCCCAGTTCGCTCGCCTCCTCCGCCGACATCTCGACGACGAGGCGCCCACCACCTTCGAGGGGCACCCGCATCACGATGCCTCGCCCCTCCTTGGTGACCTCAAGGGGACCGTCGCCGGTCCTGGGCTTCATGGCCGCCATAGCGTGCTCCCTCCATCTGTCCAGCTCGGCCCGACCGCCTCCCAGCCTGTCGGGTCACGTCCATTCTCCCCCATCCGCCATCGGGCGTGAAACCGAACCGATCTTTTCGGCCGCACGCCGCCGGCACCATCTTGGCAAGTCAGGCCCCCTGCCGCCGAGGCGGCACGCCGGGCGGCGCCCGTACGGGCCCACGCGCGCACCCCTGCACGCACCCTCGGATGTCCGCTGTGGACGGTCAGCGGCGGGCCCGCCAACAGGCGGCGATGTGGTCGTCGACCATGCCGGTGGCCTGCATCAGCGCGTAGCACGTGGTGGGCCCGACGAAGGCGAACCCGAGCTTGCGCAAGGCCTTGGCCATCGCCGTCGACTCGGGCGTGACCGCCGGCACGTCGGCGACGGTGCGCGGGCGACGGCGGCGGCCGGTCGGCGCGAACGACCACAGCAGGTCGTCCAGCGGCTGGTCCAGACCGTTGACCACGCCGGCGTTGCGGACGGCGGCGGTGATCTTCTGCCGGTTGCGCACGATGCCGGTGTCGGCCATCAGCCGCTCCACGTCGGCCTCGTCGTAGGCGGCAACCTTCTTCGGATCAAAATGATCGAAAGCGGCCCGGAACGCCTCGCGCTTGCGCAGGATGGTGATCCACGACAGGCCCGACTGGAAGCCCTCCAGGCTGAGCCGCTCGAACATCTCGGGCACACCGCGCAGTTCGACGCCCCACTCCTCGTCGTGATAGCGCTGGTAGTCCTGTGTGGAGTCACCCCACGGGCAGCGGACCGGTGTGGTCACCGGGCGTTCTCCTCCACCGACAGCCGCTCCTCCAGCTCCGCCACCCTGGCCCGCAGCTCGGTCACCTCGCGGCCGAGACGGTCAAGGGCCCAGTCGACCTCGGACATCTTGTAGCCGCGGAACACCTGCTGGAAGCGCAGGTCCTGGACGTCCTGCTCGGTGACCGCGTCGGCGGGCAGCCGCGTCGGCGACGCGCCCGGCGGCAGCGGGGCGAGCTCCTCGCCGCGGCCGAACACCAGCGACGCGGCCAGGAACACCACGCCGGCCACCACGGCCATCACGACGAGGTAGATGAGTACGGTGGTCACGCCTTCGATCGTGGCACGTCCGGGGCCACCCGTGCACGGGGGTCGTCCGAAACCCGCCCGCCGGGCCCGCGCAGGGTCCGCATCGGCGGCCGGTCGGCGGTCGACACGGTGGTCGGATCCGGCAGCCATTCGCCGTCCACCTGCACGAACTGCGTGAGCACGGTGGCCTCGCCGACGTCACTACCACATCGGGCCAGTGCCGTGCCGAGAATCTGGCTGGCCATCGCGCCCAGCTGCGACAGCGACCGGTTCCGGTGCTTGCGCACGCCCAGGTTCACCTGGGCCAGGCCGTCCAGTCCGTACAGGGCGTGCGTGTCGATCAGCAGCCCGATCTCCACGCCGTAGCCGGCGGCGAAGGGCACGGACTCCAGAAGTTCGCGCGTGGCGGCGTACTCACCGCCGAGCGGTTGCACCACGCCGGACAGTTCCGGCCGCAGCGCCGCGATCACCGGGCGGGCCAGCAGCTCGGTGACCCGGCCGCCGCCGGTGCTCTCCAGCCGCAGCGGACGGCGGTAGAAACCCTTGACCAGGTGCACTCCCGCGTCGGTCAGCAGCGGGCCGAGCAGCGCCGGCACGAAGGCCGGATCCGGGTCGACGAGGTCGGAGTCGAGGAACACGACAAGGTCCCCGGTGGTCGCGGCCAGCGAGCGCCAGAGGACTTCTCCCTTGCCCGGTAACGGTTCCAGCTCGGGCAGGACATCGGTGCGCAGCACCACCCGCGCGCCGGCGGCTCGCGCCTGTTCGACGGTCCGGTCGGTCGAACCGGAGTCGATCACGACCAGTTCGTCCACCAGCGAGCCCAGCAGCGGCCGAACGGCGGCCACCACACGGCCGACCGTCCCCTCTTCGTCCAATGCGGGCAGCACCACGCTCACGGTGCGATCACCCTTGGCGCGCACCAGCTCCGGCACCGTCCACCCGGGTTCCTGCCAGGTGCGCTCGCGGAACCACCGCTCGGTGGCCGCCAGCATCAGGCCAGCGCCCGCAGCACGGCAGCCGGCGGCCGGGTGCCGGCGATGCTCGCGACCATGTCCAGCACCTGCCGGGTCTGCCTGACCTGGTGCGCACGGAACACCCGAGCGCCGCTCCAGGCCGCGACGGCGGTGGCGGCCAGCGTGCCGTCGACCCGCTCCTCCAGGCCGACGCCCAACGTCTCACCGACGAAGTCCTTGTTGGACAACGCCATCAGCACCGGCCATCCGGTGCCGACGAGTTCGTCCACCCGGCGCAGCAGTTCCAGTCCGTGCCAGGTGTTCTTGCCGAAGTCGTGGGTCGGGTCGATGAGCACGCCGTCGGCCGGCACGCCCAGCGCCACCATGCGTTCCGCCGCGGCGGCGAGTTCCTCGGCGACCTCGGCCACCACGTCCCGATAGCGCGGCCGGAAAGGATCGGTGCGCGGCGGCAGGCCGCCGGTGTGCGAGCAGACGATGCCGACGCCGTGCTCCGCCGCGATTTCGGCCAGCCGCGGGTCCGCGCCGGCCCAGGTGTCGTTGATCAGGTCCGCGCCCTCGCGGCAGACCTGGGCGGCGACCTCGTGCCGCCAGGTGTCCACGCTGATCACGACGTCCGGGTGGCGCTCGCGAACTGCCGCCACGAAAGGGACCACGCGGCGGGCTTCCTCGGCGGCGTCGACGGTCTCGCCCTGCGAGCCGGCGCGCACGCCGCCGATGTCGATGATGTCCGCGCCGTCGGCGACGGCCACGTCCACGGCGGCCATCGCGGCGTCCACCGCGAAGGTGGCGCCGCGGTCGTAGAAGGAGTCGCGCGTCCGGTTGACGATGGCCATGACCAGCGCGCGGTCCGCGCCGACCTGCCTGGTCCCGAATCGCAACGGTCGCACAACGGTCATCGTGCCACGACGGGCCCGATCCACCTGTTTGGAGTAATGTCTATCACTGTTGCCGGAACAAATAACTGCTCCCACAACGCGGCGACCTTCCTGTATGCCACAGGGGTCGAAGAGAGGGCAAATCGCGGCCGGATGATCATGTCCGCCGTTGTCCCCCGGCCGGGTATTCCACCCGGGTCCCCCACCCGCGCTTTTACCCATTCGGCCTAGTCAATCGACACCGCCGGGTGATACCGATTACCGGAAATTGGTCCACCCGAACGAGGGCACGGCCCGTGAGATCTCCGTTTGCCGGGCTAGCCTCGGTCGGGCCGAGGCGATCCACGAGCTGGAGGGGGCGCACTTCCGCTCGATGCCGCGGCGCACAACACAAGATCAATAAGGAGAGACCGTGGCCAAGAAGGCACTTGTCGTGGCGGTCACCGCCACCGGAATGCTGGTCATCGGGGCACCGGCATTCGCGGCGGAGGCACCGGCTGACAACCCTCTTTTCCAACAGCCACTCGTTTCCAACGTCAATGTCCTGAGCCAGAACGTGGTGCCGACCGGCAACGTCAACGGCGGGAACGGCAACAACGCCGGTAGCGGAAATGTGGGCGGCAACGGCAACAACATCGGCGACAACAACAACGGCGGCAACGGCAACAGCAACGGCGGGGCCGGCAACACGGTCGGCGGCGGCAACGCCGGCGGCGCGCACAACGGCCTGACCAAGCTCGCCCAGGCGGCCTCGGTCCCCTTCGCAGACTTCCTCCGGTCGGACTCGGCGCCGGTTGCCGGTCCCGGCAACACCAATGTCGGCGGCGGCAACAACTCCGGTTCCGGGAACACCGGCGGCAACGGCAACAACATCGGTTCCGCCAACAACGGCGGAAACGGGAACAGCAACGGCGGCGAGGGCAACACCGTCGGCGGCGGCAACTCGGGCGGCATGGGCAACGGCCACGGCGTGAGCCCGGCCGCGGTCAACCTTCCGGAGAACCCGTATTTCGGCCGCAGCCTTTCCAGTGGCCCCGGCAACAACAACGGCGGCGCCGGCAACAACGCCGGTAGCGGCAATGTCGGCGGCAACGGCAACAACATAGGCGACAACAACAACGGCGGTAACAGCAACAGCAACGGCGGTTCCGGCAACACCGTCGGCGGCGGCAACTCCGGCGGTATCGGCAACCACCGTTCACACCGGGTGGTCGTGCCGGCGTCCATCACGTCGGAGCGGACGCTGCTCGAACCGCGCCGCTGGCACCCGGGCAACAACAACGGCGGCAATATCAACTCCGGTGGGGGAAACAACGCCGGCCAGGGCAACATCGGCGGCAATGGCAACAACATCGGGGACAACAACAACGGCGGCAACGGGAACAGCAACGGCGGTTCCGGCAACACCGTCGGCGGCGGCAACTCCGGCGGCGTCGGCAACCACTGAGCGATGACGCTCGACGCATGACCGAATGGCGGTGTCACCACAGGGTGGTGATACCGCCGTTTGGCCGTGACGCATGTCACAGTCCATTGCTACTCCAGAGTAGGTCCAAGTTTACTGCCGAGTAACCAAGTCGTGACCGAGGTCACTCTGGAGGGCAAGTGCGCAGGTCAATGGCGACCCTGCTGGCTGTGCTGCTAGCGCTGGTCGGCCTGTCGGGCACCGCGGCGGCGGCCCCGGCCGCCGGCTTCAGCACCACCTATCAGTCCATCCCCGGCGACGGCGGCGACCCGCTCGGCGCGTTCGTGATCCGGCCGACCGGCCGCGGTGACGGGCCGTTCCCGCTGCTGGTCATGCCGAGCAGCTGGGGCGCGCTGGACATCGAGTACGTCGGCGCGGCCGCGAAACTCGCGTACCAGTCGGGCTACGTGGTGGTCAGCTACACCGCCCGCGGCTTCTGGGACTCGGCCGGCCAGATCGAGGTGGCCGGGCCCAAGGACGTGGCCGACGCCAGCAAGGTCATCGACTGGGCGCTGGCCAACACGAACGCCGACCCGTCGCGTATCGGCATGGCCGGCATCTCCTACGGGGCCGGCATCAGCCTGCTCACCGCCGCCGCCGACCCGCGGGTCCGCGCCGCGGTGTCGCTGAGCGGCTGGTCCGACCTGGCCGCCTCGCTGTATCCGAACCAGACGGTCAGCGCGGCGGGCGTCGACCTGCTGCTGGCCGCCGGGCACCTGACCGGCCGACCCGGACCGGATCTCCAGAACGCCGAAAAGGCCTATCTCGCCGGCAAGTTCGCCGACGCGCTGCCGATCGCCCCGGTGCGCTCCGCCGCCACCAAGGTCGACGCCATCAACCAGCACGGCACCGCCGTGATGATGGCGAACGCCTGGGAGGACTCGCTGTTCCCGCCCAGCCAGCTCGTCGACTTCTTCGGCAAGCTGACCGGCCCGAAGCGGCTGATGCTGACCCCGGGCGATCACGCCACGCCCGAGGTCTTCGGCGCGGCCGGCCTGCCCAACGAGATCTGGGACGCGGCCGACCGCTGGTTCGACCACTACCTGCTCGGGGTGGACAACGGCATCGACCGGGAGCACTCGATCCAGGTCAAGCCGGCCAACGGCGGCGGCTGGCAGGGTTCCGAGTCGTGGCCGTGGCAGCAGCAGACGATTCCGTTGAGCAGCAACAAGTTCGCGGCCGGAGTGGACACCGTCGCCGACAGCGGAGTCGTCTTCGTGAGCGGGATCCTGCAGGGTTACCTGGGCATTCCCAACGGCGTCTCGATGCCGCTGGTCTCCCGGGCCGCGGCCGGCGTGTGGTCGGGACCCGTTGCCACCCAAGGTTTTGAGGTCAACGGCACACCGCACGCGCAGTTGACCGTCACGCCCAGCGCCGCCGACACGACGCTGTTCGCGTACCTCTACGACGTGGGTCCGCTGGGGCTCGGATCGCTGATCACGCACAAGCCGTACTCGGTGCTGGGCGCGACTCCGGGCGTGGCCCGCACCATCGACCTCGGTCTGGAGCCCATCGCCTGGAATGTGCCGGCGGGGCACCATCTCGCGCTGGTCGTCGACACCGTCGACCCGCGCTACCTGTCGTCCAGCAAGCTCGGCAGCACGGTTTCGCTGTCCGGCACGCTGACGGTTCCGGTCAGCTAGGAACAGCGGAAGGCGGGGGCCCCGGCGCGGGAGCCCCCGCCTTCTGGCTTTATAGCGCTACCTGACGGCCTTCACCAGCGCCGGCACGAACTTCGCGGCGTCGAGCGTGCCCCAGCCGGACACGGTGTCGAAGCCGGCCGCCGCGGTGTAGCCGGTGACCACGCCGTAGCTGTTGTCGCCGCTGGTCACGTCGACGATGCCGGACTTGGCCGCCTTGGGGCCGAGTTTCCCGTACAGCGCCGGGTTGATCTGACCCAGCGAGTGCCCGCCGTTGGCCTGCACCGCCAGCGCCAGCACACCCGCGAACAGCGGGGCCGACTCCGAGGTGCCCTGGATGCCCTCCATGGTGATGTCCGGGAACGAGCGGAACTTGCTGCCGGTGCTGGACTTCACCGAGTTCTGCCAGGACGGCCGGGCGTAGGTCTTGGAGACGCCGCCGCCGGACCGAGGCCACAGGGCGTCGGGCGAGGTCCGGTTGCCGTTGGCGTCGGTGGACAGCACCGTGCCGCCGAGCGAGGTGACGTTGGGGTCGGAGCCCGGCCAGCTGGGCGCGCGGTAGGGGAACGTGCCTTCGCCGACGAGCACCGGGTTGGTGGCGCCGTAGTCGCCCGAGGAGGCGACCAGCGTGATGCCGGCCCTGCTGGCCCGCTCCAGCGCCGGGTCGAGGCTCTTGACCGAGTCGACCGACGGGAAGGTGTCCTCGGCCGTGCCGAAGCTCATCGAGATGACGTCGACCAGCTTGTGCTTGGCCACGTAGTCGACCGCGGCCATCATCTCCGGCAGGCCGGTGAAGCCCTGCGTCTCGGCGATCGGCGTGGCCACGATGACGATCTTCGCGGCCGGTGCGATGGTGTGGAACATGGCCACGTCCAGGTCGGTCTCGCCGCCCCAGCCCTGGCAGGTGCCGGTGTCCACGCCCGAATCCGCGCAGCCCGGCACCGCGCCGGCCGGCGTGATCACCGAGATGTCGGCCGGCGGCAGGCCGTAGCGCTGGTCGTAGGCGTCCATCACGGCCTTGATGTCCGCGTCGCCGTAGGACACCAGCGTCGCCACCGTCGCCCCGGCACCCGTCACGCCCTGGTTCCACAGCGTCGGCGCGTTGTACGCGTTGGCCAGCCGCGGCAGCCCGGCCGCCGCCGCGGAGAGGCGATCCACCTTCTGCTGCACCGTGCTCGCGCCGATGAACGACGCCGCCGCCGCGCTGAACATGTGGTGCGCCTGCTGCGCCGCCCGCGGCTGCTGCCCCGCCTCCGCCGGCGCCGCCGCCACCGTGGTCGCGGCTAACGCCACCCCCACCACAACCGCCAGACCTCTACCCCGCATCATCACTCCTAGTCACCGTTTTTCATGCAGGGAAGGACGCCTTACCCTCGTTGAACGCGGGTAAGGCGTCCTTCCCTGCATGTTGGGAATTACGCTCAGTGCAGTGCTGCCACCAGGGACGGGACGAACTTGGCGGCGTCGAGGGTGCCCCAGCCGGACACGATGTCGAAGCCCTTGGCCGCCGAGTAGCCGGTGACACCGTTGTAGCTGTTGTTGCCGCTGGTCACGTCGACGAAGCCGGTGACCTTGCCGCCGTAGAGCGCGGTGTTGACCTGGCCGAGGCGGCCGCCCTTGGCCTGCGCGGCCAGCGCCAGCACGGCGGCGAACAGCGGCGAGGACTCGGAGGTGCCGCTGGTGCCCTCCATGGCCACGTCGGGGAAGGACCGCTTGGTGCTCTTGGTGATCGTCGAGACGCTGTCCTGCCAGCTCGGACGGTTGTACACCTTGGACAGTCCGCCGCCGGAGTCCGCCCACAGCGTGGTGTTCGGCTTGCCGCTCACCGAGTTCGTGCCGCCGACGGCGGTCACGTTCGGGTCGGCCGCCGGCCAGCTGGCGGTGCGGGTGGAGAAGTAGCCGCCGGCCTTCTTGTGGTTGGTGGCCCCGGAGTCGCCGGAGGAGGCGGTGAACGTGATGCCGGCGGCGCTGGCCCGCTGCAGAGACGGGTCCAGGCCGGTGATCTGGCTGGTGGAGTCGAAGTTGTCCTCGGCCGTGCCGAAGCTCATGGAGATGATGTCCGCGGACTTGTTGGCGGTCGCGTAGTCCACCGCCCGCATCATCTCCGGCAGGCCGTCGATGCCCTCGGTCTCGGCCACCGGCGTGGCGATGACGACGATCTTCGCGCCCGGCGCCAGGGTGTGGATCATCTCCACGTCCAGGTCGGTCTCGCCGCCCCAGGACTGGCAGGTCGCGGTGTCCACGCCGGAGTCGCGGCAGCCGGGCACGTGGCCGACCGGCTCGAGGATCTGCACGTTGGCCTTGGGCAGGCCGTTGCGCTGGTCGTAGGAGTCGATGACCGACTGGATGGCCTTGTCACCGAAGGAGACCAGCGTGGCCACGGTGATGCCCGTGCCATCGGTTCCCTTGTCCCACAACGGCTTCACGTCGTAGGCGGTGGCCAGCCGGGGCAGCGCGGCCAGCGCGGCCTCCATTCGCTGCACCTTCTGCTCCACGGTGTCCGCGCCCACGAAGGACCGCGCCGCCGCACTGAAGCTGTGCTGGCCCGGGGCGGGCGCTGCGACGGCGGGGGCGGCGACGACGCCACCCAGCGCCAGCGCGGCCCCGACCACCAGCACACCCGCGGACTTGACCGAACGTCCCACCATGGCTTCCCTCCTGATCAGCCGACCCCGCCCATTCAAGGGGGTGCCGCGTGCCGGCCGTCAGGTCCGAAAGTCGGGAATCAGTGCACCTGCTCCCACGCCCGATAGGCGTCCTGGACCACACGGACGGCGTCGTCGATGTCGTCCGTCAGATGTAGCAGCTTCATGTCCTTGGCCCCGATCTTGCCGCCGCCTTCCACCGAATCGTGTAGCCAGTCGTAGAGGCCCTGCCAGTAGGACCGTCCAAACAGGACGACCGGGAACTTGGTGACCTTCTTGGTCTGCACCAGGGTCAGCGCCTCGAACAGCTCGTCCAGGGTGCCGAAGCCGCCGGGCAGGCAGATGATCGCCTGGGCGTACTTGATGAACATGGTCTTGCGGGTGAAGAAGTAGCGGAAGTTGACGCCGAGGTCGACCCACGGGTTCAGGCCCTGCTCGAACGGCAGCTCGATGCCCAGCCCGACGGAGTAGCCACCGGCCTCCGAGGCGCCGCGGTTGACCGCCTCCATCGAGCCCGGGCCGCCGCCGGTGATCACGGCGAAGCCGGCCTCGGCCAGCGCGCCGCCGAGCTTGCGGCCGGTCTCGTAGTCCGGGTGGTCCTGCTTGGTGCGGGCGGAGCCGAACACCGTGACGGCCTTGGGCAGTTCGGCCAGCGCGCCGAAGCCCTCCACGAACTCGGCCTGGATCCGCAGCACCCGCCACGGGTCGGTGTGCACCCAGTCGGACGGGCCGCGGGAGTCCAGCAGCCGCTGGTCCGTGGTGGTGGAGTCGCTGGAGCGGTCCCGGCGCAGCGTCACCGGCCCACGCTGCCGCTCGTTGAGCGGCTGCTCCTGGTTCTCGTTCATCATGAAACCCTACTCAGGAAGCGGCGCAGCACCCGCTCGCACCGCGCGATCTGTTCGGCGGCCACGTTCTCCTGCTGGGTATGGGCCAACGTCGGGTCGCCCGGGCCGAAGTTCACCGCCGGAATGCCCAGCGCCGCGAACCGCGCCACGTCCGTCCAGCCCAGCTTGGCCACGGGCGTGCCGCCCGCGGCCTCGACCAGTTCGCGGGCCGTCGGCGCGGACAGACCGGGCAGCGCGCCCTCGGCCGCGTCGACGACGGTCAGCTCGTAGCCCTCGAACAGCGGCCGAAGGTGTTCCACCGCCTGCTCGGCGCTGCGGTCCGGGGCGAAGCGGTGGTTGATCGTCAGCACGCACTCGTCCGGCACCACGTTGCCGGCCACGCCGCCGGTGATCTTCACCGCCTGCAGGCCCTCGCGGTAGTGGCAGCCGTCGATGTCCACCTGCCGCGGCTCGTACAGGTCCAGCTTGTGCAGCGCCCCGCTCATGGCGTGGATGGCGTTCTCGCCCATCCAGGCCCGGGCCGTGTGGGCGCGGATTCCCTTGGTGCGCAACTCGATCCGCAGCGTTCCCTGGCAGCCGGCCTCGATCACGCCGTTGGACGGCTCGCCCACGATGGCCAGGTCGCCCAGCAGCCACTCCGGCAGCTCCCGCTCGATGCGGCCCAGCCCGTTGCGGGTCGCCTCGATCTCCTCGCAGTCGTAGAAGATGAAGGTGAGGTCGTGCACCGGCTCGGCGATGGTCGCGGCCAGGTGCAGGAAGACGGCGTCGCCGCCCTTCATGTCGACGGCCCCGCAGCCGTGCAGCACAAGATCGTCGTCCGAACCCGTGCGGCGCAACGGCAGATTGTCGTTGATCGACACCGTGTCGAGGTGGCCGGCCAGGACCACGCGGGACGGCCGACCCAGGTTCGTGCGGGCCATCACCGTGTTCCCGGACACCTTGATCTCCAGGTGCGGGGCCTGCTTGTCCAGCGCCGCTTTGACGGCCGTGGCCAGCGCTTCCTCGTCGCCGGAGACGCTCGGCACGTCCACCAGGGCAGCGGTCAGCTCGACGGGATCGGCGGTCAGGTCCAGGCTTGTCGTCACGACCGGCACGTTACCGTTGTGCCGTGACCACCAGCGCTTACGGCACCGGCCTCGCCACCATCGCCGCCGACGGAACCGTCCTGGACACCTGGTACCCGTCGCCGACCCTCGACTCCCCCGCCGCCGACCAGCCCGACTTCGCCGACGTGCTCGGCGAGGACAAGGCCCGTGGCGTGACCGTGGTCCGGGTCGAGACGGTGATCGAGGACCTGTCCGCCGCGCCGGTCGACACCCATGACGTGTATCTCCGCCTGCACCTGCTCTCGTCCCGCCTGGTCAAGCCGCACGGCCTCAGCCTCGACGGCATCTTCGGCAAGCTGGCCAACGTCGTGTGGACCAACTTCGGGCCGTGCGCGGTGGCCGACTTCGAGGCCACCCGGCTGCGGCTGCGCGCCCGCGGGCTCGTCACCGTGTACGGCGTGGACAAGTTCCCGCGCATGGTCGACTACGTGCTGCCCAGCGGCGTCCGCATCGCCGACGCCGACCGCGTCCGCCTCGGCGCGCACCTGGCCGCCGGCACCACCGTCATGCACGAGGGCTTCGTCAACTTCAACGCCGGCACCCTCGGCACCTCCATGGTCGAGGGCCGCATCTCCGCCGGCGTCGTCGTCGGCGACGGCTCCGACGTCGGCGGCGGCGCCTCGATCATGGGCACCCTCTCCGGCGGCGGCAAGGAGGTCATCTCCCTCGGCGAGCGCTGCCTGATCGGGGCCAACGCCGGCATCGGCATCCCCCTCGGCGACGACTGCGTCGTCGAGTCCGGCCTCTACGTCACCGCCGGCACCAAGGTCACCCTGCCCTCCGGCTCGGTGGTCAAGGCCCTGGAGCTCGCCGGCCGGTCCGGCCTGCTGTTCATCCGCAACTCCACCACCGGCGTCGTCGAGGTCAAGGCCCGCAAGGGCCAGGGCATCGAGCTCAACGCCGCCCTCCACGCGAACTGATCTCACGTTTTGTGAAGTTCGGAAGGGACCATTCCTCCACTCGGAGTGGAGGAATGGTC
>NZ_JBFBAM010000113.1:0-20197 GCF_040682195.1 Kutzneria sp. NPDC051319 | reverse complement strand
GTCGTTGGCGCCGGCACCACCGCCGCGGCCTGCCACCCCCACCGCGCCGGCGGCGCGAAGAGCCTGGGGGCGAGCTGGATCGCCCAGCCTTCGGTCGTCGTCGTGACGGACGAGAGACCACGCCCCTGTCCACCGGCCATGCGATAGGTGCTCACCCCAGTCTCCTCGCGGCTCAGAAGGTCCGGCCGAGCCAGGTCTTGGCCTGGTCGAGCAGCTCGGGCTGGGCGGCGTTGAGGATCATGAGGAAGATTCCGACCGCGATCGCCACGAAGATCAGCGAGAAGACCAGGCCCAGCAGCGCCCGGATCGGGCCCATCGGCCCACGCCGGCGGGTGCTGGCGTGGTGCGCCGCGTTGCGTCGGAACGTGGCGCTGTTGTTCTGCACCTGCTGCTGGTAGTTCTGCTGCGCTTGCCGTGCCCCCGGCGATGTCATGGCGCTTCCCCTTCCACTGCGGTTTGATGTGCGGATGCGCGAGCAGGCCCGCTGATACGTGCCTGGTCCAGAAATTCGAGCAGCTCAAGCCAGCCCGTGAACGCGTGCGCGATGCCCCCGGCGTCCCGTGCCCACCCCTGAATGGGCACGGTGCTCGGCACGAGCGTCAGCTCCACCCGCACCTGCGCGCCCCCTGCCTCCGTCATGCCGGCAACGATGGCCCGGGGTCGGGGTCGCGGGCATTGTGGTCGGCACCGCAATGTTTGCCCGATGCCGTTCTCACCGGATGTGACCGGACCCACGCCCCCAGTTCTGCACAAAGTGCAGAATTGCACATAGTGTAAGAGGCATGGCACGGGCACTTGAGGGCCGCGAGGCGGCCAGCATGGAGCGTCGACGCCGACGGATCGTCGGCGCGGCGACGGAACTGCTGGCCGAGCGCGGGGTCGAGGGCCTGTCGGCGGACGACGTGGCGGCGCGGGCGGAGGTGTCGCGCCGGACGGTGTTCAACTACTTCCACTCCACCGAGGAACTGCTCATCGCGGTCGGCACCGAGATGCTCGGCGACGTCATCGACAGTCTCACCGTCGGTGACGGCCCGGCGCCGACCGGCGGCAGCGCGCACGAGGCGCTGCTGGACGACGTGGTCACCATGCTGCGATCCATCGACCTGCTGGGGGCGATGATCCGGCTGACCCTCGTCCTGGGCCCGATGGGGCACCAGGACACGCGGGTGCTGGCGATCGTGCGCGACACGGTGTTCAGCGTCAGCGAGAACCTCATGGCCACGGCCCGACACCGGCATCCGGACGTGCCGCCGCTCGACGTCGAGCTGCTGGTGTCGAGCCTGCTCGGCGGCCTGATGGTGCTGCAGAAGCACTGGACCGAACGGGCCGGGCTGGAGGACTCGCCGCAGACCCGCCGGCTGTGGTCCGAGCTGTTCGACCGCCTCGTCCTCCAGGTCCGCGCCGGGTTCCTGGCCCTCGGCTGAGCCGTTTACTCCCTCACGATCACACACCGGAGCACCACCATGGCGCAGTTGTTGTACCGACTCGGCCGTTTCGCGGCCCGAAATCCGTTGCGAGTGCTGGGTTTCTGGATACTGGCCCTGGCCACCGCGGTGGTCGCCTTCCTGACCGCGGGCGGCACCCTGGCCTCCACCTTCAGCATCCCGGGCACGCAGACCGCCGCCGTGACGGCGCAGCTGGCGCAGAAGCTGCCGAACCTGGCCGGCGTCGCCGGCACGGTCGTGTTCCAGACCAAGGACGGCAAGCCGTTCACGGCGGAGCAACAGAAGGGGGTCAGCGACCTGCTGGCCGGTCTCAAGGGACATGACCGGGTGCGGGACGTCGTCGACCCGTTCACGGTGCAGCAGCAGCTTTCCGACCAGCGCAAGCAGTTAGCCGACGGGCAGAAGCAGGTCGACGACGGCAAGGCGCAGATCGCGGCCGGACGCCAGCAGATCGCCGCCGCGCAGCAGCAGCTGACCGCCGCGAAGACCGCCGCCGCGGGCAACCCGGCCGCGCTCGCGCAGATCAACCAGCAGCAGGCCCAGCTCGACGCGCAGACCAAGCAGCTGGACGCCGGCGAGGCGCAGATCGCCACCAAGTCCAAGCCGCTGGAGCAGGGCAAGCAGCTGCTCGACTTCTCCTCCAAGATCCGCACGGTCTCCACCGACGGCACCACCGCGACCGGCGTCGTGATGTTCTCCGACGACCAGTTCTCGCTCCCTCAGGAAGCCAAGGACAGCGTCGCCCACAAGCTGGACGCCGCGGCGATCCGGGGCGTGACGGTCGACTACTCGTCGGAGATCGCGCAGTCCACCAACGGTTTGATGGGTCCGGGTGAGATCACCGGCCTGATCGTGGCGGCCCTGGTGCTGCTGCTCATGCTCCGCACGCTGCTGGCCACCGTGCTGCCGCTGATCTCCTCGCTGATCGGCGTCGGCGTCGGTGTGGCCGGCGCGATGGCGTTCTCCGGCGTGGTCGACATGGCCTCGGTGACGCCGGTGCTGGGCCTGATGCTCGGCCTGGCCGTCGGCATCGACTACTCGTTGTTCATCGTCAACCGGCATCGACGGCAGCTGCGCGCGGGCATGGACGTGCACGAGTCGATCGGCCTGGCCAACGGCACCGCCGGCGGCGCGGTGGTCTTCGCCGGCGCCACGGTCATCGTCGCGCTGCTGGCGCTCAACGTCACCGGGATCCCGTTCCTGAGCGTGATGGGCGACGTCGGCGCGGTCTGCGTGGCCGTCGCCGTGCTGGTCGCGATCACGCTGCCGGCGGCGCTGCTGCGGATGGTCGGGCCGCGCCTGCTCACCAAGCGGATGCGGGCCGCGATCGGCAGGGACGAGCACGCCGAGGCTGCCCCGAAGCCGATGCCGACCTGGCGCGCCATCGTGACGGCGGGGCTGGCGATCGCGGCCCTGCTGGTGGTCGCCGCGCCCGCGCTGTCGATGCGGCTGGGCCTGCCCGACGGCTCCGCCCAGGACACGAACTCCACCGCCTACCGGACGTTCAAGACGGTCGCCGACAAGTTCGGCACCGGCGTCAACGGTCCGCTGCTGATCACCGCGCAGACGCCCAAGCCGGTCGCCGCCGATGACGTGCTGGCCACCCAGGTCGACATCGCCCGTGTGCTGAGCCAGCAGCCGGACGTGGTCGCGGTGGCCCCGGCGGCGGTGGCCGACAGCAAGGACTTCTTTGCCTTCCAGGTGGTTCCGGCCGACGGCCCGACCAGTGTGTCCACCGCGGACCTGGTGGCCCGGCTGCGTGCGCTGCCGACGCAACCCGGCGGCATCACGCTCGGCGTCGCCGGCTCGGCCAGCGCCAACATCGACGTCTCGGACAAGCTGTCCGACGCGCTGCCCGTGTACCTGATCGTGGTGGTCGGCCTGTCGCTGCTGATCATGATCATCGTGTTCCGGTCGCTGCTGGTGCCGCTGATCGCCACCGCCGGCTATGTGCTGTCGCTGTTCGCCGCGTTCGGCGTGGTCGTCGCGGTCTACCAGTGGGGCTGGCTGTCGACGGTCTTCGGCGTGCACGATCCGGGGCCGGTGCTGGACTTCGCCCCCATCATCCTGATGGGCGTGTTGTTCGGCCTGGCCATGGACTACCAGCTGTTCCTGGTGTCCGGCATGCGTGAGGCGTACGTGCACGGCGTGCCGGCCCGCGCGGCCATCACCGCCGGCCTGCGCAACGGGCGGGCCGTGGTCACCGCGGCCGCGATCATCATGGTGGCGGTGTTCGGCGGTTTCGTCTTCTCCGAGCTGACCCTGGTTCGGCCGCTGGGCCTCGGCCTTGCCGTCGGCGTGCTGTTCGACGCCTTCGTGGTGCGGATGCTGCTGGTGCCGGCGCTGATGCACCTCACCGGCAAGGCGGTCTGGTGGCTGCCCCGCTGGCTGGACCGGTTGCTGCCCAACGTGGACGTCGAAGGCGCCGCGCTGGAGCGCAGCCACCCGCTGCCGGGCGCCGAACCGGTGGTGGAGAAGGAGCGGGAGACCGTGTCGAGCTGACCCCGGGAGCCTGGGGCCGGTCCGTGGCGACGCGGGCCGGCCTCAGCCCAGGTCCAGCACCTCGTCGCACAGGCCGTGCGGGTGCGGGCCGGACAGCACGACCGTGCCGCCCTCGGCGACGAAACGCTCCAGCACCAACCGAATCGTCAGCGCGGACTCCTCGTCGGCGTCACGGAAGGGCTCGTCGAGCACCAGCAGCGCGGGGCGGCCCAGCAGGGCGCGGGCCAGCATCAGCCGGCTGCGCATCCCCGCCGTGAGGTCCGAGACCCGGGCCATGGTCTGCTCGGCCAAGCCGGTCAATGTGAGCAGGTCCCAGGTCCGGACCACCACTTCCTCGGGGTCGAGCCCCTTGGCGGCGCTGGTCAGCGTCGCCCACGCCGTCAGGTCGCCCCGCGGCCCGCTGCCGTCCAGCGGCGTGTTGGCCACCGACCGGATCACCCGCTGCCGGTCCTCCCACAGGTCGACGTCGAACACGCGGACGGCGCCCTCGTCCGGCGGCAGCACCCCCGCCACCATGGCCAGCACCGTCGTCTTGCCGCTGCCGACCAGGCCGGTGACGGTCCCGGCGCGCACCTGGAAGGCGACGTCGTCCACCACGACCTGGTCGTCGAACTGCTTGCGCAGCCCGGAGATCTCGACCGCGGCGGCAGCGGTGGGGCGGGAAGCGAGCGGGGTGAGCGTCGACACCTTGGTGAACATGGCCTGACCTCCGAGAATCCGTCGTCTTTGGTGAGATCAACGCTAGAGACGAGGCCTCGTCGGCACATCGGGAAGATCCCCCGGACCGGCCCTGAGGGACTTAACCCCACCCCCCTAGTCAGAAGCCGAGCCGCCGCTGCACCTGAGCGGCGTCCGCGTCGCGCCCCTGACGCCGGTACAGGCGCAGCGCCTCCTGCCACAGCGCGCGGGCCTGGTCGTGCTGGCCGAGGGCGGCGTGCGGGGGACCGAGGCGGTCGAGGGTGCTGGCGTACTCGTGGCTGTTGCCGAGGTGGCGGCGCAGGGCCAGGGCCTGCCGGTAGTGGTCGATGGCCGCGTGGTGGCGGCCGCGTTCGTGTTCGAGGGTGCCGAGCCGGTCGAGGCTGATGGCCTCACCGGCGGCGTTGCCGTGCTCGCGGTGCAGGGCGAGCGCGGCGTGGAAGTGGCGGCGGGCGGCGTCGTGGTCGCCGAGACGGGCCGTGTGCCAGCCGATCGCGTTGTGCCCGTGGGCCACACACAGGGGCATTTCGAGGCGTTGTAAGAGGTGTAATGCCTTTTGGGCGTGACGCAACGCCTGATGGTCGTCCAACAGGCGGGCGATGGTCTGGTGGGCGTGGGCCAGCTCGTACGGGTTGTCGGCCGCGAGGTCGAGGGCCTGCCGGAGGTGGGCCAGGGCTTCTTCGTGTCGGCCCACGGCGGCGCAGGCCTGGCCGAGGTGCCGGAGGGTGGCGGGGGTGGGCAGGCTCGACGCTGCCCGCCAGACGGCGAGCCGGTCGTGGCGGTGGCCCCGCCGCTGTAGGAAGGTGTCCAGCGACATCGCCAGCCACCACACGGTGTGGTGGCGGCCCAGCCTCGCCGCGAGATGTTGGGCGGCGAGCAGCGTGGGGCGCTCGGCGTTGAACCACAGCATCGCCGCCCGGGCGTCGGGCAGCTCCTGGACGTGGGGGCCAGGGGTGGGCGGAGCAAGTCTGGTCGGCCCACGATGAGCGTCCAGCAGCAGGCCGGCGCGGTGAGCGGTGTGCGCGCAGTGGTCGAGCAGGCGGTGTTGTGCCTGTGCGGTGTCGGATGCGCGCTGTGTGCCGTAAGCACGGATCAGGTCGTGCATCCGGTATCGGCCACGCGAGTCCTGGTCCAGCAGCGACGCCTGCTCCAGGCCGCGCAGCACCCGTTGAGCACGGCCGGGCGACAGCCCGATCAGGTTGGCCGCCATGAGCAGGCTGATGTCCGGTCCGGGCGCTATAGCCAGCAGTCCGAACGCTTCGGCCTGCTCCTCGGTCAACGCCTCGTACGACCAGGACAGCACCGTGGGCAGGCTCGCGGACGGATCGTCGTCGGCCAGGCCGTCCAGGCCCGATTCCCGCAGCTCAGAGGCGGCAGCGGACAGCGAAAGGCCGGCGCGGCCGGCGATTATGCTCAGGGCTAGCGGCAGGCCGCCGCAGCGGTCGATCAGCTCGTCGACCGCCGCGCGCTCGGCGTGCACCCGGCTCGGCCCGAGGCGCACGGCCAGCAGGCCGCGGGCCTCGTCGTCGGAGAGCACCTCCAGCGGCACGCGGCGGGCATCGTGGGTGGTGACCAGGCCCGTGAGGCGGTTGCGGCTGGTCACGACGACAGCGCACGCCTCGCCGCCGGGCAGCAGCGGGATGATCTGCTCGGTGTTGGCGACGTTGTCCAGCACCACCAGCATGCGGCGAGACGCGGTGAGGCTACGGAACAGCGCGGACCGGGCGTGTTCGTCGGGCGGCATGGCTCCCGCCCCGACGCCCAGGGCGGTGAGGAACCCGCGCAGCGCCGTCGCCGCCAGCATCGGGCCGTTGTCGGGGCTGAACCCGCGCAGGTCCACGAACAGCTGGCCGTCGGGGAACCGGTCGAGCTGGCGGTGCGCCCAGCGCAGGGCCAGCCAGGTCTTGCCGAGGCCGCCGGCGCCGGTGACGGCCGTGAGCATCATCGTGCCGTCCGACCTCGCGGCGTCGAGCCCGGAGTCCAGCCGGCTCAGGTCCTCCTCGCGGCCCACGAACGACTTCGGCGCGGCCCGCAACTGCATGGGGGCCAACGACTCCGTGCGTGGGGGAGTGCCGGTCAGGACCTGGCCGTGCAGCTCCTGGAGCGGGCCGTTGGGCTCGGTGCCCAGCTCCTCGATCAACCTGGTCCGCACCTGCCGGTAGTGCTCCAGGGCGTCGGCCGTGCGGCCGATCTGGTGCAGGGCAAGCATGTACTGGCCCGCCACCCGTTCGTCCAGCGGATGCGCGCCGGCCCGCTCGGCCAGCTCGACCACCAGCTGCCCGCCATGCCCCAGGCGGAGGCGGGCGTCGGCCAGGTCGTGCTGCGCGGTCAGCCGCTCCCGGGCCAGCCGGGCGCGTTCGGCCTCGATCCACTCGCCGTCCAGACCGGTCAGCGCTTGCCCTTGCCACAGGCTCAGGGCATCGGTCAGCAGTGCGGCCGCCTGCTCATCGTCGGCCGTGGTGCTCGCCGCGCACAGGTCGCGGAAGCGGTGCAGGTCCACCTCCGCGTGCAGGACGTAGCCGCCCGACCGGCGGTCGATCGTCACGCCGTCGAGGGCGGACAGCACGCGCCGCAGCCGGGAAAGGTAGCTGTGCAGCGTCGCCCGGGCCCGTGGCGTGGCGTCGGGGCCCCACACCCGGTCGACGAGCAGGTCCACCGGCACCACCCGCCCGGCGTCGACCGCCAGCGCCGTCAGCACGCACCGTTGCCGCGGGATGCCCAGGGGCAGCGGCCGGCCGTCGGCCAGCGCGCCCACCTCCCCGAGCAGACGAACGACCACCGGAACCACCCCCCGACCCCAGTGCTTATCCGTTTGAGCTGGCGCATGCAGAAACACTGCAAGAGATTCACACGAACGGCCCACCACTGTGATGCCCCGCGATCGAAAGGGGATTCTCGTGTTGACGAAAGCAACCCGCCGGTGGGGGACCGTGCTCGCGGCCCTCTGCTTGGCCCTGGCCGGAGTGATTGGCTTCTCCGGCAGCGCCTCGGCCGCACCGCCCAACTGCAACAACTCCGCCGGGCCGGGGACCGTGGTGGACGCCCACTACATCGATATCCAGGGCAACGGCGCCCACGTCGGCGCCGTGCAGCTGTGCCGCCAGGGCAGCTACTACTGGGCTTACGTCCAGTTCTATGCCCCCATGGCGGCGGGCAACTACGGGCAGGCGGTCCTGTACCACTACACCAACGGGGTGCGAACCGGATCGTGGAACTGTGACGCTGCCGGCGGCAATGGCCACGTGGCGCCCGGGCAGGTCCAGTGCTGGACGCCTCGGATCCACCGTGGGTCCGCTGCCGACACGTTCTTGGCCTACGGCGAGGACTGTCTGGGCACCTACCCGAACTGTGACTTCCGCGATTCCTGGGGGTGGACACACATCACGGCGTGAGTGACATTCATGTCTGACCGAATGCCGTGCCCGGGAGCGGAATCTCCCGGGCACGGCGTTGTGCCGCTCGGGATGGTAGCCCGCCACCTTGGCGGGGTGTGACCGTTGCGTGGGCCGGAATGCGATCGAATCCGGCCTCTGTGCTGGCGTCAGGTAGACAACGCTGCCCGTTCGAACGCCGTTCCGCGCGGTTCCGCCGATCCGGGATTACGCTCATCTCGTTCCCTGACCCAGTGATTCCGAAGGGGACAGTGCTTTATGGACAGTGTGCCAGCCCGTTCGAACCGGTCGGTCCCCCCGCCGTCGGGCCCGACCGTGCGAAACGGTGTCGGGCGTCGACAAGAGCCGACGCCCGACACCGTCATGGCGGGATCAGGAGGCGAGCGGCAGCACGTCCAGGCGATTGTCGGCCAGCGCGATGCGAAGGCCACGGGCGCGCCGAAGTCGACCATGTAGACCGCGGAGTCGTCGATATCCAGCGCCTGCTAACGTGTATTGGGAGGGTTCATGCGTTAGGTGTGGGAGGCTGCGGTGAGCGTCGGCTATCGGACGGTCGAGGTGGACGGCCTGCGGGTGTTCTACCGGGAGGCGGGGTCGGTCGACGCGCCCACACTCCTGCTGCTGCACGGGTTCCCGTCCTCGTCGCGGATGTGGGAGCCCCTGCTGAGCCGGCTCGGCGACGCGTTCCACCTGGTGGCGCCGGACTATCCCGGCTTCGGGCACAGCGACGCCCCGGCCGACTTCGGCTACACCTTCGACCGTCTTGCCGAGGTGGTGGGCCGGTTCACCGAGGTGCTGGGGCTGAACCGCTACACGCTGGTGGTGCAGGACTACGGCGGCCCGGTCGGCTTCCGGCTGGCGGTGGCGCACCCGGAGCGGGTGCGGGCGATCGTGGTGCAGAACGCCGTCGCGCACGAGGACGGCCTCGGGCCGCTGTGGGAGACGCGCAAGGCGTTCTGGGCCGACCGCGCGGCCCATGAGGCGGCGCTGCGGGAGAACTTCTTCAGCCCGGCCGCCACGCGGCTGCGGCACGTGGGCCACAGCCCGAACGTCGAGGCGTACGACCCGGATCTGTGGACCGACGAGCAGGCCTTCCTGGACCGGCCGGGCCAGCGGGACATCCAGACCGACCTGTTCTACGACTACCGCACCAACGTGGCCAGCTACCCGGCCTGGCAGGAGTGGCTGCGGGCGCACCGGCCGGCGCTGCAGGTGCTGTGGGGACGGTACGACCCGTCCTTCCAGCAGGCCGAGACGGAGGCGTACCGGCGGGACGTGCCGGATGCCGAGGTGCACGTGCTGGAGGCCGGCCACTTTCCCCTGGACGAGCGGCCGGACGAGATCGCCGGCCTGATGCGGCGCTTCCTGACGTCCGACTAATGGATAGAGTGGGGTCGTGACCATGAGTCCGACAGTGGAGCTGGTGCAGGCCGCGGGCTTCCCGATGGGCGGGGAGCCGCTGGTCGCCCTCGACCTGGTCGACACGCACCCGCTGACGGCCGACCTGATCGCCGACCCCGGGCAGTACAACGCCTGGTGGAAGGTGCAGGCCGGGCGGCTCCCCGCTGGCGACCCGCCCGGCCCCGCCGCCGCCCGACGGCTGCGTGGCGTGCTGCGGTCGTTGTTCGAGGCGCACCTTGCCGGCGAGGAGCTGGATCCGGCCCTGGTCGAGGACCTCAACGCCACCGCCGCCTCGGTGCCGACCAGTCCGCGGCTGGTCGGCTGGGGGAGTGCGAAAACCCGATGGCACAACGACTTCGGCGGCAATCCGGCGTTGGCCTTCATCGCCGCCGAGGCCATCGGGCTGCTGGCCGACGCGGACCGGCTGGGCCAGCTCCGTCGGTGCGCCAGTCCGACGTGCTCGATGCTGTTCCTGGCCGAGAACAAGCGCCGCATCTGGTGCACCGCCAACATCTGCGGCAACCGCGCCCGCGTCGCCCGGCACTACGAGCGGGTCAAGGACGGCGGTTCGTGACCCTGACCATGGCGCGGCGACGGCTTCTCCTGGCCACGAGACGTTCGACACGGCGGCTAGGGTCCGTGGCGTGGAGGAGTTCGCGGCACGGTTGCGGCAGGCGATAGCGGACCGTGGGCTGACGCTGGCCGGCCTGTCGCACCGGTTGGGTGGGCACGGGGTGTCGCTGAGCGCGGCGACCCTGTCGTACTGGGCGCGCGGCCTGCGACGGCCGGAAGGGCTGTCCTCCTTGGCGGCCGTACGTGCCCTGGAAGACATTCTCCGTGTGCCGCAAGGCTCTCTGCTGTCCTGTGCCGAACGCGAGGCGCCGCGGCGGCGGGGGAGGGTCGGCGCCGCGCCGCTGCCGGTGGCCGATCTGTGGCCGACGGGAGACGCGGCGATCACGCGGCTGATCGAGCGGATCGGCGTTCCCTACGAGGGTCGGCGCACGGTGAGCGTGCACGAACGGATGTGGATCGACGCGGGTGGGGCCGAGCAACGGGTGCGGGTGACGAGCGTGCTGGAGGCGACCAAGGACGGGATCGACCGGTTCCTCGTCATGCGCGACGACATCGGGGTAGTGCCCGAGCTGCGCGTGGTCTCCGGCGGGCGGGTCGGACGCGTGTGCACGGACCGGCGTGGTCGGGTCCTCGTCGGCGAGGTGTGGCTGGATCAGCCGTTGAACCGCGGTCAGCGCACCGCGGTGGAGTACGAGCTGGACATCGGGGCGGACGGCCGCCGGACCGTGGACTGCACCCGGCGCTTCGCCAACCCGGTGCACCAGTACGTGCTTGAGGTCGCTTTCGACCCGACCGCCGTGCCCGTTCGCTGCTACCAGATCACCCCCGACGGTCCGGATCCGGTCGTCTCCATCGGCGCGGCCCACACCGCTCGGTTGATCGTGCTCGACGGCAGAGCCGGCACTTTCGGGCTGCGGTGGGAATGGGCGTGACCGCTCGTTAACCGTCAACCCGGCGCGGGCGGGGTGAACAGGATGAACAGCGAGGCCTGCTCATCCCCTTCGCACGGGCCGTTGCCGTGCCTACCTTGCAAGGCGTGGCTCAATGGCGAGCCGGAGAGGTGGGTCAAACCATGGGTGCGGGAAAAGCACTGTGGCGTAGGAAACTGCTGTCCATCGCGAGCGCGGCGGCGCTGGCCGGTTCGGTTCTGGCGTTGTCCGTCGGACCGGCCGCGGCCTCCGCCGGGGATCCGCAGGCCGGGGCCAACGGCGTGGCCGCCGACACCGGGCATCCACAAGCCGAGATCGATGGCGTGGCATCGGCATTCGGGCTGACAACCGACCAAGCCCGGGCCCAATTGGCCGCCCAGGACGCTGCCCATCGCGTCGCGGCGGCCCTGCCGGCGGATGTGCGGGCGCACTCGGCCGGGTACTGGTTCGACGCCGCCGCCGGCAAACTCGCCGTCGCGGTGACGACTGCGGCCGCCACCGACGAGGCCCGTGCGGCGGGAGCCGAGGCGCAAACGGTTGCCCACAGCCAGAACGACCTCGACCGCACCACCGCTGCCGTCCGGAACTTGGTGGGAGCCGGTGTGCCAGGTGTGTTCAGCTGGGGTGTCGACGTCCGGAACAACTCCGTCACGGTGTCGGTCGACCGGACTCGCAGCACGGCCGCGACGGCGATTTTCCTTGACCAAGCAAGGGATCTGGGCGTCACGATCACCGGGACCGACTCCTCGCCGCGGCCGCAGTCGGGCACCGTGCAGACCGGCAGCCCCTGGTGGCCGGGCAGCGAGAGCAACTGCTCGGTCGGCTTCGGAGTGATGGATTCCGGCGGCGGCAAGGGTTTTCTCACCGCCGGCCACTGCACCAACGACGTCGACCAGCCGGCGTACGGCGCGTCCGGACAGCAGAACCGGGTCGGCACGTCCAATGTGGGCGGCGCCCACAGCGTCAACGCGCACGAGGGCGACATGGGCCTGGTCGCCGTCACCGAGCCGGGCTGGACCGTCTTGCCCGTGGTCAACACCTGGGGCCAGCCCGCCGTCACCGTCTCCGGCGCGGTCGACGCCATGGTCGGCGACCGCGTCTGCCACTCCGGCAACACCTCGCACTGGCAGTGCGGGGAGGTGAAGTACACGCACAAGTCCGTGGACTACGGCGGCAACGTCGTCGACGACCTCACGTGGACCACCGCCTGCTCCCTCGGCGGCGACTCGGGCGGCGGCTGGCTGGTCGGCGACAAGGCGGCCGGGCTGCACTCCGGCGGGCCGTCGCAGTGCGTGCAGAACCCGGGCGACGGCGACATGTCGATCTTCCAGCCGGTGCTGGAGGCCCTCGGCAAGTGGCAGCTCACGCTCGTGACCGGCGGCGGTGGCAGCGACTCCACGCCGCCGACCGTTCCCGGCAGTCCCCGGATCACCGGCACCAGCGCCACCAGCGTCTCGTTGGCCTGGGACGCCTCGACCGACAACGTCGGCGTCACCGGCTACGACGTCTACAACGGCTCATCCCTGGCCGCCAGCGTCGCCCAGACGTCCGCGACCGTGACCGGCCTGAACCCCGACACCGCCTACACCTTCACCGTCAAGGCCCGCGACGCCGCCGGCAATGCCTCGCCCGCGAGCACCGCTGTCGCCGCCCGCACCCAGCCCGGCGGCGGCGACGGCCGCACGCTCACCAACGACACCGACTACCCGATCCGCGGCTACCAGACCGCTTCCAGCCCCATCACGTCGACCTTGACCGGCCGGGCGGCCGCCACCCTCACCGTCGGCGTGACGATCCAGTACGCCTGCGCCGAGGACCTCGCCGTCACCCTCGTCGATCCCAACGGCTGGTCCTACTGGCTCAAGAACGCCGGCGGCTCCGGCTGCACGCCCTGGACCGGCGCGAAAACGTTCAGCGCGAGCAGTTTTTCCTCACCGGCCGGCGGCCAGTGGCAGCTGCGGGTCACCGATCGGGGCAGTCGAGGCACGGGGTTGTTGGACAGCTGGTCGCTGACGCTCTGACCGCGTTCACACGGCGAGGCGGAATACGGGCCAGCCGATCTCGGTGCGCCATGCCGCGGGATCCAGGTCGTCGCGTGGACCGACCAGATAGGTCTCGTGCACGGGGCCGTCGACGGCCAGGGCATGCTCGACGACCCAGGCGCCGAGACGGCCGTAGGTGACGTCGATGTCGTCGTGGGGTCCACAGTGGACAACCACGGCGAGCTCGGCGGCCGGGAGGTTCACGGGCGTCACGCGGCCGTTACGAGGAGGATCGGCCACCGGGCGGTAGACCAGCACCGAGCCCCGGCCACCGGTGAACAACTCGTTGGCGTAGTGGCCGCCCGGCGGCCCGAGCGGCGGGCGATCCCCGAGCGCGGCGTCGAGTTCGGCCATGGCCTCGGCGTACCAGGAAAGGACGTCGTCGCGGTCGACCACACCCTCGACCGCGGCGACGGTCCGGGCGGCCACCGGGCGAAGCTCGACCGGCAGCCCGCCGTCGTCGGGTCGCAGCAGCTGACGCAGGGAGACCACGGCGGCCCGGGTGCGGGCCAGCTCCGCCTCCAGCCGCCGCAGATGCCCGCCCACCAGGTCCGCGCGCTCCGACGGATCCTCGGTCGCCAGGATCTTGGCCACGTCGGCCAGCGGCACGTCCAGCTCGCGCAGCCGATGGATCACCTGCGCGGTGGGGATCTGCTCGCCGGCGTAGTAGCGGTAGCCGCTGCCGGGGTCGACCGAGGCCGGCTCCAGCAGCCCGGACTCGTGGTAGCGGCGCAGGGTTCGCACGCTCAGGTGCGTCAGCTGCGCGAACTCGCCGATCGTCAATCCGCGGACCATGCCCCCACTCTGCCCGACGGATTTGACCCTCCCCCTACGGGAGGCCCCACCGTGTGAACCATGAACGACGAAGAACTGCCCGCGGTGATCACCCGCTACCTGACCGCCCACCACGCCCGCGACCTGGACCCCGCGCTGGCCTGCTACACCGATGACGCCGTGGTCGTCGACGAGGGCAGGACCTACCGCGGCCGCGACGAGATCCGCGCCTGGCTGTCCCGCTCGGCCAGCGAGTACAAGTACACCATCGAACTCATGGGCACCGAACGCGTCGACGACCGGCACTACGTCGCCGTGCACCACCTGGAGGGCGATTTCCCCGGCGGCGTCGTCGACCTGCGCTTCCGCTTCACCCTGATCGACGTCGACTCGGACGGCGCCCACATCGCCGAACTGGTGATCGAGCCGTGACGCCGGCCGTCAGTGCAGGCGGCGGTGCAGGTTCTCCATACGGGAGTCGAGCTGTGCGGCCAGCGCGGCGACATCGGTGAGCTCGGTGGCGAAGTCGGCCGGCACCTGGCTGTCGTACTTGTAGAACAGCTTGTGCTCCAGGGTGGCCCAGAAGTCCATGGCGATGGTACGCAGCTGCACCTCCACCTTGACCCGCTCGACCCGGTCGGAGAGGAACACCGGGATGCGCACGATCAGGTGCAGGCTGCGGTAGCCGTTGTCCTTGGGGACGGCGACGTAGTCCTTGCGCCGCAGCAGTTCCACGTCGTCCTGGCCGGTGAGCATGTCGGCCACCTGGTAGACGTCGGAGACGAACGGGCACACCACGCGCACCCCGGCCACGTCGTCGAGGCCCTCGGCGATCGCCGCCAGGTCGGCGGCCAGGCCACGGCGCAGCGCCTTGGCCGCGATGGCCTCGGGCCGCTTGACCCGGCTGGTGATGTGCTCGATCGGGTCGTGCCGGTGGGTGAGGTCGAACTCCTCGCTCAGGATGCGGAGCTTGGTCATGAGTTCCTCGATGGCGAACTTGTACACCAGCAGGAACCCGGGCTGCTGTCGGATCGCGTCCGTCACGGACTCATCCAGCAACGCGTCGCCACTCATCGGACTCCGTCACACCCCGCTCCGGTCGACCCTCACCAACCACGATACCGGCTCGCCCGGTTGCACCCGTTCGAGTGACCAGCCCGTTCGAGTGACCGGGCCGTTTGTGTGACCAGGGTGTTCGTGTGACCAGCGTTGTCAGGCCACCTCTACTTGCGCCCGGTCGACGTGGAAGTAGGTGTAGCCGCTGATGACCGCGCACACGGCCGTCGTGGCCAGCAAAAGCTGTGCCCCGCTGGTGGCCAGGGCGAGCAGGCCGCCGACAAACGCGCCCACGATGAAGGAGACATAGACAATGGCATAACCGAGCCACTCGAAGACGGTGCCGCCGCTGATGTGGCGCTCGATGCCCTGACCCAGTTTCACGAGGGTTCCGGTGACATAGCTGAGCGGAATGGACACCTCGCCGTTGCGCACGAAGGAGACGTTCAGCGCGCCCATGCCGAACGAGATCAGGGCGATCGGAGTGAACGTCACATCACGCCCGGTCCAGCCGTTCAGTTCCAGGTCGAACATCGTGGCCAGCACCAGTGCCACGGTGGTGACCACGGTGGCGCCGTGGGCGTGGCGCTTCCAGAGATGGCGTCGCAGCAGGGAAGCGACTACGACACCGGCGAGGAAGGCGGCGATCAGCGCGGTCGAGGCCAACGCCAGATGCGGGGTGCCGGAAAAGTAGCCGAGGACCGATCGCTCCGTATTTCCGGTCATGAAGGTGACGAAATACCCGGAGCTGTGGGTGAATGCCGTCGCCCCCGTCATCCCGGCCAGTCCGGAAAGCAGCCACGACAGGGTCGTCTCATTGTCAAAACGTCGACGCACGGCGCCGACCCTATCCCGGGAGAACGGAGGTCGCCATGTGAGAAATGCCCTGGTGACGCCGGGCACGCTCGGGGTCTCCCCAACGGGCGAACCGGTCTGCCCCTGAGGTGTCCTCGACAGCCGCCGCCGACCCGGCGGAAAACGCTAAGGTCGGAGCCGGAGGCTCGCGGCGGTAGGGGGACCATGCGGAAGCTCGGGTTGAGGTCGTGTTGCGTTGTCGTGCTGGCGGCGGCGGTGAGTCCGCTGGTGGTGCCCGCGGTCAGCGCCGGGGCCGACGACGCCCCGACGACGGTGGCCGGCCTGGTCGGCCGCTACCTCGATCTGAGCCACCAGGCCGAACGCGTCAACGAGCAGCTGCTCAAGGCCCAGGAGCAGGCCAACACCCTGCGGCAGCAGGCCGCGGACGCCGACGCCGCCTTCCAGGCGGCCGACGGCAGCTGGAAGGACGCGGTGCGGCAGGCCGACCAGCTGGTGGCCGACCGCAAGCAGCGGGCGGCGTTACTCCGGGCCTTGGTGCCGGCCAACAGCGTCGCCGCGGTGCTGAACAGTGCCAGCCAGGACCAGTTCGCCTCGGCCTCGATCGTCGCCGCCCTGGCCCACGGCGCCGACGACGCCGTGCAGGCGGCGACCGCGCAGACCCTGGCCCAGACGTCCAAGGCGCGTGAGGCGGCCGAGCACCAGCAGGCCGCCGCGGCCAAGGCCGCCAAGGCGGCGACCGACACCGAGAGCAAGGTCAGCGCCCAGCGGTCCGACCTGGACAAGCGAGTCACCCAGGTGCGGTCGGCGTTGAACGCCCTGCCGCCCGACGAGCTTTCCCTGTTGCAGGGCGGCGGCGCGGCCCAGAACGTGGCGGTGCCCCCTGGCGCCGTCGGCGCCGCGCTGCGCTTCGCCCTGGCCCAGATGGGCAAGCCGTACGAGTGGGGCGGCGTCGGTCCGCTGGCCTACGACTGCTCCGGCCTCGTCCAGACCTCCTACGCCGCCGCCGGTGTCCACCTGCCCCGCGTCGCCGCCGACCAGGCCCTCGTCGGCATGGCCGTGTCACGCGCCGACGTCCGGGCCGGCGATCTGATCTACTTCTACCAGCCCGTCCAGCACGTGGCCCTGGCCATCGACCACAACCGGGCCATCCAGGCCGCCACCTTCGGCGAGCCCGTCAAGATCAGCCCCATCGACGCCATCGGCCCGATCACCGTCATCCGCCGCCTCGTCACCAACTGACGCCGGCCGGTAGATCGATCGACAGGCCCGGCTGATCGGGCGGGCCGGTCGCCGATGCCGCCTGTCCTGCTCCCGCGCCGACGGCGAGGCCCGGCCGGTCGGTCGGTCGTTCCGGCGCGCATGGCGTTCATTCTCACAATGCTGACTCCGCCCCATTGTGGCGGCTATTTCTGCTGCCTTAATTGTGTGTGAACAGCGTCGCTCAATTGTCGGGTCACGGGCGATGTTGCTAATCCAAGGGGGTGTGCGGGGTACCCGTAGGGGCATGACGATCCGCTGGTCACGAGGTACGGTCGCGATCAGCCAATCGATGCTGAACCCCATTGGAATGCGTCCGGACAGGAAGTGTGGACCAAGCATGAGTTCACGTCAGAACCTCGAATTCCCGGCCTGGCCCCAGTACGGCGACGCCGAGCGGGACGGCCTCATTCGTGCCCTGGAACAGGGCCAGTGGTGGCGCATGGGCGGCAGCGAGGTGGACGAGTTCGAGCGTGAGTTCGCCGAGTACCACGGCTCCGAGCACGCCCTCGCCGTCACCAACGGCACGCACGCCCTCGAACTCGCGCTCCAGGTGCTGGGAGTGGGTCCGGGCACCGAGGTGATCGTGCCCGGCTTCACCTTCATCTCCTCGTCGCAGGCGGCGCAGCGGCTGGGCGCGGTGACCGTGCCGGTCGACGTCGACCCGGAGACCTACTGCATCGACGTGGCGGCCACCGAGGCCGCGATCACCGACCGGACCAGGGCGATCATGCCGGTGCACATGGCCGGCCAGATGTCGGACATGGACGGCCTGGCCAAGCTGGCCGACGCGGCGGGCGTCCCGTTGCTGCAGGACGCGGCGCACGCGCACGGCGCCCAGTGGCAGGGCCGCAAGGTCGGCGAGCTCGGCTCGGTCGCGGCGTTCAGCTTCCAGAACGGCAAGCTGATGACGGCCGGCGAGGGCGGCGCGGTGCTGTTCCCGGACGCCGAATCCTACGAGCTCGCCTTTCTCCGGCACAGCTGCGGCCGCCCGCGCGACGACCTGCGCTACCTGCACAAGACCGCGGGCTCGAACTTCCGGCTCAACGAGTTCTCGGCCTCGGTGCTGCGGGCCCAGTTGGCCCGCCTGGCCGACCAGATCGACACCCGCGAGCAGCGGTGGTCGGTGTTGTCCCGGCTGCTGGCCCGGATCCCCGGCGTGGTGCCGCAGGGCCGTGACGACCGCGGCGACCGCAATCCGCACTACATGGCCATGTTCCGGCTGCCCGGTCTGACCGAGGACCGCCGCAACGACCTGGTGGCCCGGCTCAAGGATGCCGGCCTGCCGGCGTTCGCGGCCTTCCGTGCCATCTACCGTTGCGAGGCCTTCTGGGAGGCCGGCGCCCCGGACGAGACCGTGGACCAGATCGCGGCCCGCTGCCCGAACTCGGACGCCATCAGCGCCGACTGCGTCTGGCTGCACCACCGGACCCTGCTCGGCTCGGACGAGCTGATGCACCAGGTCGCCGAGATCATCGCCGACACGGTGGCACAGCTGTGACCGTCCGGGTCGCGGTCGTCGGGCTGGGCTGGGCGGGGCGCTCCATCTGGCTGCCCCGGCTGGCCGCCCACCCGGCCTACCAGGTGGTGGCCGGCGTGGACCCGGCGGCAGCCGCCGAGGTGCTTGACGGCGACGTCCCGGTGCTGTGCGACATCGACGCGCTCAGCCCCGCCGATGTCGATCTGGCGGTCGTCGCCGTGCCCAACCACCTGCACGCCGATGTCGCGTGCCGCCTGCTGGCGCGGGGCATTCCGGTGTTCCTGGAGAAGCCGGTGTGCCTGAACTCGGACGAGGCCGAGCGCCTCGCCGCCGCGGAACGCGTCGGCGGCACGGTGCTGCTCGCCGGCAGCGCGGCCCGGCACCGCGCCGATGTCCGCGCGCTGGAGGAGCTGACCGGAACCCTCGGCCAACTCCGGCACGTGAGCATCTCCTGGGTACGGGCGCGAGGCGTGCCGGACGCCGGCGGCTGGTTCACCCGGCGCGACCTGGCCGGCGGCGGCGCGCTGGTGGACCTCGGCTGGCACCTGCTCGACACGCTCCCGCACCTGGTCGGCCCGATCCGCTACACGCACGCCGTCGGCGCGGTGTCGAGCGACTTCGTCAACGACGACGCGTCCCGCGCGGCGTGGCGCGAGGACCAGCCCGTCCAACCCGGCCTCGGTGACGTCGAGGACACCGCACGCGGATTCCTGGTGTCGGACAACGGGTTGACCGTGTTCCTGCGGGCCAGCTGGGCCTCGCACGAGGCGCTGGACACCACCGTGATCAGCGTCGAAGGCAGCGCCGGCGTGGCCACGCTGCGGTGCACGTTCGGGTTCAGTCCCAACCGACCGGACGGGCCCGTGCTGACCGTGGTTCGTGGCGGGCGCAGCGAAGTCGTCGCGCTGCCGGACGAGGAGATCGGCGCCGAGTACCGCCGGCAGCTCGACGCGCTGCCCGGCTTGCTGGCCGACCCCGCGAGCCGGGGCCGCGCGGTGGCCGAGGCCCGCGACACGATCGCCGTGATCGAGCGGCTCTACGACTCGGCGCCGCGACCCGTGCCGGCCGGCGTCTAGGACTGGAGTGCAGATGACGATCAACTCGACCGTCGTGGCCGGGTCGGCGCCGGTCCGTCCGGGCGCCGTCCCGCGGGCCGTCGTGTTCGACCTGGACGGCGTCATCGTGGACAGCTTCGCGGTGATGCGAGAGGCGTTCGCGATCGCCTACCGCGAGGTCGTCGGCCCCGGCGAGGCGCCGTTCGACGAGTACGAGCGGCACCTTGGCCGATACTTCAGCGACATCATGCGGATCATGGGGCTGCCCTTGGAGATGGAGGGCCCGTTCGTCCGGGAGAGCTACCGGCTGGCGTCGCGGGTCCGGGTCTTCCCCGGCATCCGCGAGCTGCTGACGTCCTTGCGCGACCGGGGTTTCCGACTCGCGGTGGCCACCGGCAAGAGCGGGCCGCGGGCCCGGTCGCTGCTGGACACGTTGGGCCTGCTGCCCCTGTTCGAGCACGTCATCGGCTCGGACGAGGTGGCGAGGGCCAAGCCGGCGCCGGACATCGTGCTGCGGGCCATGGAACTGCTCGGGGTGGCCGCGGAGGAGACGATGATGATCGGTGACGCGGTCACCGACATCGAGAGCGCCCGTGCGGCCGGGGTGACGGCCGTCGCCGCGATGTGGGCGGACATCGACAAGGCCGTGCTGCTCGCGGCTGACCCGGACGTGGTGCTCGGCCAGCCCGTGGATCTGCTGGCGATCTGCTCGCGGGTCACGGCGAGCTGAGCCCGCCGGCCCGCCGACCGCGAACCGGCGGCGGGGCGGCGGGGGGACC
>NZ_JBFBAM010000112.1:0-21362 GCF_040682195.1 Kutzneria sp. NPDC051319 | reverse complement strand
CGCCGTTGCGCCTGATAGGCCATGGCGCCGTTGATCAGCGTCGCGCACTGGTCGGCGACCAGGCGCAGGAATGCCCGATAGTCCTCGTCCAGGGCGCGACCGCCGCTGGCCGCCAGCACGACCGCGCCGAGCGGCTTGTCGCCGGCGTCGCTGCGCAGCGGCAGCACCATGGCCTCCGACGGCGGCGTCGCCCACCCACCGGTCGGCAGCCCGGTCACGTCGGCGACGACCAGCGGCTCGCCGCCTCGCATCACCTCGGCGAGGGGCCAGCGGTCGTCGGCGGCCTCGTCCAGGTGCGTCGACACGTACGGGACGTCCGGACCGTGCCGGTCGGCCCAGTCCTGGATGCGCCGGCAGGCCTCCTCGACGGTCGTGGCGCCGGCCTGCGTGCCGAGATCGCTGAGCGCGGCCATCCGGCGTGTGCCGACAACCCGGTCGGTGGTGTCGTTGACGGCGGTGAACACGCCGGCGACCGTGCCCGAATCGTCGTGCAGCGGGCTGTAGGAGTACGTCCAGTACGTCTCCTCCCAGTAGCCGTGCCGGTTCATCGGCAGCAGCAGGTCGTCCGACCAGGTCGCCTCGCCGGTGGTGAGCACGCCCTCCAACATCGGCCCGATGATGTGCCAGATCTCGGTCCACACCTCACGCCCGGGCTTGCCCAGCGCCGGATGCTTCGAGCCGAGCAGCGGCAGGTACGCGTCGTTGTAGAGGAACCGCAGCTCCGGTCCCCACCACAGGATCATCGGGAAGCGCGAGGTCAGGCAGATCCGCACGGCGGTGCGCAGGGCCTCCGGCCACTCGTCGGGCGAGCCGAGGGCGGACGTCGACCAGTCGAATGCGCGCATGCGCGCGGCCATCTCGCTGCTGCCGGGAAAAACGTCACTCACCGACCTGGCCGGCCTCTCTGCGACGGGACTCCATGCTTTTAGCTTGAGGCAGGTGCGGCTGCTCGGCAACGCATGTGCCTGCGGCGTTGCCGAGCAAGGGGGTGATCGTCAGGACGTCACGGCGTGCGCCAGTCGTCGCTCGTCAGATGGGAGCCCGCCTGCGGGCCCATCTGAAGCATGCCACCGTCCACCACCAGCGAGGACCCGGTGATGTAGCCGGCCGCGGGGGTGGCGAGGAACGCGACCGCGGCCGCGACCTCCCTGGCCGCGCCCGGCCGTCCGAGCGGGATGCCCGGACGTCGCTCGGTGTGCGGATCCACGTCCTCCTGGCCGGTCATCGGTGTGGAGATCTCGCCCGGGGCCACCGCGTTGACGGTGATGCCGTGCTCGGCCAGCTCCAGCGCGAGGACCTTGGTCAGCATGCCGGCCCCGGCCTTGGCCGCGCAGTACGGGCCGGCCCCGATCCGGGGCGCGTGCTCGTGCACGCTGGTGATGGTGATGATCCGGCCGCCCCGGCCGCCCTCGATCATGTGCTTGGCCGCCCGCTGCGAGCAGACGAAAACCCCGTCCAGGTCCACCGCCAGCACCTCGCGCCACTTGTCGAAGTCCAGGTCCATGACGCGTTCATGGGTGCCCGTGCCCGAGCAGTTGACCAGCACGTCGATGCCGCCGAGCTCCTCGGCCAGCTCGTCGACCACCGCGCCGGCGGTCGGCAGGTCGGTGAGGTCCAGGTGCCGGACGGCGGCCTTGACGCCCTGCTCGCGGGCCTCCCGGGCGGTCTGCTCGGCGCCGTCCTTGTCGCGGTTGTAGGTGATGCCGACGTCGACACCGCCGCCGGCCAGCGCGACCGCGACTGCGCGGCCGATGCCGGAGTCCGAGCCGGTGACGACGGCGGTCAGCGGGCGTGCCTCGCGTTCGGTTGAAGTCATGACCCTGGCGTACCCGACGCGTGGCGGGCTATGCGTTTGCCGCCCTCACCTGTGGGCAATTCGCAAGCGAGCAAGGAGGTGCGTTCGCGGTGCCGACACGACACGTCATCATCGATCCGATCGCCGACGGCTCCAACGACCTCGCCTTCCGGCGCGGCCGCTGGATCCTGGTCGGGCAGGGGATCGTTTTCGTGCTCGCCGGCGGCTGGGCGTTGACCATGGCGCTCATCGGCGGCAGCGGGTATGTGTTCGTGGCCGACGTCCACGTGCCGGCGGTGCAGGCGGGCCTCGTCGCGGCGACCGGGCTGGCGTCGTTGGCCTGTGCGCTCCGCCGTCGCGCGGCCGCGCTGCTGTCCGGAGTTCAGGCGTCGCTGTTCTGGCTGCTGTTCGTGGTGTCGGCCGCGGTGCGCGACTCCGGCCCGTGGCAGGCGTTGTTCGGCTACGACGCCGGGGGCTCGCTGGCCTACCTGGCCATCGCGGTGCTGGGGCTGGTGCTGGTCCTCTGGCTGTTCCCGCGAGCCCTGAGCGACCCGGACTGGCCGGCCAGCGTGATGCGCCGCGACTGACCTGGGGAAGGAAGGAGCTGGATGACCGACCGCGAGAACGACAAGCAGCGTCAGCTGGACGCGGACCGGATCGACCCCGCGCGCGGGGCCGGCTCGTACGGGTATTTCGAGCCGTACGACGACAGCCTCGCCAAGCACACAGCGGCGCAGTTCCTGACCGATCCGTCCGTGCGGACGCCGGTGTTCGTGCGGTTCTCCACGGTCGCCGGATCACGCGGCTCGGCGGACACCGTCCGGGACGTGCGCGGGTTCGCCGCGAAGTTCTACACCCGCCAGGGGAACTACGATCTGGTCGGCAACAACATGCCGGTGTTCTTCATCCAGGACGGGATCAAGTTCCCCGACTTCGTGCACGCGGTGAAGCCGGAGCCGCACAACGAGATCCCGCAGGCCCAGTCGGCGCACGACACGCTGTGGGACTTCGTCGCGCGCCAGCCCGAGACCATGCACATGATGATCTGACTGATGTCCGACCGGGCGCTGCCGCGCAGCTACCGGATGATGCAGGGCTTCGGGGTGCGCACGTTCCGGCTGGTGGCCGCGGACGGGCGCGGCACGTTCGTGAAGTTCCACTGGACGCCGAAGCTGGGCACGCACTCGCTGGTGTGGGAGGAGACGCAGCAGATCGCCGGCAAGGACCCGGACTTCAACCGGCGGGACCTGTGGGAGGCCATCGAGTCGGGCGACTTCCCGGAGTGGGAGCTGGGGGTCCAGCTGGTGCCGGAGCGGGACGAGCACCGGTTCGACTTCGACCTGCTGGACGCCACCAAGATCATTCCCGAGGAGCTGGTGCCGGTCCGGCCGGTGGGGCGGATGGTGCTGGACCGCAACCCGGACAACTTCTTCGCCGAGACCGAGCAGGTGGCCTTCCACACGGCGAACGTGGTGCCGGGCATCGACTTCACCAACGACCCCCTGTTGCAGGCGCGGAACTTCTCGTACCTGGACACGCAGCTGATCCGGCTCGGCGGCCCGAACTTCGCGCACCTGCCGGTGAACCGGCCGGTCGTGCCGGTGCGGAACAACCAACGCGACGGATACTCGCAACACCGGATCCACAAGGGACTGACCAGCTACACCGAGAACACGTTGTCGGGCGGTTGCCCGGTCGCCGAGGGCGATTTCCCGGAGGTGTTCGCGCACTACCAGGAGAAGGTCGAGGGCACCAAGATCTGCAAGCGGTCCCAGAGCTTCCGGAACCACTACTCCCAGGCCACGCTGTTCTGGAACAGCATGACCGACATCGAGAAGGCGCACATCGTCGCCGCGTTCCGGTTCGAGCTGGGCAAGGTGGAGATCAAGCAGATCCGCGCGGACGTCGTCGCCCGTCTGGACAAGGTGGACCGTGAGCTCGCCACCCGGGTCGCCGCCGGCGTTGACGTGCAGGCGCCGACCGGCGAGACGCCGGCCAACCACGGGTGGAGCTCACCGGCGCTGAGCCAGGTCGTCCGGGCCGCGGAGTCGGACTTCGGCATCGCCACCCGCCGCGTCGCCGTGCTCGTCGCCGACGGCGTGGACGGGGTCGGGACCACCAAGCTGGCCGAGGCACTGCGCAGCCTGGGGGCGGTGGTGGAGCTGCTGGCGCCGACCGACGGGCTGGTCCGCGGCGCCAACGGCGAAGACGTGCTGGCCGACCGGGCCATGAGCACCATGGCCTCGGTGCTGTACGACTTCGTGGTGGTGCCGTGCGGCCCGGAGAGCACGGAAACCCTGGCCGGCGACGGCTACGCGGTGCACTTCGTCGCCGAGGCCTATCGGCACGCCAAGCCGGTGGCCGCGTTCGGGGCGGGCATCGATCTGCTACGGGCCGCCCGCGTCGAGGCCCACCTCGCCGACGGCGACTCGGTCGTCGTCGACCAGGGCGTCGTCACCACGACCCAGGCGGCGCGGGACCTGCCGGACGACTTCGCCGAGGCATTCGCCGCCCTGATCTCCGGACACCGGATCTGGACCCGCGAAACGAGCGGCGTTCCGGCCTGACGAGTGCGGGGCGGCCGGCCGGCCGCCCCGCGCCCGTGGTCATGACCTGGCTTTCGCGGTCTTCCGGTTGTTGGCCTTCTCGATCGCCTTCACCAGCTGCGGTTTGGTCATCGTGGACCGCCCCCGCACGTCCAGCTTCTTCGCCACCTCGTACAGGTGGCTCTTGCTGGCGTTCGCGTCCACGCCGCCGGCGGTCTTCTTCGTCCGGGCGCGGTTGCCCTGCGCCGCCTGCAGGTCGGACGGGCCCTTGTTCTTCTTGGCTTCCCAGTGGTCGCCGACCTTCTCGAAGCTGTGCTTGAGCGCGGCGAACGCGGTCTGGTGCGAGCGCCGGCCCTCGCCGTACTCCTCGACGGCCGAGTCGTGCGCCTTGATCCACGTGCGCTGCGCCTTCTGCGGGGACCGCTTGAGGGTGCTGGGCAGTTCCTTCGCCCCGGGCATGGCCATCACTCTCCAATGTCGACTGCGGAGCTCCTCCGGGGTACCTCCGCGCGGCCCGGTCGAAAACCGCAGTTTGTCGCGAACGGGCCGGGGTATCCGTGGGTGTCTCGTCTTAGCCGTGCCAGGAGGAGTGAGCCCGTGTCGACCGATGCGATCGTGCTGCTGAAACAGGACCACAAGACCGTCGAGCAGCTGTTCAGAAAGTTCGAGCAGGCCGGCGACGACGCGTTCGCGACGAAACGCGGGCTGGTCGACTCGATCATCAAGGAGCTGACCACGCACGCCTACATCGAGGAGACCATCTTCTACCCCGAGGCGCGCAAGGCGGTGCCGGAGACCGAGGACCACGTGCTGGAGAGCATCGAGGAGCACCACGTGGTGGTGTGGATGCTCTCGGAGCTGACCAAGCTGGAGCCGGACGCGGAGAACTTCGACGCCAAGGTGACGGTGCTCATCGAGAACGTCCGCCACCACGTCGAGGAAGAGGAACAGGACTGGTTCACCGAGGTGCGCAAGGCGATGGGGCGCAAGCGGCTGCAGGAGCTGGGCGCACGCATGGCCGACGCCAAGCCGGACGCGCCGAGCGACCCGCTGGCGTTGCAGAGCGCGTGAGGACGGCCGCCATGTCCACGGTGTCACCCAGCCGGGCGGTGGCGGGCTTCGACTCCGCCACCGCAATGCTTCGGGCGGTCTCGCTCGCGTTGCGGGGCAAGAGGTTCGCGGTGCTCGGCCAGAGTCGGCTGATGTCGGCGCCGCTGCACCTGTCGAACCTGCTGCCCGAGGGGCTGCGTACCCAGCTGTACCGCATCTCCGGCACCGCGGAGGGCGTGACGCCGTCGATGCTGTCGTCGATCGACATGCAGCAGGTGGCGTCCTGGATGACCGGCCACTACGAGGACCTGCCGCCGCAGTACCCGGGGGTGGTCATCGGGTCGAGCAACGGGGCAATGACGCACCTGTGCGCCGCCGCCGGGATTCCGTGGCTGCCGCAGACGATGCTGGTGCCGGTGCGGTGGCCCGGCAACGACCCGGACCGGCCGGTGCTGGCCGCGCAGTTCGGCGCCGAGGTCGCCGATCCGCTGCTGGCCAACAATCCGGATGTCGTGCTGCACCACATGCACGACGGCAACCAGGACCGGTTGATGATCGACCTCATGACGTACTTCCGGCTCAAGTGGCTGCGGCTGCCCCGGGCGTACGAGGAGTTCCTGGCCACCCGCCTGATGCCCGGCGCGCCGATCGTGCTGGTGGACTGCGAACTGTCCTGGCCGGTCACCAGGATCGGCGACCGACACGTGTTCCAGACAGGCGCGTACGGCGGCCTGCGCCCGGACGAGTATCTCGGGGGCAGCCCGCGCGTCGCGGAGTTCCTGGCGGAGCAGGGATCGGTGCGGCGGTCGTTCGACGCCCCGGCGGCCGACGACCACGCGCCGGAAGCGGAGTGGGGATTCGAGCCCTCGCTTGGCGTCGACATCGACCGCTGGGCCGCCGCGCACGGCCATCCCGTGCACCGGATCACGTTGGCGGACCCACACGGACTGTCGGCCGCGGTGGCGGACATGCACCGGGAATGGTTGCTGGCCGCGGACCGGCCGGCCGATCGGCTGCTGGTGGAATCGTTCGTGATGCTCGACCCCGTCGGCGTCAACCAGGCCGGACTGGTGCCGTTCTGGACCGCTTTCCCGGTGCGGGACGCGTTGCACGCGGTGGCGGGACACCTGCGGGAGAGGCGGTACCGGGACGTCGATGTGCTGATGTTCCCGCACGGTGTGCGCTCGGCCGGCATCGCCGAGCCGGAGGACTGGCTGCGGCTGCGCGAACACGGCGCCGCCGTGAGGTTGCCGGCCACGGATGTCGCGCGGTACCCGGCGGACTTCGCCGCGCTCGCGGCGTACTCGTCGGCCATCCCGCGCGGCGACGACCGGCTGGTGCGGATCGGCGTTCGGAAGATCCTCGATCAGTTGGACCACGCCCGTGCCACCTGACGTCGTGGTCGTGCCGGGGCTGGCCGTGTCGCGGTACCTGGAGCCCACCGTGCGGTGCATCGAGGCGACCGGCTCGCGGTGCGAGCTCGTGCGGCTGCCCACCGAGGGGCCGCCGGTGGGAATCCCGGAGTACGCGGCCGTCGTCACCGAACGGATCCAGCGCCGCGAGGTTGTGCTGGTGGGCCACTCGTCGGGGACGCAGGTGGCGGCGGCCGTGGCGCGAGAGACGCCGGTGACCCGGTTGATCCTCGGCAGCCCGACCGTGGATCCCGCGTACCGGAGCGTGCCGAAGGTGGTGGCGCGATGGCTCGTCGACGGCGCCCGGGAGCCGGGATCGCTGGGCCGGCAGGAGTTTCCGGAGTGGAGGCAGGCCGGGTTCCGCCGGATCTGGGTGCTGCTGCGCTCGATGCTCCGGCATCCGTTGGAGGACATGGTCGCCGAGGTGCGGTGCCCGGTGGTCGTGGTGCGGGGCGAACGGGACCCGCTGTGCACGCCGGCCTGGGTGGCGGAGCTGGGGCGGGGAGGGAAGGTTCTCACGTTGTCGGGGCTGCCGCACGCGTTTCCCTATCTGGATCCGGAAGGCTTCGCTCGCATCGTGCTCGGTAGCTGACGCCCGATCGCGTTTGAACGACCACTGCCACCGGGCATCTTCCCGACATGAACGACAGACCGAGTCTGACGCTCGGCGTCGAGGAGGAGTGCCTGCTGGTCGACGCCACCGGCCAGCTGGCCGCGGCCGGGCCGGAGATCTCCGAGCAGGTCGATGACCTGGACGGTCAGGTCGAGCACGAGCTGCGCCGATGCCAGGTCGAATCCGCCACCGCCGTCTGCGACACGATCGACGAGGTCGTCAAGGGCCTGCACACGCTGCGCGACCGGCTGGCCGCCAGAGCGGCGGAACAGAACCTGCGGCTGCTCACCAGCGGCACGGCCCCCATGGCCGACGACCGCCCGGCCCGCTTCACCCCCGACGTGCGCTATCACCGCATGGCCCGGGAGTTCGGCGGCATCGCCCAGGCCTCGCTGACCTGCGCCTGTCACGTCCACGTCTCGATCCCCGACGCCGCAACGGGACTACGCGTCAGCAACCACATCCGCCCCTGGCTTCCGGTGCTGCTGGCGCTGACCGCCAACTCTCCGTTCCACAACGGCGACGACACCGCCTACGCCAGTTGGCGGCACGTGCTCTGGACCCGGTGGCCCTCGGCCGGACCGCCGCCGCACTTCGACTCGGTAGACGCGTACGAATCGCGGGTCGACGCCCTGACCGCGGCCGGCGCGGCCATGGACCGGGCCATGCTCTACTGGGACATCAGGCTCTCCGCGCACCAGCCCACCGTGGAGGTGCGGGTCGCCGATGTGCTTCCGACGCCGGTCGAGGCCGCCCTGCTGGCCGCGCTCATCCGCGGCCTGGCCCGTCAGGCGGTCGACTCGGTTCCATCGCCACGCCGCCACCCGAGGTCCTGAGGGCGTTGCTGTGGCGCTCGGCCCGGGACGGCCTGACCGGTCGCTGCGTGCACCCGCGCACCGGCAACCTGGTGCCGGCCTGGCAGCTGGTGAACGAGTTGGTCGCCGGCCTCGACCCCTGGCTCGGTGACGACGCCGAATTCGTGACACAGGCCCTGGCCGGGGTGCGTGCCTCGGGCAACGGCGCGCAACGCCAACGCGCCGCGCACGCCAAGTCCGACACCATGGCCGACGTGCTCGACGTCCTGGCCTGGACCACCGGCTGACCCGCATTGGTTTCCGCTGGTGACAGCGCGGGAATCCGGGCGTATGGACCACAGCAAGGCGCCGGTGCTCGACGCGCTCGTCGAGTACCACCAGCAGCGCATCACGCCGTTCAACCCTCCCGGCCACAAGCAGGGGCGCGGGGCGGACCGCCGGGTCGTCGACGTCGTGGGGGAGGGGGTGTTCCGCAGTGACGTGCTCGGGCCGAACGGGCTCGACGACCGGCTGATGCGGCACGGCGTGCTCCAGGAAGCCCAGGAGCTGATGGCCGACGCGGTGGGCGCCGAGCACACGTTCTTCTCCACGTGCGGAAGCTCGCTGTCGGTGAAGAGTGCGATGCTGGCCGTCGCCGGCCCGCACGAGAAGCTGATCGTGGTGCGGCACGCCCACAAGTCGGTGATCTCCGGGCTGATCCTCAGCGGTGTGTCGCCCGTGTGGGTGCACCCGCACTGGGACGGGGAACGGCACCTGTCGCACCCACCGGGGCCGGACGAGGTGCGGGCGGCGTTCGAGGCCGAGCCCGAGGCCAAGGGCATGCTGCTGGTGACGCCGACCGACTACGGCACCTGCGGGGACATCGCGGCCATCGCCGAGGTCTGTCACGAGTTCGACCGGCCGCTGATCGTGGACGAGGCGTGGGGCGCGCACCTGCCGTTCCACCCGGACCTGCCGCCGTGGGCTATGGACGCCAACGCCGACCTGTGCGTGACGAGCGTGCACAAGATGGGCTCGGCGGTCGAGCAGAGCTCGGTTTTCCACCTCCAGGGCGATCGGGTGGATCCAACGGTGCTGAAGGCGCGCGAGGATCTGCTGGGCACCACCAGCGCCTCGTCGCTGGTGTACGCCACTTTGGACGGTTGGCGGCGGCAGATGGTCGAGGACGGCGAGAAGCTGTTGTCCACCGCGCTGTCGCTGGCCCACCGCGTGCGGCGGGAGATCGACGAGCTGCCGGGGCTGCGGGTGATGGGGGAGCGGGAGTTCGTGGGCTCCGGCCTGGCGGCGTCGTTGGATCCGCTCAAGGTCGTCGTCGACCTGTCCGGGCTGGGCATCAGCGGCTACCAGGCGGCGGACTGGCTGCGGGCGCGCAAGCGGGTGACGGTCGGGCTCTCCGACCACCGGCGGATCGTCGCGATCCTCACCGTCGCCGACGACGACTACACGGCGTCGGTGCTGGTGGACGCGCTGCGCGAGCTGACGCAGGCGGCCGGGCGGATGAAGCGCCCGCCGGCCGTCGACCTGCCTCGGCCCGACGAGCTGGAGCTGCGCACGGTGATGCTGCCCCGGGACGCCTTCTTCGGGGAGACCGAGCAGGTCGCCGTGGACAAGGCGGTCGGACGGGTGGCGGCCGAGATGATCAGCCCGTACCCACCCGGCGCGCCGGCGCTGGTGCCGGGTGAGGTGATCACCCGCGAGGTGCTGGACTACCTGCGCAGCGGGCTGAACGCGGGCATGCAGTTGCCGGATCCGGCCGATTCGGACCTGCAATCGGTCCGGGTTGTCAAGGATCCGGCGTGACCGTGCACGAGCGGGTGCGGGCGGAGGTCGAACGGCAGGCCGACGAGCTGTGGCGGATCAGCCTGCTGCTGCACGACAAGCCGGAACTCGCCTTCGAGGAGCACCTGGCGAGCGCCGAACTGGTCGCTGCGCTCGCGGCGGCGCAGTTCGAGGTGGAGCACGGCGTCGCCGGCCTGTCGACGGCGTTCCGCGCGCACTGGGGGACCGGTGTGCCGCCGCGGGTCGCGTTGCTGCTGGAGTACGACGCGCTGCCGGGGCTCGGGCATGCCTGCGGGCACAACCTCATCGCCGCCGCCGGACTCGGCGCCGCGCTCGCCGTGCGGCACGCGATGCCCGATCTGGCCGGGACGCTGATGGTCGTCGGCACGCCGGCCGAGGAGGGTGGCGGCGGCAAGGTGTTGGAGCTGAAGGCCGGTGTTTTCGACGGGATCGAGGCCGCCCTGATGTTCCACCCCGGCGTGTACGACTGGCGGTACGCGCAGCTGACCGCGCAGATCGAAGTCGGCGTGCGTTTCCACGGCCGTGCCGCGCATCCGACCGGCAATCCCACCGAGGGGGTGGACGCGCTCGCCGCGCTCGTGCAGCTCTTCGGCGCGTTGGCGATACTGCGAGCGCGGTTGCCGTTGGGTTCACACGTGCAGGGCATCGTCACCGAGGGGGGCACGGCCACGAACATCGTGCCCGACCTGGCCGAGGGGCGGTTCGGCGTCCGGGGGCTGACCACCACGGCCCGTGACGAGCTGGTCGCGCAGCTGACCGAGTGCGCTCATGGCATTGCCCGGGCCACCGGCACCACCGCCGAGGTCTGGCCGGCCAGCGACGGATACCAGCACGTCCGCGACAACGCCGCCCTGTCCGAGGTCTTCGCCCGGCACGTCGCCGAGTCCGGCATTACGCTGGCCGAGCCGGCGCCGGGTGTGTTCCTCGGTTCCTCGGACATCGGCGACGTCAGCAACACGATCCCGGCGATTCACCCGTTCGTGGCCATCGCGGACGCCGACCAGTCCGACCACACCCCGGAGTTCGTCGCGGCGGCCGCGAGTCCACGGGGGCGTGCGGTGATGCTGGCTGCCGCGCGGGCGCTGGCCGACACGGCCGTCGACGTGCTGACGCGGCCCGACCTGCTCGACCGGGCGTGGCGGGACTTCCACGCGGCCGGTTGAGGCCGGTGTCCGGCGGGGATTTCGGCGGAGTGATGAGCACGGTCGGAGTCGAGGAGGAATTCCTCCTCGTCGACCGCGCCGGCATCACGACGCCGCGCGCGGCCGAGGTGGTGGCGCGGTGCGCCGGACCGCTGCCGGCTGGGATGACTGTGCAACGGGAGTTGCGCGACACTCAGGTGGAAGTGGTGACCGGCGTGTGCACGAGCGCCGCCGACCTGCGGGACCAGCTCACGGCCGGTCGCCGGGCCCTGGCCCTTGCGGCCGCCCGCCTCGACGCCCGCGTGCTGGCCGCCGGCGCACCGGTGGTCGGCTCCGCGCCGCCGGACAAGGCGTCGAACCCACGGTTCGTTCGGGTCGACGAACTCTACGAGGACATCGCGGCCGATTACGAAGCCTGCGGTTGTCACGTGCACGTAGGCGTGCCGGACAAGGACACGGCGGTGGCGGTGGTCAACCACGTGGGCCGGTGGCTGCCGACCTTGTTGGCGCTGTCGGTGAACTCTCCGTTCCACAATGGAATGGACCGTGGTTACGGGAGCTGGCGGATCGTGCAGCAGTCGCGGTTTCCGGGCTCCGGCATCGCACCCTGGTGCGGTGACCACGCCCGGTGGCAGCAAGAGGTCTCACGCCTGGCGGACTGCGGAGTTCTCGTCGACGAGAAGCAGACCTTCTGGTTCGCCCGGCCGTCGCCGCGATGGCCCACGGTGGAGTTCCGCGTCGCCGACACTGCGGCCACTGTGGACGATGCGGTGTTGCAGACGCTGCTGTGTCGGGCGTTGGTGAACACCGCCCTGGCTCAACTGGACCGTGGGGTGGAGGCACTGCCGACCCAGACGGCGGCTGCGGCCGTGTGGACGGCCTCCCGGTACGGAATGGACGGTCCGGCCGTCGATCCGCTGCTGGGCAAGCAGATCCCGGCTTCGGCCATGGTGGCGAGCCTGCTCGACCACGTCCGGGACGCACTGGTCGACGCCGGCGAGCTCGCCGAGGTGCACCGGCTGCTACGGGACCGGTCCACCGGCGCCACCCGCCAGCGGCTGTTGGCCGCGGCTGGTCTTTCCGCCGTCGTCCGACAGCTTTCCTTGGGAGGAAACCATGATTGCTAGGGGACCGCTGTCCGAGGAGGTCATCGGCGTGCTGCGGCGGCCCGCCGGCTCGGTGCGGCCGTCAGGCCCGGTCGACGACGCCGACCCGTTCGGTGACGACCTCCAGCTCGCCCTGCACCTGTGTTACGAGCTGCACTATCAGGGCCTGCCCGAGGTCGACGCGTTGTGGGAGTGGGACCCGGACCTGTTGCGGCTGCGCGGTCGCATAGAACGCGTGTTCGAGAATGCTCTGCACACGGCGGTCGCCGGCGGCGACGACGTGACCGCCGAGATCGACGAGTTGCTCGTCGAACACGTGCCCGGCAGCGGGCTCAGCCACTTCCTCCGGGACGACGGCGAGTGGTGGCAGATGCGCGAGTTCTTCGTGCACCGCTCGATCTACCACCTCAAGGAGGCCGACCCGCACGCGTGGGTGATTCCCCGGCTGCGCGGCCGGGCCAAGGCCGCGCTCGTGGCCGTCGAGTTCGACGAGTTCGGCGGCGGCCGGGCTGAGCGCGTGCATGCCCAGCTGTACGCCGATCTCCTTGACGCCGCCGGGCTGTCGTCCGAGTACCTGCACTACCTCGACGACGTGCCGGCCTGCTCGCTGGCCACCGTCAACGTGATGTCCCTGTTCGGGTTGCACCGCCGGCTGCGCGGGGCCCTGGTCGGCCACTTCGCCGCCGCCGAGATCAGCACCGGGCCCAGCGCCCAGCGCATGGAGCAGGCGTTGACCCGCCTCGACGCCCCGGACGCCTGCCGGCTGTTCTACACCGAGCACATCGAGGCCGACGCCGTGCACGAGCAGGTGCTGCGTCGCGACGTCATCGGCGATCTGCTCGCGCGGGAGCCGGAACTGGCTGGGGACATCGTGTTCGGCGTCCAGGCCACCGACCTGCTGGAGCAGCACCTGGCCGATCACCTGCTGTCCGCGTGGCGGGCCGACCGGTCCTCGCTGCGTCAGGAATCGCGGACCCTCTTGCGGTGACTGGTGTCGCAGAACGGGTAGCGCTTGCTGCGCCGGCAGGCGCACACCGCGACGACGAACCGGTCCGATCGCGCCGTGCTGCCGTCCGGCAACACGATCTCCACGGGCCCGTCCACCAGGACGGGCCCGGTCGGCTCCATGACCACGCGGCGGTGCTCACGGTCGGTCGGCACGGATCACCACCAGGTCCTCGTGACGCTGCCCCGGCTCGATGAGCCCGGTCCGTTCCAGGAACTCCGTCCTGCTCCACATCACCGGTCCGAACGGGATCGTGTTGCGCGACACCACCTCGGCCGCCAGCCCGCCGTCGCGCAGCTGCCACAGCGACTTGTCCGTATCGGACAGTGCGGAGTGGACCATCAGCAGGAAACCGCCCGGCTTCACCAGTTGCGGCATCGACCGGCAGATCGGATCCAGCAGCGCCCGGCCGTCCGGCCCCGCGTTCCAGGCCCTGCGACGTCCCCGCGTGACCGTTCTCGGCGGGCACGGCACGTACGGCGGATTCGCCAGCACCACGTCGAACGACGACGCCGACGGCAACGCCAGCATCGAGCCCCGCAGCGCCCGGATCCGCTGGCCGTTCAACCAGGCGTTCAGCCGCGCCGACACCACCGCCCGCCGGGAGACGTCGAGCGCCACCACGTCCCTGGCCCCCAGCATGGACGCCGTGATCGCCAGCGCCCCCGTCCCCGTGCAGATGTCCAGCACCTTCGCACCCGGCGGAATCCCGGCGGCCGACGCCGCCTCCGCCAACAACCAGGTGTCCGACTGCGGCCGGTACACGCCCGGCGACCGCAGCAACCGCACCGGCGGCCGGGCCAGAGCCCGCTCCTCAAACGTGGTCACGCCAACGGAATAACCCCACCACGACAGTCCAAACCAGATTCCCGCAACCCCGGCGAGTCGCGCTCTGGGACAGAGCGAAACACGGTTTCGGGCAGAACTGAGCCTCGGAGCTCAGTTGTGCCCGAAACCGACATTCGGTGTGCCTGAGAGCGCGACTCGCGGGGGTTCAGCTGTCGAAGTCGATGCGGGGGAGGAGGCGGGCGACGGAGCGTTCCACCCGTTCGAGGTCGGTGGAGGGGCGGATCGTGATGTCCTGCTCGAAGGCGTTGACGACCCGGGGATCCACATAGGACTTGCGGGCGATGGCGGGTGTGTTGCCGAGGTGGTGGGCGACCTGCTTGAACATCTCGCGGACGGCGGTGCGCCTGCTGCCCTGGCCCTTGCGACCGGCGAGGATGACGGCGGCCAGCACAGTGGCGTTCCAGGTGCGGAGGTCCTTGACGGTGAACTCGTCGCCGACCAGCTCGTGCAGGCGCTCGTTGACGTCCTGCGAGTCGAGGGGACGCCACTGCTTGCCGTTGCGGTACATGAGCAGCCGGCCGCCGCCGGTGCGTGAGCGCTTCAGACTCGACACGGCCTTGGCCAGCTCGGGATCCTCCAGGGTGACGCGGCGTTCCTTCTTGCCTTTGGCCAGAAAGCGGAACTCCAGGCGGTCGCGGCGGACCGCGACATGGGAGCGGAGCAGGGTGGACACGCCGTAGGTCCCGTTGGATTCCACGTACTCGTCGTTGCCGATGCGGAAGACGCCCTGCTCCAGCATGCGCAGGGCGACGGCGGTGACGCGCTGACGGGCCAGGCCGTCGGCGTCGAGATCGGTGGCGACCTGCTGGCGCAGGGCCGGCAGCTTCGAGGAGAGCCGGCGGACGCGCTCGAACTTCTGCCGGTCCCGATCCTCCCGCCACTGGGCGTGGTACAGGTACTGCTTGCGGCCGGCGTCGTCGGTGCCGGTGGCCTGGATGTGCCCGTTGGGCCACGGACAGATCCACACGTCCCGCCAGGCGGGCGGAATGGCCAGCGCGCGGATGCGGTCGAGGGTCTCGGCGTCGGTCACGGGCGAGCCGTCGTGGTGCTGGTAGCCGAACCCGCGGCCACGCCGCCGCCGTGTGATGCACTCACCGGTCAACCGGCTCCGTCTCAACCGCATGGCGGCGGGATACCCGTTCCGCTCAGGGGGAACCGAGCGTCAGCCGGTGTTGCTGGTCGCCGCGCCACTCCAACAACAGCGCTGTCGCGTCGTCCTGCAACCGGCTGCGCTGGTGCGCGAGCACGGCTCGCATCAGCCGGCGCAGGGTCTCCGGAGCCGGATAGCCGTCCACGGCGCCACGGGCGACCAGGTCGGTGAACCGCTGTAGCCCGAACTCGCGACCTGCCTCGTCCCGCGCCTCGGTGATGCCGTCGGTGTAGAACAACACGCGGTCGCCCGGTTCCAGCTGGTAGCGGCACTCGGTCGCGGAAATGCCAAGGCCGAAGCCCATCGGCGGCGCGGGCGGGCAGCGCAGCGTAGTCAGCCACCGGCCCTGCCGGATCAGCAGCGGCGGCGGGTGGCCGCGGTTGACCCACGTGAGCAGGCCGGTCGACGGCCGCATCTTGGCCAGCACGCCGGTGGCGAACCGCTTCCGGTCGAACTGCCGGGCGATGGCGTCGTCGATCGCCTCCCCGATCTCCGACAGCTCGGCTCCGCGCCGCCGCGTGTTGCGGCACGCGCCGGTCGCGACGGCGACGGTAAGGCCCGCGGACTGGTCGTGGCCCATGGCGTCGAAGACGGACAGGTGGAGCAGGTCGGACGACATCGCGTAGTCCACGGCGTCGCCGCCGATCTCGTAGGCCGGTTCGAGGACCGCGGCCACGGCGACGTCCTTGGTGGCGAAGGTCAGCGGGGGCATCAGCGGCCAGATGACCTCCGACGGCAGCGACATCGGCCGTGCCCGCACCACTTCCGCGTGGCTGTCGCTGTGTGGACGCTTGCTGACGATCAGCAGGGCCGCCAACGAGGCCAGGGCACGCAGAGCGGCGGCCGTGTCGGCGCCGCCGACGGACGCGCCGAGCACGCCGATCCGCTCGGTGCCGTCCAACATCGGCGCCCACAGGGTCGACTGGCTGGCGACCATCTCCACTTTTCTGAACGCCCAGCCCGCTGCCGTGGTGTCCACCGCCAGTCGCTGCTCGGTGTCGTCCAACCGGACCAGGTGTTCCTCACGGAGATCCGCGAGGTACGCCACGACGTCCGTGAGACCGGCCGTCGCCCCGTGCTGTGCGACGAGGCCGGCAAGGTCGTCGAAGGTGGCCAGGTGGCTCGCCTCCAACAGCCCGGTCAGCATCCGTGCCACGGAACTGGACTCAGTCATACGACCGACTACCCCCGAGTCCCCGATCGCTAACCGGACGGTTGTCGGCAGGGCAACCGGGTACCCGGCGTCCCATGGCGACCAACGAACTCCCCTTGCCGGACTACGACCACCTGCCGGTTTCCTCGTTGCAGCACCGGATTCGCGGCCTCGGCGAGGACGAACTGACCGCACTGCGCGGTTACGAGAACGACCACGCCCAGCGCGTGGCCGTGCTGGAGATGATCGATGCGCGGATCGACGCGCTCCGCCATGGCGCACAGCCTTCCGGTGGCGACCCCACAGCGCGGCGACCGGAGCAACCGCCGGGCGTCGACGCCGGGCCTTCGGTCACCGCCCAGACCGCCGCCCCGCCCGTCGGACCGCCGCCGCACGGCAATCCCGCGCAGCCGGCCCGGCCGAAGGCCGATCGGCAGGCTTGACGTGGCGGTCTGCTCGATCACCTTCGTCGGCACGGCGACTACTCTGCTGCGGCTGGACGAGTTCACCGTGCTCACCGACCCGAACTTCCTGCACCGGGGCCAGTGGGCCTACCTCGGCAAGGGGCTGGTGAGCCGGCGGCGCACCGAACCGGCCCTGCGGATCCACGAGCTGCCGCCGCTGGACGCCGTCGTGCTCTCGCACCTGCACGGCGACCACTTCGACCGGACGGCCCGCCGCGGCCTTGACCGTGCGACGCCGGTCGTGACCACCCCGAAGGCCGCCCGCCGGCTGCGCAGCTTCGGGTTCGGCGAGGCCGTCGGGCTGGACACCTGGGAGCAGCGGAACTGCGCAGCGGGCCCGCCTCGCTGCTGCTGACGTCGCTGCCCGGCCGGCACTCGTTCGGCCTGGTTAGCGGCTTGATGCCGCCGGTCATGGGGACGCTGCTGGAGTACCGGTCGCACGCCGGGGCCCGGCCGCTGCGGATCTATCTCACTGGCGACACCCTCCTGTACGACGGGCTCCGCGAGATCGGCCGGCAGTTCCCCGAGATCGACCTTGCCGTGGTCCATCTCGGCGGCACCAGGGTGCTCGGGGCGCTGGTGAGCATGGACGGCCATCAGGGTCGTGAGCTGCTGGCCATGCTGGGGCCGCGGCAGGCCGTGCCGGTCCACTACGACGACTACGGCGTGTTCAAGACGCCGCTGTCGCAGTTCCGCGACGTCATGGCGGCCAGCGACCTGTCGACCTCGGTGCACTACCTGGAGCGGGGCCAGACCCATCAGATCAGCACCGTCCACTGAACGGAAGGCAACCGGGATGAGAACAGCAGCCAAGGCGGGAATCCTCGTCGGCGTCGGCGTCGGCGTCGGCGCGGCGGCGGTCGCGCTGGGACGACGTCTCCAGGCCGCCGGCGACAGCCGTGACGACCACTGGCTCGCCCTGACGGTCAACTGCTCGCCCGACCAGCTCACACCGGCGGAGTCGCTGCCGGAACCGTTGGCACGGCTGCGTGATCGCGTCGAGTTGCGGGTCCAGCCGGCGGCCGGGGACAAGGGCACGGAACTGCTCGCCCGGCCGACCGACGAGAGCCTGTCGCGGTCGGACCTGAGGGTGGCGTTACGGCAGGCGAAGTCCCTGATCGAGACGGGACTCGTGATCCATCCCGACGCGCCGGGATCGGCGCATCCGGGGCCGGCCGGGCGGCTGCTGGGCGCGGTCGTGGGCCGGGCGCGAAAGGAGGGCCGGCTGTGAGGGCGCTGTGCTGGGAGGGCATCAACGACGTGCGCGTGCAGAACGTGCCCGACGCGCGCATCCAGGATGCGGAGGACCTGGTGCTGCGGGTGGGACTGAGCACCGTGTGCGGCTCGGACCTGCACCTGCTGACCGGGCACATCCCGTTCATGCAGGCCGGCGACGTCATCGGCCACGAGTTCATGGGCGAGGTCGTCGAGGTGGGGCCCGGAGTGACCCGCCACAAGCCGGGCGACCGGGTGGTGGTGTGCTCGTTCATCGGCTGCGGCCGGTGCTGGTACTGCCGGCACGAGCTGTGGTCGCTGTGCGACAACACCAACACCAATCCGGGCATCACGCAGGGGTTGTGGGGCGCCGACCCGGGCGGCATCTTCGGCTACTCGCACGCCATGGGCGGCTTCCGCGGCAGCCACGCGGAGTACGTCCGGGTGCCGTTCGCCGACCACACTGCGATCGCGATCCCGGACGGCGTCGACGACCAGAGCGCTCTGTTCGCGTCGGACTCCGTGCCGACCGGGTGGATGGGCGCGGACCTCGGCGGCGTTCGGCCCGGTGACGTCGTCGCCGTGTGGGGGAGCGGCGCGGTGGGGCAGATGGCCGCCCGGTCGGCCCAGCTGCTCGGCGCGGAGCGGGTCTTCGTCATCGACCGGTTCGACTACCGGCTGCGCCAGGCCGAGCGGCTCTTCGGCGCGGACACGCTGAACTACGAGGCCGTCGACATCGGCGCCGCGCTGCTGGAGGAGACCGGCGGGCGCGGGCCGGACGTGTGCGTCGAGGCGGTGGGGTGCGAGGCGCACAGCCCAGGCCCGCAGCACGTCTACGACCAGGTCAAGAGCAAGCTCAAGCTGGAGACCGACCGGCCGATCGCGGTGCGGGAGGCGATCTTCAACTGCCGCAAGGGCGGCTCGGTGTTCGTGCTGGGCGTGTTCACCGGCTTGGTGGACAAGTTTCCGCTCGGCGCGCTGATGAACAAGGGGCTGACGCTGCGGGCCGCGCAGCAGCACGGCCAACGCTACGTGCCGATGCTGCTCGACCGCATCGCCAAGGGCGAGTTGAGCACGAGCCACCTCGCCACCCACATGCTGCCGCTGGAGGAAGGGGCGCGCGGGTACGAGATGTTCAAGCGGAAGACGGACGGCTGCGTGCGGGCGGTCTTCCGGCCGTGACCGGTCACGGACAGGCCGGCGCGTCACAAGGCACCGCGGCTTCGGCGAGCATCGTGACGACGTCCTCGGGCCGGCTGGCCCGGGCGTAGGCGGCGAGCTGCCGCGAGGCGCCGTCGCCGACGCGGCCGAGCAGACGCGTCATCCGATCGACGAAGTCGCGGTCGTCGTCATCCAACACCGGACGCACCTCGGCCACGAGCCGGTCGAGGGCGTGCGGTTCGGGCGGGCTGCCGCTCGGCGCGGCGCAACGTCCACGGAGCCCATCCCGGGCCGAGCGCCAGAGGTCGGCCCGGATCACCTCCTGGGCGATGTCCGGCGCATTGTCGTCGGTGCGCAGCGCGCGGGCGACCAGCCCGCGTACGAGCACGGCGATCAGCGCCGCCTCCTCGGCGGTGACGGTCACGTCGCAGACGCGGATCTCCACGGTGGGGTAGGTCGGCGAGAGACGGATGGCCCAGTACGCCATCGCCGGATCCAGCAACGCCCCGGCGCGGGTCATCGTGTCCAGCGTCGAGTCGTACTCCGCCGTCGACCGCAGGTAGGGCGGCGGACCGGCGGACGGCCAGTTCGACATCTGCAGGTGCCGCCGGCTGGCGTAGCCGGTGTCGGCGCCGTCGCTGAGCGGGGAGTTCGCGCTGGCCGCCAGCAGCACCGGCAGCCACGGCCGCAGGTGGTTGAGCACGTGCAGGCCGGCGTCCCGGTCGGGCACGCCGACGTGCACGTGGCAGCCGCAGACGTTGGCCGACCTCATCAGGCCGCGGAAGTGGCCGCCGATCCGGTGGTAGCGGCGTTCAGACGTCAGCGGCGGCGGAGATGCCTCCGGCAGTGGCGGCGTGCCGCTGGCGATCAGCCGCGGGCCCCGCTCACGGGCGGATGCCGACAACGTCTCGCGCAGCCGGCCGAGGTGGCCGAGCAGCTCGCCGACGCCGGTGCACACCGGTGTCGCCGACTCCACCTGGCAGACGATGATCTCGGGCTGCAGCTCGTCGGTCGCACCGCCCGAACCGGCCAGCACCGCGCGGCCGGCGGGCACGGGACGGCCGGCGGCGTCGACGACCAGGAACTCTTCCTCCACGCCGAAAGTCAGGCCGGAACGGGCCACGATCGCACCTCCTCGGCCAGCACCGCGCCGGCGATCGCGTCGGCGTCGCGGCGAAACGGGCTGTCCTGTCCCGGCCGGCCGGTGCCGACCTGCGTGAACCAGCGGGTGATCTGGGTGACGACCCCCATGGCGTGGATGTCGCGGTCGGGAACGCCCCGGGCGTCAACCACGTGGAAGGGGGACCTGGTGATCGCCAGGCCGCCGGTGGCAAACCGTTGCGCGGTGGCCGGATCCGCGTTCACGTGCTCGCTGATCATGCCGTCGGCCACCATCCCGGCGCAGCAGCGGATTGGTGTCACGGCGCAGGTCGGCGCCGGGTGCCCGGGCGTCCAGCAGGATGTCGGCCAGCCGCCGGGAACCGTTGACCGCGGGCGATTCCACCGTGAACAGTCCGGGTTGCGCGTCGGCCGAGAACCGTGCGCCCGGTCCGACCACGTCCGGCATGAGCGGCCGCAGCGAGCGCATCACCTCCAGTGCGGCCTTGACGGGATCGATGGTCGACCCGGCGCAGGCCCGGGCGACGTCCTCGTGCAGGACACCGAGCAGCTGCGACCGGAACTCGTCGGTCACGTCGAGATGCTGGCCACCATGGTCGCGCGGCTGCTGGAGGGCGCTCCCGCTCAGGTCACCGCCGAGGCCGTGGGCGAGGATCCGGTGCTGGCGGCCGTGATCGGCGGCATGGACCCGCAGCAGGCGATCATCGGCGGCGGCGGTGCGCTGCCCGCCGACAGCAACGGCTACCCGTGGAACGGCCGCTACGTGATGGCCAGCGGCAACCTGCTGGCCGACTTCTACGCCAACGTCGCCGCCGAGGCGCAGAGCCGGTTGCAGACCGCTCGCCTGTACGGCATGACCGACGACGCCGGGGTGAAGGCGATGCTCCAGTTCAACCTGGCCCGCGACACCGCCCACCAGAACCAGTGGCTGGCCGCGATCGAACAGCTCCGGGAGGACGGTCTCGC
>NZ_JBFBAM010000111.1:0-22679 GCF_040682195.1 Kutzneria sp. NPDC051319 | reverse complement strand
GATGCAGGGAAGGACGCCTTACCCGCGTTGAACGAGGGTAAGGCGTCCTTCCCTGCATCAAGGCCTCAGAGGCCGTAGGCCTCCAGAAGGCGGAGCCAGACCTCGCTGATCGTCGGGTAGGACGGGACGGCGTGCCACAGGCGGTCCAGGGGCACCTCGCCGACGATGGCCACGGTGGCCGAGTGCAGCAGCTCCGCCACGTCCTGGCCGACGAAGGTGACGCCGACGAGCACCTTCCGCTGCTCGTCCACCACCATGCGGGCCTTGCCGCGGTAGCCGTCGGCGTGCACGGACGACCCCGCGACGGCGATGTCCAGGTCCACCACGCGGATGTCGATGCCGGCGGCGGACGCCTGAGCGGCGGTGAGACCAACCGAGGCGACCTCGGGGTCGGTGAACACGACCGCCGGCACGGAGGCGTGGTCGGCGGTGGCGGTGTACTGGCTCCACGGCGGCGTCTCGACCGGGCCCTTGGCCCGCGCGGCGATGACGTCGCCGACCACGCGGGCGGCGTACTTGCCCTGGTGGGTCAGCAGCGCGCGGCCGGTGACGTCGCCGGCGGCGTACAGCCACTGACCGTCCACCCCGGACACCTGGCCGGTGTCGTCGACGTGCAGGGTGTCGCCGGGCTTGAGGCCGACCGTCTCCACGCCGACGTGCTCGGTCGCGGGCCGGCGGCCGGTGGCGACGAGCAGCTCGTCGGCCTTGAGCACGGTGCCGTCGGACAGGCCGAGGGAGATCTCCCCGCCGCTGTCCCGGGACACCCGAACGGCCTTGGCCCCGGTGTGCAGCCGAACGCCGTCCTCACGCAGGCCCTCGGCCACCAGCTCGCCGGCGATCGGCTCCAGCCTGGGCAGCGGCAGCTCGCTCGTGATCACGAGGTCCACCTCGGACCCGAGCCGCCGCCACGCCTGCGCCAGCTCCACGCCGACCACGCCGCCGCCGAGCACGATCAGCCGTCCCGGCACCTCCTTGGCCGAGGTGGCGTCGCGGGACGTCCACACCCTCGTGTCGGCAATACCCTCAAGCGGAGGGATGACCGCCACGCTGCCGGTGCACACGGCCACGGCCTGGCGGGCGATCAGCGTGCGGTCGCCGACGACGACGCGGCGTTCCCCGTCCAGCCGGGCGCTGCCCCGGATCACCGTGATGCCCGCGCCGTCGGCCCACTGCACCTGGCCGGCGTCGTCCCAGTTGGACGTGAAGTAGGTGCGGCGCTCCAGCACCTTGGCGGCGTCCAGGTGATCGCCGACCGGCACGCCCGGCAGCCGGCGGGCGGCGGCCAGCGCGTGGCCGGGCCTCAGCAGAGCCTTGCTCGGCATGCACGCCCAGTACGAGCACTCGCCGCCGACCAGCTCGTGCTCGACCAGGGCAGCGGTCAGCCCGCCCCGCACCGCCCGGGCGGCCACGTTCTCGCCGACCGCGCCGGCGCCGATCACGACTACGTCAAAGGTGTCTGCCACGCCGCCACCTCACACCACCGGGCAGCGACGGGCAAGCCGGCCCCGGCCATCCGTGCCGTTCGGAAGGGACCATTCCTCCACTCCGAGTGGAGGAATGGTCCCTTCCTAACTTCACGACCCGAGGTAAGTGGCGGCTTCGGGGGTGTAGGCGAACAGGCCGGGCAGGCCGCCGGTGTGGAGGAACAGGACCGTCTCGTGCGGGCCGATGGAGTCGTCCTCGACGAGCGACACCAAGCCCGCCGCGGTCTTGCCCGAGTAGACGGGCTCCAGCGTGATCGCCTCGGTCGAGCCGAACAGCGAGATGGCCCGCCACACGTCCTCGGTGGGCCGGCCGTAGCCGGGGCCGAGGGTGCGGTCGGTGATGCGCACGCGGTCCAGCGACGGCGGCGCGATGTCCAGCAAGGCGGCCGTCTCGTCGAGTATCGGCAGCAACACGTCGCGAGCCTGTTCGGCCGGGCGGGACACGGCGATCAGCTCGACGTCGATCTCCCAGCCGAACGCGGCCGCACCGGCCAGCAGGCCGGCCGCGGTGCCGGCGCTGGCCAGCGGCGCGACCAGCTTGCTCGGCCACACGCCGGTGTCGCCGAACTGCTCGATCAGCTCGGCGACCGCGGCCACATAGCCGAGTGCCCCTACGCCGGTGGAGCCACCGACCGGGATGGACGCCACGTTTCCGTGAGCAGCCAACAACTCCTGGTGACGAACCTCGGCCTGCTCATCCGTGTCGACCACGTGCACGGTCGCTCCGTACACATGGTCGAGCAGGATGTTGCCCGACCGCTCGTAGGCTTCGCCCTCGCGCGGCACCGAGCGCGTCAGCACCAGATCGCAGGGCAGCCCGAGGCGCGCACAGGCGGCCGCGGTCAGCCGACCGTGGTTGGTCTGGACCGCGCCGAAGGTGACGACCCGCTCGGCGCCGTCACGGAGGGCGGCGCCCAGCAGGAACTCGAGTTTCCGCAGCTTGTTGCCGCCGACCCCGAGCAGGCCCACATCGTCGCGTTTGACGAGAACCGTCCGGCCGAGGCGGTCGGACAGGCGCGGGCACGCCTGGAGCGGCGACGGCCACTGTCCCAACTGGATCCGAGGAAAACTCGACAGGTCAGTGGCCATCCGCGCGGTGTCCTCTCGCCGTCAGCTCTTCTCCAGCGCCTTGGCCAACAGCGTAGTGATGACTTCCTGTGCCGTGCCGACCACCTGGCGTCGCTGCCGGCTGGGCACCCGGTCGGCCATCTGCAGCAGTGACCCGCCGGATTCCACCGCGGCCAGGAACGCCAGCCGGTAACCCGCGCCCTTGCGCACCTTGTACCGGGTGGCGAACAGGGCGCCGAGCCGGTCGGCCACCATGCGGCGGTGGTCGGACTCGGGGTCCTCGAGGTGGTTGTCGAGCACTTCTGCGAACCGGACGCGCCCGAAGTTGGCGTCCTGTTTGCGCATGCGCTCGTGCACCGCCAGCACTCCGGCGACCGCCTGGCGCCAGTCGTCCGGCGCCGCGCCGAAGTACTCCTCGACCTCGTTCAGGAACTTGTCGGTGCAGCGCAGGGCCAACGCCCGCACCACCGACCGCTTGTCGGGGAAGTATTGGTAGAAGGACCCGATGGGAATGCCCGCGGACTCCGCGATGCGCGCCGTCGTGATCGAGTCGTAGTCCCGCTCGCCCAGCAGCGTCTGGCACGCGTCGAGGATGGCGGTCACGGTGGCCGCTCCCCTTGCCTGCACGGGCTGTCTGCGCATCAGCAGGGCAAGTCTGCTGTTCGTGTGATCGTCCTGCACGCGGAACATGGTGCGACAGAAGTGCCCGTTTCACGCAGTGTTCGGAGCAAACACTCAGCGGACTGCCAGGTTCGGGAGGGGCCTCGTGAAAGCGTTCTCTCGCTGACCTGGCAAAACGCGAAATTGGCACATGTGAGGGGTCATCACCCGAGCGGCCGAGTAACGCTCACGCTCTGGCCAGGTGTTTGCAACACCGCGTGATCACGACGGCGCCCCGCCCGGCTGTGCAAGCCGGACGGGGCGCGACGTTTTTTCCAGATGGCGACCAGATCGCCGGGAGCTACTTGATTCCGTCGGCCAGGATCTTCGCGGTGTCCGGCGTGCCGATGCCCGTCACCAGGTCGAATCCCGTGCCCGCCTTGTAGGCGCCGTTGCTGCCGCTGGTGATGTCGTGGAAGTCGGCCTTGGCCAGCCCGTACAGCTTGGCGTTGGCCGAGCCCAGGCCGGTCTTGCCCTTGGCCGCCGCGGCCTGGTTGTAGACCGCCGCGACGCCGGCCCAGATCGGGGCCGCGCCGGACGTGCCGTACACGGAAGTCCACTGCCCCTGGGTGTAGACGGAAATGCCCGTTGGGCCACCCTGCGCCGACACATCGGGCACCTGGCGCTTGTTGGTGCTGCCGATCTTCACACCGCTCTGGAACGAGGGCAGTGCGAACACCGTGGAAGTGCCGCCGCCCGAGCCGTTCCAGCCCGTCTCGCTCTTCCACGTGGTGGTGGTCGACGTGGACAGGTTGGTGCCGCCCACACCCGTGACATACGGGTCGCTGGCCGGGAAGTCGACCGTGGTGCTGCCGTCGCCGTTGTCGTCGGAGCCGTCGTCACCCGAGGCCGCGAAGAAGCTCTGGCCCTGTGCCGCGCCCTGCTTCAGCACGTTGTCCACGGCCTGGATGCCCGAGGCGGTGCGGCCCTTCTCCGAAAGTCCCCAGCTGATCGAGGTGACGGAGATCTTGCTGGACACGATGGCGTTGGCCAGGTCGACCTCGCCCTGGTCGGTGTTGGGCGCCTCGAACACGGTGATGCCGGCCTTGGGCGCGATCGCCTGGATCGCTTCGATGTCCAGCTCCACCTCGACCTGGCCGTCGCCGAGCGCACCCGAGCCGCCGGAGACCTTCTGCACCTTGGGGGTCGGCGAGCCGGTGGCGTAGTTGCTGTCGTACTTGGTGATGTTGGACTGCTGGAAGCCGTCGAACTCCCACAGCGCCACCGTCTGGCCCGAACCGGTGTAGCCGGTGGACGTCACGTCGTAGGCGCCCTTGAGCTGGGTGGGCGTGAAGCCGCCGCCCGGACCGGCGTGCGGGTCGAGCTTGGTGTGGTGCACACGGAGGCTGCGGTTGTTCAGACCAGCGACGTCGAGCACCACTCCGGCCAGGTCGGACGGCAGGGTCGGGGCCGCGGTGTTGGCGTAGAAGGGCCGGTTCGTCTTGCCGTCACGGTAGTTGGCCAGGGTCGTGCCGAACGCCTTCTGGACCGCCGCGGCCGGCCCGCTCGCGTCGACGGTGAGGTGGTTGCCGCTCACCGCGTCCACCGACAGGCCCTGTCCCCGCAGGTATTCCTTGACCCGGTTGACCTGGTCGTCCGTCGGGCCGAAGCGGGCCGTGAACTGCTCGGGGGTGAGGAAGTGGCCGTACTGGGCCGAATGCGGGTCGTTGACCGCGGCGATCGTGCGGTCCAGCTCCGCGCCGTTGCGCAGGTTCAGGCTGACCGCCACCGACACCCGCTGCTCCGCCGGCACGGCGCCCAACGCCTGGGCCTGCGCCAATCCGCTCACCACGTCGTTCTGCAGCGCCACGCGCGGCTGCGGGGCGGCCAGTGCCACCGGGGCCGCCACCGCGGCAATGGCAAGCGGCGCCACCAGCGCGCCGATGATCCTCAACGTCTTCACGTCTGCTCTCCCAGTGCAGGGGGCGATCGGGACTCACCAAACGCTATTGCCCGACCACCGTCCGTGAAACCGAGGAAACCCTTGCTGTGCCTGTGCCGCGCGTTCCGCGCGGCGCTCGGCCCCTCTGGGGCCGATGCCTCGCAACCCCTGGCCCGCTACACGGCTTGGCTGCGGAGGGGCTCGGGTTCGGGTCGGCGGGCCTCCGGCACGGGCACGTCCATGGCGCGGACCAACTCGGTGCGTGACCGGACGCCTACCTTGCGATAGATCCTCGACAAGGTGGCCTCGACCGTCTTCACGCTGATGAACAACACCGCCGCCACCTCGCGGTTGGTGGAACCGGCACGAACCAGCTCGGCGACCCGTTGCTCGGCAACGGTCAACGCCACCGCGTGATCCGCCCGGGACTGGGCGCCGGTGCGGTCCAGCTCCTCGCGGACGCGGTCGGCCCAAGGGGTGGCGGAGATGGCGACGCAAATGTCGTAAGCCTCGGACAATGCCGCCCGGGCGGCGGCCCGGCGGCGGCAGCGGCGTTCGACGCCGGCGAGGGCGACGAGCGTGCGGGCCCGGTCCAGACCGACCTGGCCGTCGGCGACGGCCCGCAGGCGGGCGACGCCGTCGTTGGGCAGACCGGTGGCCACGGCCAGCAAGGCGGCGGATCGTTCGAGGTTGGCCAGCACCCCGCGACGGCCGAAGTCAAGGGCCTGCCGGGAAGTCAGGTCGATGAGCTCGCGGGCGTCCTCCAGCGCCCCGGTGGCGACGAGGGCCTCGGCCAGGTCGGCGTGCCAGCGAACGACGGCGGGATCACGGATGTCCATGCGGCGGCCGATCTCGCTGACCCGGCACAGCGTCTCCACGGCGGCCGCGGCGTCGCCCGTGGTGAGCTGAATCTGGCCCAGCACGGCCAAGTTACGCATCAGATACAGTTGATCACCGTCCGCCGCCGACTCCCGCGCGCCACGTTCGGCGTGCTCGGTGGCGGCCTCGACGCTGCCGCCGTTGGCCTCGGCCAGCGCGGCCGCGAACAAGGCGGGCGGGCAGCTGATGCCGGCCTCGGAGAACAAGGTCATGGCCCGCTGCGCGGTGTCGACGGCCCGGCGGCACTGCCCGGCCCGCGACTGCACCTCGGCCAGCGTGACCATGATCGCCACGGTGTCCTCGACGGCGGCGGTGTCCTCCACCTTGCGCAGCAACGACAACAGCCGCCGCTCGGCCCGTTGGAGATCGTCGTCGCCCAGTTCGATCACGGCCTGGTGGCGTTCCAGCTCCCAGGACTCGGCCCGCGGATGGCGTTCGACGATTTCGATCGCCTTGGCCACGGTGGCACGCGCGGCCGGATCCCCGCGCAGGGACTGGAGATGCGCGAGCCGGGTCAGCGCGCGGACGGCGGTCGACGCGTCGCCGGCCAGCGTGGCCAGCTCCGCCGAGCGCGCTGCCTGCTCGACCGCCTCAACGGTGTCGCCGCCGAGCAACGCCCGGCCGGCCAGCCACATCCGCAGCGGCGCCTCCAGTCCGGGATCGCCGGCGGCGTCGGCCAAGCCGTCGTCTATCAACGGACCTAGATCGTGCAGCGCCTGACCGGCGTTACGCAGCAACACAAGCCGGGCCCGCACGCGCAGCCGGGGGCAGCGCGCGTCGGCCAGCACGGACTCGGCGGCGGTTCGGGCCTCGGCCCGCAGCCCGGCGTCGCAGGCGTGTTCGGCCGCGACGAGTCGCCGCTCGGACCGGATCTGCTGGCTGTCCCACGGGGTTCGGTCCGCGGCCATCGCCGCCAGCTCGGCCGCGGTCACGGGGGCGCCCCGCCGACGGGCCGAGGCCGCCGCGGCCATCAGCGTCGCGGCCACCGACTCGTCCTCGTGCGGCTTGGCCAGCGCGAGGTGCCGGGCCCGTTCGACCGGCTCGGCGACGACATCGGCCAGCCGGGCGTGGGCGTCGATTCGACGGTGCGAGGGGGCCTCGGCGTAGATGGCCGCTCGGATGAGCGGATGTCTGAACCGCACAATGCCGTCGTCATCGGCCACGGCCAGATCGCACCGCTCGGCGGCGACCAGATCCTCGGCGGCGTCGGGCCGTCCGGCCGCCCGCAGCAAGGTGAGGCTCGGCCGGGTCGCGGCGCTGGCCAACAGCAGCGTGGCCTGGGCACGTTCGCTCAGCTCGCCGAGCCGGTCCAGCAGCAGCGCCCGCAGCCGACGCGGCACCGGCAGCGGACGACCGGGGCTCTCCGGGACTCCGGAGCGCAGCACCGCCCGGCCCAGTTCCAAGGCGTAGAAGGGATTGCCGTCGGCCAGCTGGTGGATCTGCAGCACGGAGCCGTGCGGCAGCAGAACTCCGTTGTCCCGCAGCAACAACCGGGCGACGTCGCGGGGAGTCAGCGGCGGCACCGGCAGTTCGGCCACATCCGGCGGGCACAGGTTGCGGTGCAGCGGCTGCTCCCCGTCCGGCACGCGCTCGGCGGCCAGCACGCGCAGCCGATCCCCGGTCAGCCGGCGGGCGACGAAGGCCAGCACCTCGGCACTGGGCCGATCCACCCACTGGAGGTCGTCGATCACCAATGTGACCGGCGCCCGGTCCGACAGCAGCTGCAACACCTGGAGCACGGCCAGGCGCACCCCGAGCCGGCTCTGGTCCGACGTCGGGTGCTCGCCGCGCAGCAGCGCCGCCTCCAGCGCGGCCCGCAGCGGCGCGGGCAGCCTCGCGAGGACGTCGTCCGTGACGTCCGCGAGCAGGTCGATCAGGCAGACGAAGGGAAGTCTTCGGTCCGACTCGGCCGGCGCGCAGCGCAGCACAGTCCCGCCGCCGTCGGCGCCCGCGAGCGCCGCCAGCAGCGTCGACTTGCCGATGCCGGCGGGGCCGCAGAACAGCACGCTGCCACCCGCCAGCAGTTCCCGTGCCGAGCGCAGGAGCTCGCCACGTCCAACCGGGCCAGGATCATTCATGATGTGGTACCTCAACCGCAGGGCAGAGTTGGTACTCCACCATTCTGATCGGCCACACACCGGTATTCCAACCGCGTATTCGTGTGAGCCGCTAGGCAGTACGGCCTACGACTTTCGTCGGTAGTCCACCAATTCGGGCGCGCCCCGGACCTGGGCAGACGATCAGCGGGGACAGTGCAACACACGCGTAACGACGCCGTTGCACACCCGGTTCGCGATGGCGGTCATGCCCCAACAACACCGTCCTGACCCCCATTTGTCAACGCACTCCCACGACCCGGAAACCTCCATTTCCGGCCACGCCCTGACCGAGAACCCGGGCGGCATCGCGCCGCCGGGTCCGGGGAGGGGAAGTGACGGAACCCGCGCCATGACTGCCCGAGAGCGGGACTCGCGGGAGTTGGGCGGGTAAACCACCACCCTCCGTGATCATGGTCACGTGGGCGTTTGCACCTCCCGAGGGATGCGGGAACAAGACCGCGCCACGTACCGTTGTAGCCAGTGGTTGGCCAGTACGTGTCCCCCGGGCCGCATCTGAAACCACGGGCACGGAATACCGTTCGGCTGGAGCCGTGTTGCGTAACTCGCCGAGAGGCGACCTACTGGTCGGCCGCTAACGTGACGGGCGGGGTGCTCCTAGGAGCACCCCGCCTGTCTGCGTGTCCGGGCCGGGACGGCCACCATGTCCGGGTGACCGAACCGGAGACTCCCGCCTGGCAGCGGGAGACGCAGACCGAGCAGCGCTGGGCCGTGGCCGGCGCCATCGCCGTCGCGCTGGCCCTCCAGCTGCCGCTGCCGCAGACCATGACGTTCCTGCCGTGGTGGCTGCTGCCCTCGTTGACGTTCGCGCTGATGGTGGCGCTGCTGATCGCCAATCCGGGGCGGATCAGCAAGCACAGCGCGGCCGAGCGGCGGATCGGGCTGGTGGTGGCGCTGCTGGTGAGCGCGGCCAACGCCCTCAACGGCGTGCAACTGGTCCGGCACATCCTGGACGGCACCATCGGCGACAACGCCTTGGAGCTGCTGACCACCGGCGCGGACATCTACGTCACGAACGTCATCGTGTTCGCGCTCTGGTACTGGGAGTTCGACCGGGGCGGGCCGGGGCTGCGGGCGATGGGCGCGCGCGAGTTCCCGGACTTCCTGTTCCCGCAGATGTCGAGCCCCGAGTTGGCGCCGAAGGACTGGGAGCCCTGGTACGTGGACTACCTGTACCTGTCTTTCACCAACGCCACCGCGTTCAGCCCGACCGATGTGCTGCCGATGCGGCCGTGGGCGAAGCTGGCCATGATGGCCCAGTCGATGGTGTCGCTGGTGATCGTCGTGCTGGTGGTGGCGCGGGCGGTGAACGTTCTCCGCTAACCAGCTCCGTGCGCGGACAACACAGCTGCGTGCACGGACGATATTACCTGGGAAGCACGGAGCCCCCGCCAAGGGCGGGGGCTCCGGTTTCCCGTCACCAGGGGGGAGGGGTGACGGGAGGTCTGTTGTTCGATCTGGGACCAGCCTAGGGCATCCGGCGCAGAGAGCAAGCCCCGGGGCCGGGAATCCTGGCGATCGGCCATCGAAAAGCCACCCGAGGAGCGCCTTGACTGCGCACAAGTGCGCAGAAAGCGTTTGTTCGAACGCCCACTATGCAAGTTCGCCACCGGGCCGGCGGGCGTTAGCCATATGTGATCAACACCACAGTCGACCTCCACTGCGCGCCACTTCATGGGGTCGCCCCAACATGGGAGGTCCGTATAATCACGGCCATGGGCACCCCGGACCGGACCGATCTGCTGGCGCTTCCGGAACGGATGCTGCGGCTACCCAGTTTCCTGTTCGTGCACCTGGCCAAGCAATGGCGCCGACTGGCCGGCTCCCAGTTCGAGCACGATCTACGCGCGCAGCACCTGATGATCCTGGCCTCGCTGGAGGACAACGGGGCGTCGTCGCAGAAGGAGATCAGCGAGCGGCTGGGCATCGACGCCAGCGATCTCGTCGCTTTGCTGGACGATCTGGAGAAGGCCGGCCTGGCCAACCGCAAGCGGGACGAGCGGGACCGGCGGCGCTACGCCGTGATGCCGACCCCGGCCGGCGCCAAGGCTCTGCGGCAGCGGCTGGTCGACGTGGAGCGGATGAACGCGGAGATGCTGGCGCCGCTCACGCCGGAGGAGTGCGAGGAGCTGCACCGGCTGCTGCTCAAGCTGTTCGAGAACTACCGGTAGGACCCCGGAAACGCAGGATGGGCTGGCGTGGTCCCTGCCACCGCGCCAGCCCACCGGTCAGGCAACCGGCGTGGTCCCTGCCACCACACCGGACACCTGGTCTGCGTGGAACTTGTCGTTCCACCGGGTCTACGCACGGCGCACCGTCATCCTCACCAAACGTCACCCGAAAGGGTGAGCAAGCGGCCGGACCGACCAGTTGTCACGTGACGTAGATAACGGCCTACCGGCAGTGACAGCAAACGTTGTTACACCGTAGACACAAGCGGGGTGCACAGTGCCGTGCGCCACGGGAGATTTTTTAGCGAAGCTCAATGAATTCGCAACTTCTTCCTGTTGTGCCTACGAGAGGACGGCAATGCGACAGCAGTCACCGGGCCAGACCGCTGAGGTCCCGGCCCGGTTCTGGGAGGAGTGCGCCAAGGTCCGACCGCAGCTGGTCGGAATCGCGGCACGGCACACCGCGGGCACGGGGCAGGCCGAGGACATAGTCCACGACGCCCTGCTGCGCGCCGCGCACTTCTCCGAGCTGGACCTGGACCGTTTGCACCCGTTCCTGGTGACCGTCGTGAAGCGGCTGTGCGTCGACGAAGCCCGCCGCCGCTCCACCGCCACCAGGGCCCACTCGCACACCAGGCTCGACCCGCTGGCCGCCGCCGACCCGGCCGAGCTCACCTGCGACCGCGCCGAGGCCGACTGGGTCGCCTCCACCCTTCCCCGCCTCACCGCCTACGAGCGGGAACTGGTCGCCCTGGTCGCCAACGGCCACCCGCACAGCGATATCGCCCGCATGCTCGGCACCACTCCCCGTGCCACCCAGACCGCCATCCACCGCGTCCGCGGCAAGATCAAGTCCTGGGCCCGGTGACACCACCGCGAGTCCCGCTCTCGGGCAACTGAATGTCGAGTTACGGAACTCGACACATGGCTGCTGGAGAGCGGGACTCGCGGTGTGCGCACAAGCGCCGTCCGCTGGATGCGGACGGCGCTTGTGCTTGAAACCGTATTTCGGTGTGCTGGACAGTGCCCGATTCCTGGGTGGACTCGCGGGGGGGTTGTCAGGGGTCCCTGCGGAGTCGGTCAGTAGCCGCCGGTTCCGGTGTTGCCGTAGCCGCCGTTGGCGCCGTTGGGGTCGGTGCCCGCGGTGCCGGCGCCGGGGTTGTCAGCGGCGGGCGGGGCCGCCGGCACGGTCGGAGCGGGCGGCGGGGTGGCCGGCACGCAGGTCAGGTTCTTCTTGCCGGCGGAGTCGATGACCCACCAGGTGTTGCCGACGGCCTGGCCGGCCCACTTGCCGGGCTCCTTCTCGTTGGAGAAGTTGTAGACCGGCCAACCGGCGACGGTCACCTGCATGGTGCCGTCGGGCCGGGCGACCGTGCCCACCAGCGAGGGGTCGACGCCGGAGATCGCCGGGGCGCCGTTGGTCAGCACCGGCGGCCAGATCAGCGCGCACTTGTCCAGGCAGGCGGACGGCTTGCCGGGCGCGTCCTTGTCGAAGCGGTAGAGCACGAAACCCTTGCTGTCCTCGATGACGGAACCCATCTTGGGAATCGTCGTGGCCGCCAGCTGTGCCGGCCCGAGGGCGTTGGCGGCGGGCGCCCCGGCGTTGTTGGCCGAGGTGGTCGGCGCCGCCGGGCTGCCGCTCGGGTTGGACGGGTCACCCAGTTGCACGGTGACCGGGGACTGTGCGGCGGCGTTCGTCACCGAGCCGGGGCCGGACTGAGTCGCCCCGAGCTCCTGGATGCCGAGCCAGGTCAGTGCGGTCACGGCGGTCAGGCCGCTGGCGATACCGATCGCGATACGACGGCCTCGAGTCACGAGAAGCCTCCGTGTGTAGGGAGTGGTGCCTTGCTGCCCACGATTACGACGCCCACCCCTGAGCGGTTCACCCGCCGGTGAGAAAAAAGATCAGGCGTATCGGTCACGGGGCGTGATGTTCACCCGGCTGTGACCGACTCCCAGGTTCCTCCAAGGATGCGTCCAGCGTGCTCGCACAGACGGCCGCCATACCTGAACGTGGGCTCGATCCAGAGCCGTACCGCGACTGGGGTCAGGTGGTCTGACATGAGTGGAGCGGCCGTTCGCGGCGACACCGACACGAGTGCCGAGTCGGGGCACTGGTCGGTGGGCAGAACCGCGACCGTGGACATCGTCGTTCCGGTCTACAACGAGGAGCGCTCGCTGCCCGGGTGCGTGGAGACGCTGCACGGCTTCCTCACCGAGCAGTTCCCGTTCGAGTGGACGATCACGGTGGCCGACAACGCCAGCACCGACGCCACCCTGGAAGTCGCCAACGAGCTGGCCGACAAGTTCCCCGGCGTGCGGGTGCTGCACCTGGACCGCAAGGGCCGCGGCCTGGCGCTGCGCAAGGCCTGGGGCTGGAGCGACGCCGACATCGTCGTCTACATGGACGTGGACCTGTCCACCGGCCTGAACGCGCTGCTGCCGCTGGTCGCGCCGCTGGTCAACGGCCATTCCGACGTGGCGATCGGGTCGCGGCTGGCCCCGGGCTCGCGCACCATCCGCGGCCCCAAGCGGGAGATGATCTCCCGCTGCTACAACGCGATGATCCGGCTCTCGCACGGCGCCAAGTTCTCCGACGCCCAGTGCGGCTTCAAGGCCGCGCGCACCGACGTGGTCCGCCGGCTGCTGCCACACATCGCCGACGACTCCTGGTTCTTCGACACCGAGCTGCTGCTGCTGGCCGAGCACAACGGGCTGCGGGTGCACGAGGTGCCGGTGGACTGGGTCGAGGACATCGACACTCGCGTGCACGTGGCCAAGACCGCCACCGAGGACATCCGCGGCCTGATCCGCGTCGCCCGCGCCAAGGCCACCGGCTCGGCTCAGGTCGACGGTCTCCCCCGGCGGCCCGCGCCGCGCCCGGAGCACCCGGACGCCGTGGTGGCTCGGCGGGAAACCGGCCTGCTGTGGCAGCTTTTGTCGTTCGCGGCGATCGGCGCGGTGTCCACGGTGGCCAACCTGGCGCTGTACGGCATCATGCGGACCTGGTGGCCGGCGCTGGTGGCCAACTTCGTGGCGTTGACGGTGACGACGCTGCTGAACACGGAGGCCAACCGGCGCTTCACCTTCCTTCGGTCCGCCGGCTCGACCGGCCGGGTCCACCTGCAGGGGCTGATCGTCTTCGCCCTCTACTACGCCTTCACCTCGGGCGCGCTGCTCGCGCTCGGAGCCTTCGATCCGACCGCGTCGAAGGGAGTGGAACTGCTGGTGCTGCTGGCGTCCTCGCTGATCGGCACCGCGGCCCGGTTCGTGCTGCTGCGCGCCTGGGTCTTCAAGAACACCGTCAAGGAAGGAAACGCATGACGACGGCCGCGCAAGCGTCCGCGCCACCGGCCGGCCCGGCGACTCCCGAGGAGTCGCCGGGCCTTCGGCTGCGGTGGCGCTCGTACGCGCTGGGGGCGATCCTGGTGGGCGCCACCGTGCTGTACGGGTGGGACATCTGGGGATCCGGCTGGGGCAACGAGTTCTACTCGGCGGCCGTGAAGTCCATGTCGCAGGGCCTGACCAACTTCGTGTTCGGCTCGTTCGACCCGGCCGGCGTGGTCACCGTGGACAAGCCGCCGATGGGCCTGTGGCCGCAGGTCGTGTCGGTGTGGATCTTCGGCTGGCACGCCTGGGCCTTGGCTCTGCCGCAGGCGGTCGAGGGCGTGGCGGCGGTGTTTCTGTTGCACCGCACCGTTCGCCGTTGGGCCGGCGAGAACGTCGCGCTGATCGCCGCCGCCGCGTTGGCGCTGACGCCGATCACCGTGGCGATCGACCGGGTGAACAACCCCGATGCCGCACTGACGCTGCTGTGTGTGGCCGCGGCGTACGCGTTCACACGGTCGGTGGAGGTCGGGATTCCGGCCCGTAGCGCCACGAAGTGGTTGCTACAGGCCGCTTTCTGGGTGGGCTGCGGCTTCCTGACCAAGAGCCTGGCGGCATGGATGCTCGTGCCGGCGTTGGCGGTGGGATACCTGTTCGGGCGCAACGCATCCTGGGGCCGGCGGATCGGGGATCTGGCGGCGGCCGGCGGCGTGCTGCTGGTGAGCTCGTTCTGGTGGGTGCTGCTCACGGTCGTGTGGCCGAGCCCGAAGCCGTATGTGGGTGGAAGCACCGACGGCGGCGAGCTGTCGCTGATCTTCGGTTACAACGGGCTGGGGCGCGTGTTCGGCGAAGGCGTCGGCCGCGGTGGCGGTGCTGGCGCAGGCGGTTTTCCCGGCGGTGCAGGGGGTGGCGCGGCATCGAGTGGCGCAGGCGGATTCCCCGGCGGCGCGGCGGGCGGCGCAGGCGGTTTCCCCGGCGGGACGGGCGGGGGCACAGGCGGTTTCCCCGGCGGGGGAACGGGTGGCGCGGCCTCGGGCGGTGATCTCGCTGGTGGCACCGGCGGATTCCCGGGCGGCGGCGGTTTTCCCGGTGGCGGGGGCCGGGGTGGCGGGGGTGGCTTCGGTGGTTTCGCCGAGGGCAACGGCATCACGCGCATGTTCGGCGACCAGGTCGGCGGGCAGATCAGCTGGCTGATGCCGCTGGGGCTATTCGTGCTGGCCGTGGTCGCGGTGGTCGGGGTGTTCTCGTGGCGTCGCCGTCTGCCGGCCGATCACCAGCGGCGGGCCGGCTGGTTCATGTGGGGCACCTGGCTGATCGTGTTGAGCCTGGTGTTCAGCTTCCAGCAGGGCATCTTCCACCAGTACTACACCACCCAGCTGGGCCCGGCCGTCGCCGCGCTCGCCGGCGCGGGGCTTGCCTTGCTGTGGCGTCATTATCGGCACCCGGTCGGCTTCAGCTGGCTGCTGCTGCCGGCCGGCATCGTGATCACGGCGGTGTGGGCGTGGGTGCTGGTGTCGCGGGACACGTCGTGGAACGGTTGGCTCCGCTACGCGGTGGCGATCGTGGCCGTGATCTCGGTGATCGGCCTCGTGCTGGCCAAGCTGTTCAACGCGGGCGGCGCTCGTATTGCCGCGGTGCTCGGCATCGTGGCCGTGCTGCTCGCACCGGGCGTGTGGTCGGCGGCCGCGGCGGTCGACTCTGGTAGCGCCGGTGGTCCGGGCGGCCTCGCGACTGCCGGGCCGCCCGGCGGCGGCTTTGGTGGTTTCGGCGGCGGTGCGGGCGGTGGCCGTCGTGGCGGCGGTGCCGGCGGTCAGGGCGGCTTCCAGGGCTTCCCCGGTGGCCAGCAGCCCACGCCGGAACAGTTGGAGCAACTGGAACAGCGCTTCCGCGGTGGCGGCGGGCGGGGCGGCAGCACGCTCACGGCCGAGGACCAGAAGATCCTCGACTACGTCACCAAGAACGCCCCCGACGCCACGGTCAAGCTGGCCGTCGAGGGCGGCGCCATGGCGTCCGAGACGTTCATCGTCAACAGCGACGTCACCGTGATCGGCATGGGCGGCTTCATGGGCACCGACGACGCGCCCAGCGTGGATCTGCTCAAGCAGTGGCAAAGCCAAGGTCACCTCGGCTTTGTGCTGGAGGGCGGCGGCTTCGGCGGCCGGGGCGGCGGCGTCTCCCAGGAGCGCACGCAGTGGGTGCAGCAGAACTGCAAGGTGGTGCCGGCTTCCGCGTACGGCGGCGGCACTCAGACCCTGTACAACTGTCTGGCCAAATAGGACAGATTGAGCGGCGGGATCCCCCGTACGGGCGGTCCCGCCGCTGTTCACAGGTTCCTCCCAGCGACCTCACAGGTTGGCCGACCATGCTGGCCCGGTGGACACTGCGACCGCGGGGCCGCCGGCGACCGTCCTTGTCGTCGACGACGAGCCGAACATCCTGGAGCTGCTGTCGGCCGCGCTGCGGCTGAGCGGCTTCGACGTGCACGCCGCCGACTGCGGTGTGGCGGCGCTGTCCACGGCGGCCCAGGTGAGACCGGACATCGTCGTGCTGGACGTGATGCTGCCCGACTACGACGGATTCACGCTGGCCCGCATGCTGCGTGCCGGCAACAACCGGGTGCCGGTGCTGTTCCTGACCGCCCGCGACGCCGTCGAGGACCGCATCGCCGGACTCACCGCCGGCGGCGACGACTACGTGACCAAGCCGTTCAGCCTGGAGGAGGTCGTGCTGCGGTTGCGGGCCATCCTGCGCCGCACGCACGCCCTCGACGATCCCGAGCCCAACGACGGCCGGCTGCGCTACGCCGACCTGGAACTGGACGAGGACGCCCACGAGGTGCGCCGCGACGGCCGTGAGATCCGCTTGTCCCCCACCGAGTTCAACCTGCTGCGCTACCTTCTGGTCAACGCGGAGAAGGTGGTGAGCAAGACGCAGATCCTGGATCGCGTGTGGAACTACGACTTCGGCGGCGACAGCCGGATCGTCGAGTCGTACATCTCGTACCTGCGGCGCAAGGTCGACGGCTCGGGTCAGCCGCTGCTGCACACGATTCGCGGCGTCGGCTACACCCTTCGGCTGCCCCGGGCCGAAGTCTGACATGGCCCGCGGCTCCTGGACGCTGCGCACCCGGCTGCTCGTGTCGCTGCTGGCATTCGCGGCGGTCGGGCTGGCGCTGTTCGGCGTGGTGACGGGACTTCTGCTGCGGCAGTCGCTGCTCGGCCGCATCGACGCGCAGCTGACCGAGAACGTGGCCAAGTCGGTCGACCGGAACCGGCCGCCGCCACATCCGCTGCCCACCAACAACTATCCGTCACTGCCGACGAGTTTCCGGATCTACTTCTTCGATCCCGACGGCAGTCCCGGCTACCAGGCGACACCGGACCTGAACGAGACGGTGATGCCGCAACTGCCGTCGATGACGCTCGACTCGGTGCGCCAGCACGGCCAGCAGCCGTTCATGACCCAGGACGTCACCGGCAACTCGACCTGGCGGGTGATCGTCGCCGTGCAGGCGGCGAACCGGTGGCAGCCCAACGGCGGAACCGTTGCCGTGGCGGCGATGCTGAACGACACCGAGTCCACTGTGGTCAATCAGGCGTGGATCGAGGTCGCCTCCGGCGCGGTGCTGTTGCTGCTGCTCGGGTTGACCGGACTGATCGTGGTCCGGATCGGGCTGCGGCCGCTGACCCGGATCGAGCACACCGCGCAGGCCATCGCCGCCGGCGAGCTCGACCGCCGCGTCGCCGACACCGATCCACGCACCGAGACCGGCCGCCTCGGTTCGTCCCTGAACGTCATGCTGGCCCGGATCTCCGCCGCCCTCACCGACTCCGCCCGGTCCGAGCAGCGGCTGCGGCGCTTCGTCGCCGACGCCTCCCACGAGCTGCGAACTCCGCTGACCTCCATTCGCGGCTTCGCCGAGCTCTACCGGCGCGGCGGCGCGCCGTCCGATACCGACGTCGAGCGGCTGATGGCCCGCATCGAGAGCGAGGCCATCCGGATGGGGCTGCTGGTCGAGGATCTGCTCATGTTGGCCCGCCTCGACCAGGAGCGTTCCCTCGACTTCGCCGAGGTCGACCTCCTCGTCGTCGCCGCCGACGCCGTGCACGACGCCCGCGCCGCCACTCCCTCGCGGGACATCGTGCTCGACGCCCCGCACGGCGCCGTCCGCGTCATCGGCGACGAGGACAAGCTCCGTCAGGTCGTCATGAACCTCGTCACCAACGCCGTCACCCACACCCCGGCCGACGCCTCCGTGCGGGTCGCCGTTCGGCAGGAGCGCACCCGCCCCAGCAGCTCCGCCGTCGCCGTCGCCGGCGGCGAGCTGCCCAGGACCTCCCGCTTCGCCGTGCTGGAGGTCGTCGACACCGGCCCCGGCATCCCCTCCGACCAGGGCAAACTCGTCTTCGACCGCTTCTACCGCGCCGACCAGGCCCGCTCCCGCGCCAGCGGCGGCTCCGGCCTCGGCCTGGCCATCACCGCCGCCATCCTCGAAGCCCACTCCGGCCGCATAGAGCTGTTGACCACCTCCCCCACCGGCACCCGCTTCCGCGTCCTCCTAGCCCCCGCCTGAACCCCCGCGAGTCCCGCTCTCCGTCACACCGAAATACGGTTTCAAGCAGACTGACGGTGGACAGCGGTCGGCTGGGGAGCGGGCAGCAGTCCTCACGCGCCTACGGGCCGGAGTGCCCGGCCAGCGGTCGCCGACGGGTCTCGCCCGGCTCGCCGGTGGTGAACAGCGCCCACTGCAGGCCGGCGATCACCAGCCCGCTGACCAGGAAGACCGGGAACACCAGGTCGAACCCGTCGACCGCGGCCGGCACGGATCGGGCGGGGATCATCACGACGTGCACGGCGGCCATGCCGGTGTAGTGCATCCCGGTCACGGCGACGGCCATGGCGGCGCCGGCTCCGAGCCGGGCCGGCGTGGTACGCACGACCATCGTGAACCACAGCGCCGCCGTGGCCGCGACCACGGCGACGACCAGGGACAGGGCCACCAGCAGCGGGTCGTAGACGATGTCACCCTGGAAACGCACCGCGGCCATGCCCAGGTAGTGCATGAACGCCACACCGATGCCGGTCAGTGCGCCGGCGCACAGCAGCCGTGAGCCGGTGGAACGCCGCAGGGTCACGAGCGACAGCCCGAGTCCGACGACGCCGATGCTGACCACCGCCGACAACACCGTCAGCCCCACCGAGTAGCGCACCGGGCTGCCGTCAACGGCGAAGCCGTACATGGCGATGAAGTGCATGAGCCAGATCGCCACGCCACCGATGGCGACCGCGGCGCCGGCCGTCCACAGCACGGCGACCCGCCGGCCGCGCTCACGACGGGCGCGGGCCGCGCAGGACAGTCCGATCAACGCTCCGGCGAACGACGTGGCGCAGGCCAGCAGGAGGGTCCACGCGCCCATCGACATCTGTTGCATGTCACTCATGACGGCCCCTGTTCGGACGCCGGCGCGTCGCGTGCTCGACGAGATCGGACAGCACGTCCCGCACGGCGTCGCGTTCGCGCACGTCGCAGTGCACGACCGGCACCGCGGGCAGCAGCCGCAAGGCCGCGCGAACCTCGTCCACGGTATGGGCCCCGACGCCCTGGCTGCGGTCGACCGCGACCACGAAGGGCACGCCGAACCGCTCGAAGTAGTCAACCGCGGCGAGCGACTCGGCCGGCGGCGTGTCGTCCACCAGCACCACCGCGCCGATGGCGCCGCGGACGATGTCGTCCCACATGAACCAGAACCGGGGCTGGCCGGGCGTGCCGAACAAGTACAGCGCCGCCCCCTCGTCCAGCGTGACGCGGCCGAAGTCCAACGCCATCGTGGTAGTGGGCTTGGCGCCGGCCTCCACGGTGATCTCCGCTTCGGTGGTCAGGGGCTCGATCTCCGACGCCGCCGCGACGAATGCCGTCTTGCCGACGGCGAAGCCGCCGGTGACCACGACTTTGGAGTACACCGTCGCGACGGTCACGGCGTCGCCTCCACATCGGTTCTCAGCGCGGGCGTCAGCAGCCGCCCGACCTTCTGCCGCAGCGCGGTCATCTCGTAGGCGAGCACGCCGATATCGCTGTCCGGCGAGGCCAGCACGGCCAGACACGAGCCCTCGCTGACGGTCATCGTCAGCAGCAGTCCGCGGCGCATCTCGACCACCGTCTGGTCGACCTCGCCCCCTTCGAACAGGACCGCCGCGCCGTTGGTGAGGCTCTGCAGCCCCGACACCACCGCGGACAGCTGGTCCGCGCGGTCACGCGGCAGCGAGTCGGAGGCGCTGAGCAGCAGCCCGTCGCTGGAGACGACAACAGTGTGCGCGGCGCCCGGGGTACCCCGGGTGAACGAGCTGAGCAGCCAGGTGAATTCGTCCGATGTGGACAGCTTCGGGGATGTCACGGTGTTGCCCTTCCAGTGGTGTGGTGCGGCTCGGCTGTCTTGGGCACGCTGCCGCGCACCAGCAAGGCGCCCTTCACGCGGCGGGGCAGGCCGGCCGAGGTCAGGCCGCCGGTGACCGGGCTGCTCAGGGCGTCGCCGGTGTGCCAGATCTGGTCGAAGTCGGTGCGCCAGTCGCGGTCGTCCTGCTTCGGGTCGGTGGGCCGGAACCACGCCGAGGCGACGGCCTCGTAGAGGGGAGTGCCCTCGACCGGCTCGACCGGCGGCCACGCGGGCTCCTCGGGCGGTTCGGCGCCGGGTTCCGCGCCGGGTTCCGCGCCGGGTTCCGCGCCGCCCTCGACGAAGCGCCGACGCGCGGCGATCACCGTGGCCATCGCGAAGTTGCGCTGCTGCGGCACTTCCGTCACTGGCAGCGACGCCGTGGTGTCCGGCGGCGGGTCGCCCGGGCGCAGCAGGTCGGCCGGCAGCACGACCTCGGCGATCGTGCCGGCGCCGAGGTTCGGCCGCAGCCGCACGGCGATCCGCCGGCGGGCGGCGAGCCGGCTCACCACGAACAGGCCCATCCGCCGCGACGACACGGCCTCGATCGGCGCCTCGACGGCCAGCTGCCGGTTGAGCGCGGCGAGTTCGGCCGCCGGCAGGCCGACGCCTTCGTCGGCCACGCAGATGAGCAGTGCGCCGTCGGGATCCTCGGTGCACGTCACGGAGATCCGGGTGTCCGGCGGCGAATAGCACGTGGCGTTGTCCAGCAGCTCGGCCAGCAGGTGCACGATGTCGCTGACCGCGGAGCCGATCACCACCGCCTCCGGCGTCAGCGCCAGCGCGATCCGGTTGTACTGCTCGATCTCGGACACCGCGGCCCGCAGCAGGTCGGCGATCGACACCGGCCGGCTGGTCGACCGGCGCAGGTCGGCGCCGGCCAACACCAGCAGGTTCTCGCTGTTGCGCCGCATCCGGGTGGCCAGGTGGTCCAGCTTGAACAGCCGGCCCAGCTGGTCGGGGTCCAGCTCGTCGGCCTCCATGACGTCGATCATCTTCAGCTGGCTCTGCACCAGGCTCTGGGTGCGCAGCGACAGGTTCACGAAGATCTCGTTGACGCTGTGCCGCAGAGCCGCCTGCTCGACCGCCAGCCGCACCGCGGCCGAGTGCACCTCGTCGAAGGCCCGCGCCACCTGTCCGATCTCCTCGGTGGTGGTGACCTCGACCGGGGCCGGCCGCTGCCGGCGGGCCCCGACCTCGTCGTGGGCGATCCGGTCGATCACGCCGGGCAGCTCGCACTCGGCGATCTCCAGCGCCCGCCGCCGCAGCGTCCACAGTGGACGGATCATGGTCGCGGCGAAGTACAGCGCGATGGCCAGTCCCACCAGCAGCGCGCCGATGATCAACGCGGTGTCGCGCAGCGAGCTCGTCCTCGACGAGACGCCGAGGCCGTCGACCGCGCCACGCAGCGACTCCGACAGCGACCTCTCGAACGTGGTGAGCCGGCCGGTCACCGACTGCGCCACCTGCTGCCACGCCGGCGTCGACAGTCCTGGCGGCCGGCCCGACTCGACGCGGGCCACCGCGTCGTCGCGGAGCTGGGCGAGCTGGGCCAGTGCCGTCACGCCGACCGTGTCGGCATATCCGGTCCGCCGGTCCGGCGTGAGGTTCTGCCGCAGTTCGCCGAGGGCGACGTCGGCCAGCGCGCCGGCCACGCGAACCCGGCCGATCCCGCCGGCCGGCAGGCTGAAGCCCGTCGACGCCGCGGCGAGCACCGTCTTCTCGATCTGCACCTGCTCGATGGCCTTGCCCACCGCGGTCAGCGCGGACGCGCTGGTGCTGACCAGTGGATCACCGGCGTCGTCCTGCTCGGTCACGCCGAGCGCGAGCAGCGGCTCGATGATCGCGGAGTACTGGTCGAGTGCCGTGAGCCGCCCGCCGCCTGAATCGGCGGCCTGCCGCGTGGCGGCCAGGTTGCGCAGCTGCCGACCGGCGGCCACGACCTCGTCCGCGGCGGCGACGTCCGGATTGGCGGCGAGTTCCGCGTCGAACGCCGCGACCGCGCCGTCGACCTGTGCCCGCGCGGCGTCGAGATCGGGCCGGGCCGCCCCCGGCACGACCGCGAGGTCCCGCTCCCCTTGCAGGTCGTGCACCACCACCGTCGCGCGGTTCTGCACCGCCACCAGGCCGCTGAGCTCGGCCGCCTGTCCGGCGAGGGTCAGCGCCGCGCCGACCTGGGCGGTGCCCAGCACTACGGCGACGACCGTGGGCGTCAGCAGCACCACCGCCAGTTTGGTGCGCAGTGGCCAGTCCGCGACGCGGCGCAGCCGCCACCCGATAGTGCGAACCGCCAGTTCGTGACGCGCGCTGGAGGCCGTCAACACGATCACTTCCTCGGCTCGTCGCTGCTGCCCAGACACGATGGGCACGACCTCGATCAGGCGGCATTCCTAACCCAATGTGACGAAGAGTGCTAGCCCCAGGCCCCGTCGGTCACACTTACAGGTGACAGAGACTCCTTGTCTGGTAACAAATGGCGGAGTGCCAGGTCACCCACGGCAGATTTACACACGGACAAACCGATGTGACGTTCGGTAACCATGCCGGCGGACGCGTAAAGGCCCCCTCCACCTTGGGTTCTAGGAGTCGTCGCAACACCCGATCGTCGGGAACGCGATGGACTTCGAGATCCGCAAGGATCGCTCACCCCATGGAGGCACGAG
>NZ_JBFBAM010000110.1:0-23232 GCF_040682195.1 Kutzneria sp. NPDC051319 | reverse complement strand
AGCGACCCCCACCCCACTTTAAAGTTCGGAAGGGACCATTCCTCCACTCGGAGTGGAGGAATGGTCCCTTCCGAACAACAAGGCGGTTACGGTCAGTAGACGGGGCCGGTGTATTTCTCGCCGGGGCCCTGGCCGGGCTCGTCGGGCACGGTGGAGCCCTCGCGGAACGCTCGCTGCACGGCCTGCAGGCCGTCCCGCAGGGGGCCGGCGTGCGGGCCGAGGTACTCGGCGGAGGCGGTGATCAGGCCGGCCAGCGCGGTGATCAGCCGGCGGGCCTCGTCCAGGTCCCGGTGGGGGCTGGACTCGGGCTCGGTGTCGGCGAGGCCGAGGCGCTCGGCGGCGGCCGAGAGCAGCATCACCGCCGCCCGGCTGATGATCTCCACGCTGGGCACGGCGGCCAGCTCCCGCAGCTGGGGGCCGTCGATTTCGGGCAGTTCCGTCACGTCTGCTACCCTTACACGTGCGACCAGCCCCCGTATGTGCGGGGGCGGCAAGTGGAGCCCCGCTCCCACCCGCGCCGCCGCAAGGCAGCCGGGTCCGGTCCTCCAGTCCAGCACTGGAGCAGCTCGGCGCTTGGCGTCGGGTGATCGGAAGGAAGCGGGCCCCGCATGTCACGGACATGTGGGGCCGTTGCTGTTCCTGGCGCATGAGGCAAGTGAAGGACGTGCATGACAGCTCCCTCTAGTCGAGACCGTGGTGGCCCCACCGCCGCTCCCGAGGCACGTATCAACGACCGCATCCGGGTGCCCGAGGTCCGGCTCGTCGGACCGAACGGTGAACAGGTGGGTATCGTCCGCATCGAGGACGCCCTCCGGCTCGCCGTGGAAGCGGATCTGGACCTCGTCGAGGTCGCACCGCAGGCCCGCCCGCCGGTCTGCAAGCTCATGGACTACGGCAAGTACAAGTACGAGAGCGCGCAGAAGGCCCGCGAGTCGCGGCGCAACCAGCAGCTCACGGTGATCAAGGAGCAGAAGCTCCGGCCGAAGATCGACCCGCACGACTACGAGACGAAGAAGAACCACGTGGTTCGCTTCCTCGAGCACGGGCACAAGGTCAAGGTCACGATCATGTTCCGCGGCCGCGAGCAGTCCCGGCCGGAGCTCGGCTTCCGGCTGTTGCAGCGGCTGGCCGAGGACGTGATCGACCTGGGCTTCGTGGAGTCGAGCGCGAAGCAGGACGGCCGCAACATGATCATGGTGTTGGCGCCGCACAAGACGACGAAGACCCGGCCGATCAAGACGGCCACCCCGGAGACCGACTCCGAGCAGGAGTGATACCCGGGAACCCCCGAGGTACGACGACGCACCGCCGCCCGATCCGGGCGGCGGTACGACAACGAGGACGACAATGCCTAAGAACAAGACGCACAAGGGCATCTCCAAGCGCGTGCGCGTGACCGGCACCGGCAAGCTGCTGCGGGAGAAGACCGGCAAGCGTCACCTGCTGGAGAAGAAGCCCAGCACGCTGACCCGCCGCTACGCCGGCGTCCAGGAGGTCGCCAAGAGCGACGTCCCGCGCATGAAGAAGATGCTCGGCCTCTGACGCGAGCGCTGTAGCCCTACGAAGACCCCCGGGGTGCCCCGAACACCCCCTTGAGATTGACAGGATGAACCAGTGGCACGCGTCAAGCGGGCGGTCAACGCCCAGAAGAAGCGCCGCACGACCCTGGAGCTCGCCAGCGGCTACCGCGGTCAGCGCTCCCGGCTGTACCGCAAGGCCAAGGAGCAGGTGCTCCACTCGCTCAACTACGCCTACCGGGACCGCCGTGCCCGCAAGGGTGACTTCCGGCAGCTGTGGATCACGCGTATCAACGCGGCCGCGCGCCTGAACGGCATGACCTACAACCGCTTCATCCAGGGCCTCAAGGTCGCGGGTGTCGAGGTCGACCGCAAGATCCTGGCCGAGCTCGCGGTCAACGACGCCGACGCGTTCGCCGCGCTGGTCGAGCTGGCCCGCAAGAACGTGCCGGCCCAGACCCCGGTGAGCCAGGGCTGAGCAGGACGTTCCAGGCGCGACCCGGGGCCGGGGTGTTCACCGAACGCACACCCCGGGTCGTTGCGGCACGGCAGCTGACCAGACGGACCGGCCGCGACCGGGACCGGCGCTTCCTCGCTGAGGGCGCGCAGGCCGTGCGCGAGGCGCTGGCCTGGGCCGACGCCGGCCGGGGCGCGGTGCACGAGGTGTTCACCACCGCGGTCGCCGCCCAGCGCAACGCCGAGCTGCTCGACCGGGCCCTCGACCAGGGCATCCCGGTCAGCGAGGTGACCGACAAGGCCGCCGACGGACTGTCCGAGACCGTGTCACCGCAAGGCCTCGTCGCCGTCTGCGATCTGGTGGACCAGCCGCTGCGGGACGCGCTGCGGGCGGCCCCGGCCCTGGTGGCGGTGCTGGTCGGCGTGTCCGACCCGGGCAACGCCGGCACGGTGCTGCGGGTGGCCGACGCGGCCGGCGCGGACGCCGTGCTGCTGGCCGGCGACACCGTCGACCCGCACAACGGCAAATGCGTGCGCGCCTCCACGGGCAGCCTGTTCCACCTCCCGGTGGCCCGCTCGCGGGACACCGACGCGGTGCTCGCGGCCTGCCGCGAGGCCGGGCTGCGCCTCGTCGCGGCCGACGGCTACGCGGAGCATGACCTGGACCAGGCGGAACGGGCCGGCGAGCTGGCCGGGCCGACCGCGTGGGTGTTCGGCAGCGAGGCCCACGGCCTGCCCGACGAGCTGCTGGCCGAGACCGACACCGCGCTGCGGGTGCCCATCCACGGACAGGCCGAGAGTCTTAACCTCGCCACCGCCGCGGCCGTCTGTCTCTACACCTCGGCCCGGGTGCAGCGCTCCGCCTGAAATCGTTTCAGTCCGACCCTCTAGGATCGGTCTGTTCACCACCCGCATGAAGCCCCAGGAGTTGTCAGGCGACCATGTCCGGAGTCAACGATCCTTTCGACCCCAAGCAGGTCGCGGCGCTCGCGCCGGAGACGCTGAAAGCCGCGGTCGAGCAGGCGCACGAGGCGTTCGGCGAGGCGGCCGACCTCGATCAGTTGGCCGCGGTCAAGCCGGCGCACCTCGGCGACCGGTCGCCGCTGCTGACCGCGCGCCGGGAGATCGGCGCGCTGCCGCCGGCCGCCCGCTCCGAGGCCGGCAAGCGGGTCAACGAGGCCCAGACCGAGATCAAGGCGGCGTTCGACGCGCGCAAGGCCGAGCTCGAGGCCGAGCGGGCCAAGCAGGTGCTGGCCACCGAGCAGGTCGACGTGTCGCTGCCGTGGGACCGCGTGTCCCGTGGCGCCCGGCACCCGCTGACCACGCTGTCCGAGCGCGTCGGCGACGTGTTCGTCGGCATGGGCTACGAGATCGCCGAGGGCCCGGAGCTCGAGACCGAGTGGTTCAACTTCGACGCGTTGAACTTCGGCAAGGACCACCCGGCCCGCACCATGCAGGACACCTTCTACATCGCGCCGGAGAACTCCGGGCTGGTGCTGCGCACGCACACCTCGCCGGTGCAGATCCGCTCGCTGCTCGACCGTGAGCTGCCGGTGTACGTGGTCTGCCCGGGTCGGACGTACCGCACCGACGCGCTGGACGCCACCCACACCCCGGTGTTCCACCAGGTCGAGGGCCTCGTCGTGGACAAGGGCATCACCATGGCCCACCTGAAGGGCACGCTCGACGCGTTCGCCCGGGCCATGTTCGGCGCCGACTCCAAGACCCGCCTGCGCCCGTCCTTCTTCCCGTTCACCGAGCCGTCGGCCGAGGTGGACGTGTGGTTCCCGCAGCGCAAGGGCGGAGCCGGCTGGGTGGAGTGGGGCGGCTGCGGCATGGTCAACCCCAACGTGCTGCGGGCCACCGGCGTTGACCCCGACGTCTACTCGGGCTTCGCGTTCGGCATGGGCCTCGAACGCACGCTGCAGTTCCGCAACGGCATCCCCGACATGCGCGACATGGTCGAGGGCGATGTCCGCTTCACGCTGCCCTTCGGAACGGAGTTCTGAGTCCCGTGCGCATTCCTGTCAGCTGGCTCGCCGAGCACCTGCCGCTGCCCGAGGAGACCACGCCCGAGGACGTGGCCGAGGCGCTGATCCGGATCGGCCACGAGGTCGAGGCAGTCGAGCGCCTCGAGAGCGTGGACGGCCCGCTGGTGGTCGGTCTGGTGGTGGAGATCGAGGAGCTCACCGAGTTCAAGAAGCCGATCCGGTACTGCCAGGTCGAGGTGGACGAGGACCAGATCCAGGGCATCGTCTGCGGGGCGCGCAACTTCGTCGAGGGCGACCTGGTCGTGGTGGCGCTGCCCGGCGCCGTGCTGCCCGGCGGCTTCGAGATCAGCGCCCGCAAGACCTACGGCAAGACCAGCGAGGGCATGATCTGCTCCGTCAAGGAGCTGGGCCTCGGCGACGACCACACCGGCATCCTGGTGCTGCCGCCCGGCGCCGCCAGCCCCGGCGACGACGCGAAGGCGATCCTCCAGCTCGACGACGCCGTGCTGGAGCTGGCGATCACGCCCGACCGCGGCTACGCCCTGTCGGTCCGCGGCCTCGGCCGCGACCTGGCCTGCGCCTTCGACCTGCCGTTCGGCGACCCGGTCGGCATGGACGTGCGCGCCGTCCCCGACAACGAGGTGTGGCCGGTCGACGTGCAGGACGAGGAGGGCTGCCGCCGCTTCGTGGCCCGCCGGGTGACCGGCGTGGACACCGCCGCGCCGACCCCGTTCTGGATGCGCCGCCGCCTGATGCTGGCCGGCATCCGCTCCATCTCGCTGCCGGTCGACGTCACCAACTACGTGATGCTGGAGACCGGGCAGCCGCTGCACGCCTTCGACGCCGCCAAGCTCCAGGGCACGCTGGTCGTGCGCCGGGCCAAGGCCGGCGAGAAGCTGCGCACGCTGGACGACGTCGAGCGCACCCTGTCCGACGACGACATGATCATCTGCGACGACAGCGGCCCGGTGTCGCTGGCCGGCGTCATGGGCGGCGCGTCGACCGAGGTCGGCGAGTCCAGCACGGACATTCTGCTGGAGGCGGCCAACTGGGAGCCGGCCTCGATCGCCCGCACCGCCCGCCGGCACAAGCTGCCCAGCGAGGCGTCTCGCCGCTTCGAGCGCGCCGTCGACCCCGTGGTCGCCGCGGCCGCCCTCGACCGCGCGGCCAAGCTGCTCGACGAGTTCGGCGAGGGCAGTATCCGCCCCGGCCGCACCGACGTCGGCAACCCGATCCTGCCGTCCCCGGTGTCCATGCCGATCGACCTGCCCGACCGTGTCGCCGGCGTGCACTACGCCCGTGGCGTGACCGCGCGGCGGCTGGGTCAGATCGGCTGCGGCGTCGAGGTCACCACCAGCGACGACGGCCGCACGTTCGTCATCGCCACCCCGCCGCCGTGGCGGCCGGACCTGACGCAGCCCGCCGACCTGGTGGAGGAGGTGCTGCGGCTGGAGGGGTATCACACGATCCCGTCCGAGCTGCCGCCCGCGCCGCCGCAGCGGGGCCTGACCGAGTCGCAGCGCCGTCGCCGGGCCGTGTCGCGCGCGTTGTCCGAGGCTGGCTACGCCGAGGTGCTGCCGTTCCCGTTCGTCGCCTCGACCGCGTGGGACGACCTCGGCCTCGACGCCGACGACATCCGGCGCACCACCGTGAAGGTGCTCAACCCGCTGGAGGCCGACCACCCCGAGCTGGCCACCACGCTGCTGCCCAACATGCTGGAGACCTTGCGCCGCAACGTTTCCCGCGGCCAGCGGGACCTGGCGCTGTTCCACGTCGGACAGGTCGTGCTGCCCAAGGCCGAGCAGACCGCGGTGCCGTCCATCGGCGTCGAGGGCCGTCCGTCCGAAGAGGACCTCGGCAAGCTGGAGGCGTCGCTGCCCAACCAGCCGCTGCACGCCGCCGTGGTGCTGTCCGGTCAGCGTGAGCAGGCCGGCTGGTGGGGCAAGGGCCGCGAGGCCTCCTGGGCCGACGCCGTCGAGGCCGCGCGGACCGTCGCGCACGCCTGGGGCGTGGAGCTCACCGTCGTCGCCTCCGAGCTGGCGCCGTGGCATCCCGGCCGCTGCGCCGAGCTGCGGGTCGGCGGCTGGCCCGTCGGTCACGCCGGCGAACTGCACCCGGCCGTGGTGGAGAAGCTCGGTCTGCCCAAGCGCACCTGCGCCATGGAGATCGACATCGACGCCCTGCCGCTGGCCGACCGCCGTCCGGTGCCGGTGATCTCGCCGTACCCGCCCGTGCTGTTGGACGTGGCCCTGGTCGTCGACTCCGCCGTGCCCGTCGCCGACGTCGCCGCCGCGCTGCGGTCCGGCGGTGGCGAGCTGCTGGAGGACCTCCGCCTGTTCGACGTCTACACCGGCGAGCAGCTCGGCGAGGGCAAGCGCTCCCTGGCCTACGCCCTGCGTTTCCGGGCCGCCGACCGCACCCTCACCGTCGAGGAGGCCACCGCCGCCCGCGACGCGGCCGTCGCCTCCGCCGGCGACCAGCACGGAGCCGCGCTCCGCGCCTGAGCATCGCAATGCCGGGAAGGACGCCTTACCCTCGTTGAACGCGGGTAAGGCGTCCTTCCCTGCATGGGGGGCGCTGTCAGGCGTCGCCCAGGGCCGCGCGTTCGGCGGCGCTGCGCTCGACGCAGAACTCGTTGCCCTCGGGGTCGGCGAGCTGGGCCCAGCCGCGGCCGTCGGGGCGGCGCATGTCGAGCACCATGGTGGCGCCGAGGGCGAGCAGGCGCTCGACCTCCTCGTCTCGGGGGCCAGCCGGTTGCAGGTCGAAGTGCAGCCTGTTTTTCGCCGACTTGCCTTCGGGGACCTGGATGAACAGCACGCCGGGGCCGTCGCCGGGTGCTTGCAGCAGCACCTCTTCGTCGCCGGGCGAATCGGCGGGATGCGGCTCGTACCCGATGACGGCGGACCAGAAGGTCGCCAGCGCGTACGGGTCGGCGCAGTCGACAGTGACATGGTGCAAACGGGACGTCATGACTGGACCCTAACCAGTGACCCGGCCTCGCACGTAGGCAATTGCCGGCGGCCAGTAGCGGGCGTTGACCTGCTCCAACAGGTCGGTGAGCTCGGCCCACGGCCAGTCCGGGGGCCGCAGCTCGGGCGGCAGGCCGGGGTCGCGGAGCGTGTCGACCATCGGCGGCATGGTCAGCTCCGCGAAGGCCCGCAGGGTCTCGGCCGCGGCCGGCAGCTCGGCGCTGGACTGCATCGCCGTACGCAGCGAGGCGATGTGCGCCCGGTAGTTGGCGTCGACGGTGGCCAGGTCCCACGCCTCGTACGCGACGGCCGCGGCGTCGGCGTCGGACAGGGCGATCGTGCCGAGGCGAACGCTGGCCCCGTCGGGTTTCTCGGCCAGCACGTCGGCCAGCCGCGGGCTGAGGTCGGTCAGCGCGATCAGCACGCCCGGCTGCATGATCCCGTACCCGGTGAACAGCGCGTGTCGCCGCAGCAGGTCGCGAAAGGCCCGCTGCCCCTCCGGCACCTGGTACAGCAGCGCGTGAAAGCGGCCGTCCCATGGCGTCACCGCCCGGGCCGAGCCGGATTTGATCCGCTCGAAGCCGCGTGCGAAGTTGCCGGCCAGCCGGTAGTCGACCTCCCGCCCACGCCGGGCCGACGCCAGCTGCCCGTTGCCCCGCATCCGGGCGATCAGCGCCCTGGCCGCCGCGCGGCTCAGCCCGAGGTCGACCAGCAGTCCCGTCAGCACCGCACCCGGCAGCTCCTGCTCGCCGGTGACGCCGAACAGGAACGGGACCAGTCCCACGGACCGCCCCGCGCCGGCTTGTGTTGCGTTATCGTTCACGATCGTGAGTATCCTCGCCACACAATAGGGGGTCGTCGTGAAGGTCGTGGCCAACTGGCTGCCGACGATGGTGTTCAACATCGCGCTGCCGATCATCACCTACGCGCTGTTGACCGGCTACGGCATGGCCGATGCCCCCGCGCTGGCCCTGAGCGGCGTGTGGCCGCTGATCGAGCTCGGCATCTCCTTCACCCGCACCCGCCACGCGGACGAGTTCAGCATCATGGTGCTGGTCTTCCTCGTGATCGGCGTGGTCGCCTCCCTCGCCTTCAACGACGCCCGTCTGCTGCTGGTCAAGGACTCCGCCGTCACCGGCCTGTTCGGCCTGGTGCTGCTGGGTTCCCTGCTCGCGCCGCGGCCCCTGATGTTCTACTTCGGACGCAAGTTCGCCACCGGCGGCGACCCGGCCCGGGTCGAGTGGTGGAACGGCCTCTGGCAGTACCCGGGTTTCCGCCGCAGCCAACGGATTCTCACCGTTGTGTGGGGTGCCGCCTTCCTTGGCGAGGCCGTGCTGCGCGTCATCCTCAGCTACGCCCTGCCGCTGTCGACCGCGCTGGTCGTCACCTCGGTCCTGCCGTACGTCGTGCTCGGCCTCCTGATCTTCGGCACGGTCACCTACGGCCGCCGGGCCGGCCGCCGCAACAACCAGGCCGCCCCGGCTCAGTAGGCCCGGCCCATCTCCCGACGATCTCGACCCCGGCCGTTGTGTGTAACCCCGTGCAGGGGTATACATGGGGTTAGCAACGCATCCGGGAAGGGGAGACGTCGTGATGCCCAAGATCAACGTGTATCTGCCCGACGAGCTGGCCGAGGCGGTCCGGGAGTCCGGGGTGCCGGTGTCGGCGATCTGCCAGCGGGCGCTGGAGACCTCGGTGAAGCGGGTGACGGCGATCCGCGCGGCGACCATCGGCGAGCTGGGGGACGGCGACCCGGCGGGCAAGCTGCCGCACTTCACGGAGCGGGCCCGGACGACGGTGAAGATCGCGGTCGAGAAGGCGCGCAGCGAAGGCGCGGCGGAGGTGGGGACCGAGCACCTGCTGCACGGAATCATCAGCGAGGGCAACAACATGGCGCTCAAGGTGCTGCTGGCCACGGAGATCGACCCGAAGAAGCTGCTGGCCGAGCTGCCGGCGGCGACGGCGCAGGACCAACCGGCGGACAAGTTCAGCGGGCCGCTGGCCAACGCGTTCGAGCTGGCGGTCACCGAAGCGATCACCATGGGCCACAACTACATCGGCTGCGAACATCTGCTGCTGGGCCTGGTGGCGGAGCAGGACGGCGCCGGCGGCCAGGCGCTGCGGGCGGCGGGGGCGGAGCTGCGCTCGATCCGGGGTGCGACGGCGGCGGCGCTGGCCGGGTTCGTGCACCACCGGGACCAGAGCCCGTCGAAGGACCCGGTGTCGGCCGTCGCGGCGCTGGTCGGCCAGCAGCTCAAGCCGCTGCTGGACCGCCTCGGACGGCTGGAGCGGCACGTGGGTCTGGAGTGAGAATGCTCCTTGTCGTGCTGGCCGCAACGCTGATCGTGTGGGGGATCGTGTGAGCAACCGGGTGCTGCTGATCGCCACCGGCGACACGATGGCCCAGCGGCCGAGCGTGTCCCAGGTCGCCACGGGCAAGGACCTGCTGACGCACGTGGGGCCGGTGGCCGCCGAAGTCGTCGTCGAGGACGTCCTGGCCGAGCCGAGCTGGGACACCTCGGTGGCGACGATGCTGGCCATCGCCCGCCGCGTCCACTCAGCCCTCACCGAGGACGGCTTCGACGGCGTCGTCGTCACGCACGGCGTCGACAACCTGGAGGAAACCGCTTACCTGACCGATCTGCTGGTCGGCCCGGCGGCGGCGTTGGGCGGGATCGTCTTCACCGGCGCCACGCGCTTCCTCGACGACCTGTCCAGCGACGGCCCGCGCAACCTGGCGTCATCCCTGGCCGTCGCCGCCGATTCGGCCGCGCGCGGCGCCGGCGTCCTCGTCTGCTTCGACGACGAGCTCCACGCCGCCCGCTGGGCCCGCCTCGCCGACCCCACCCGGCCCGCGGCGTTCACCTCGGCCCCATTTCCCCGCCTCGGTGCCGTGATCGGCGGCAAGGCCGCGCTGGTGACCGCACCTCCGCCGCTGCACCCGCGCCCGCCGCACGAGCCGGAGAGCGACGTCGCCGTGATCCGGGTCTACGCCGGCATGACCGCCGCCATGGTCAACACCGCCGTCGACGCCGGAGCCCGCGGCATCGTGCTGGAGGGTTCCGGCGCCGGCAACGTGCCCATCGAGCTGTTCGCCACGATCATGGAGCTCACCCACTGGGAGATCCCGGTCGTCATCGTGCCCCGGGTCCCCGTTCTCGCCGGCCCCGCCACCGGCGCCGCACTGGCCGAGAAGGCCGGCGCGATCATCGCCCCGGGTGTCACCGCCGGCCACGCCCGCGTCGCCCTCATGGTCGCCCTCGGCCACGGCGGGGTGCGCGCGGCCCGCGAGATGTTTCGCAGCTGACCGAAAAGCTCCCAACTCGCCCTTGTCGGCCGTGACTCGGTGTCACAATCGGGCCGGTCACGGACACTGGGGGTGGAGTACGTGCCACGGGGTGAGAGGCCACTCGACGAGGGGGACGGGCCGCTGCTGAGATTCGCGGCGGATCTGCGCAGGCTCAGGACGTTGGCGGGCAGTCCGGTGTACCGCGAGCTGAGCCGGCGGGCGCATTACTCGACGGCGGTGCTGTCGGAGGCGGCGGGCGGCCGGAAGCTGCCGAGCCTGGCCGTCACGCTGGCGTACGTCACGGCCTGCGAGGGCGACACGGCGGTGTGGGAGCAGCGGTGGCGCGAGGTGGCGGCGGAGCTGCTGCCGGCGGAGACACCGACGACGATCCACGCGCCCTACCTGGGCTCGGCGGCGTTCGAGACGGCGGACGCGGAGGGGTTCTTCGGCCGTGACGCCCTGATCGGCGAGCTGATGGCCGCGGTGGGGGAGCACCGCATGGTGTGCGTGCACGGCGCGTCCGGCAGTGGCATGTCCTCGCTGCTCAGGGCCGGTCTCGCCGCGAGGAGCTCGCACAGGGCGGTGGTGTTCACGCCGGGTCCGCACCCGATGGAGGAGTGCGCGGTGCGGCTGGCCGCCGTCGCGGACTGGTCGGCGCCGCGGCTACGCGACGAGCTCGCGGCCGACCCGGCCAACCTGCACCTGCGGGTCCGCCAGGCGGCGGCGGACGGCGAGCTGCTGCTGATCGTCGACCAGTTCGAGGAGGTCTTCACCCGCTGCCGCGACGAGACCGAACGCCACAACTTCATCGCCGCCCTGGTGCACGCCGCGAACGTCGACACCAGCCGCTGCCGGGTCGTCCTCGGCCTGCGCGCCGACTACCTCGACCGCTTCGAACGGCCGGAGGCGCACCAGTTCCCGATGCGGGCCATGACCGTCGACGAGCTGCGCGAGGCCGCTACGAAACCCGCATCGGCGGCCGGGCTGACACTGGAGACGGCTTTGGTTGCGCGGCTCATCGCCGATGCCGGCGACCGCAGCCGCACGCTGCCCCTGGTGTCCCGGGCATTGCAGGAAACCTGGCACCGCAAGCAGGGCATGACCCTCACCCTCGCCGCGTACGACGAGGCCGGCGGCATCCGGCACGCCATCGCCCGCGCCGCCGAGTCCGCCTACCTGACGTTCGGACCGGCCGATCGGGAGCTGGCCCGGCAGATCTTCCTGCGGCTCACCGCGTTCGGCGACGGCGCCGAGGACACCACGCGCCGCCTCGCCCGCTGCGAGCTGGACGACAGCGAGCGGACCGAGGCCGTGCTCACCGAGCTGATGCGCCGCCGGGTGATCACCGTCGGTCGGCACGGCATCGAGCTCACCCACGAGGCGCTGCTCGTCACCTGGCCGAGGCTGCGCGAATGGCTGTCCAAGGACCGCGACGGCCTGCGCACGCACCGCCAGCTCACCGAAGCCGCCGCCGCGTGGGTCGCCCTCGACCATGACGCCGGCGCGCTGTACCGGGGGCTGCGACTGCTCATCGCCGCGGACTGGGTCCGGCGGGCCGACCCCACGCTGTCCGCGCGGGAGCGCAAGTTCTTCACCGCCAGCCAGTACGCCGAGCGCACCCAGGCGAGCGTCGAGCGCAAGCGCACCCGCCGCCTGCGCCAGCTGGTGGTCCTGCTCGTCGCGTTGCTGCTGGTCACGGCGTTCAGCGGCTTCACCGCCTGGGTCGGCAGCCAGGAGCAGCTGAGCGAGCAGGTCGCGCTGGCCGTCGACTCCCAGGTGGCCTCGCACCTGCGCACCGACAAGTACCTGGCCGGCCAGTTGGCCCTGGCCGCGTACCGGCTCTACCCCTCGCCGCGGACCGAAGGCCGGCTGCTCCAGTTCGGCGCCGAGGAACGCGCGGTGTCCGGCCCCACCGCGGTCGACGCCAAGGCGACCTTGATGGCGTCAGCCGCATCGAACGGCGACATCGTGCTCACCGGCTCCGGCGCCGACAGCACCATCCCCGGCACCGGCGCGGCCGTCGACTCGCTGGCCGTGTCCGACGACGCCAAGCTGCTGGCCGCCTCCTACGACGACGGCTCCCTCGCCCTGTTCGACGTCGGCGCGCGGCACACGCCCGTGCGGAAATGGCTGAACCACGGCAATCGCGTGCTGGTCAGCTTCGACCACACCGGGCACGTGCTGGCCGCGGCCGGGCACCCCGCCGACGACGTCAAGCTCGCGCCGGTCGCCACCGACACCACCCTGTGGAACATCACCGACCCGACCAAGCCGGTCGCCGTCGCCACGCTGACCGACGCGCTGGGGCCGGCCCACTTCTCCGCCGCCGGGCTGACTCTCGCCACCGTGCCCAGCCGGGGCGACGCCCGCCGGCCGCAAGTGTGGCTGCAGGCCCAGGACCGCTGGGACCCGCTGCCCACCGACGACGACCAGCACGGCAACTACAGCGCCGAGTCCGTCAGCGAGGACGGCGCCCTGGTCACCACGGTCTCCACCGACCTCACGGACCCGGCTGCCGTGCTCTGGCAGCTCCGCCCCGGCCGCCTGGTCCGGATCGTCGCCCTGTCCACCGCCCCGGCCGCCGTCGCCCCCGCGTTCCACTCGCACACGGTCGCCGTCGTCGAGGACGACGGCGTCATCTCGGTCTGGACCGTCGACGACGGCGGCAGCCCGAACAAGACCGCCGAGCTCACCGGCGCTCCCGACCATGTCCGCACCGTCTTGTTCACGGCCGACGGCGACCTCGTGGCCATCGGCGACACCACCCTCACCACCTGGACGATGCGTCCCGACGTGGCCGCCGCGGCCGTCTGCCGGCTGCCCCGCACGGGTCTGATCTCCCAGAGCCAGTGGGATTCCTACTTCCCGGGCGTGGACGTGCCGATGCCGTGCGAGGACCCACATGGTTGAGTAAATACCCAGCCTCATGCATACTCATTCGCATGACGGTACGGGTCGCTGTCGCGGGCGCGAGCGGGTACGCGGGTGGTGAGCTGCTGCGGCTGCTCCTCGGCCACCCGGATGTGGAGATCGGGGCGTTGACCGCGGGCGGCAACGCGGGCACCCCGCTGAGCCAGCACCAGCCGCACCTGGTCCCGCTGGCCGACCGCGTCCTCGCGGACACCACGGCCGAGGAGCTGGCCGGCCACGACGTGGTCTTCCTCGCCCTCCCGCACGGCAAGTCGGCGGAGATCGCGGCCCAGCTCGGCGAGGACGTGCTGGTCATCGACTGCGGCGCGGACCACCGCCTGACCGACGCCAAGGACTGGGAGCGCTGGTACGGCAGCGAGCACGCCGGCTCCTGGCCGTACGGCATGCCGGAGCTGCCCGGCGCCCGGGAGAGCCTGCGCGGCGCCAAGCGCGTCGCCGTCCCCGGCTGCTTCCCGACGGCCGCCTCCATCGCGCTGGCCCCGGCCTTCGCGGCGGGCATCGTCGAGCCGGACGTGGTCGTCGTCGCGGCCACCGGCACCTCCGGCGCGGGCAAGTCGCTCAAGCCGAACCTGCTCGGCTCCGAGGTGATGGGCTCGGCCAGCGCCTACGGCGTCGGCGGCAAGCACCGGCACACCCCGGAGATCGTCCAGAACCTCAGCAGGATCGCCGGCTCCCGCGTCGCCGTCTCCTTCACGCCGGTGCTGGTGCCGATGCCCCGCGGCATTCTCGCCACCTGCACGGCCCGACTGAAGTCCACTGTGGACGTGCGCGCGGTGTACGAGAAGGCCTACGCCGACGAGCCTTTCCTGCACCTCCTGCCCGAGGGCGTGTGGCCGGCCACGGCGGCGACGCTCGGCGCCAACGCCGTGCACATCCAGGTGACCGTCGACGAGGACACCAACCGGCTGGTCGTGGTGGCCGCCGTCGACAACCTGACCAAGGGCACGGCGGGCGCCGCCGTGCAGTCCATGAACCTGGCCCTCGGGCTGCCCGAGACCACCGGCCTTTCCACCGTGGGAGTCGCCCCGTGACCACATCGCAGATCGCCGTGACCCGCACCGCGGGCGTGACCGCGCCGGCCGGGTTCCGCGCCGCGGGGGTCGCCGCCGGCATCAAGGCCTCCGGCGCCCCCGATCTGACGCTTGTGATCAACGACGGCCCCCTGGACTCGGCCGCCGCTGTGTTCACCACCAACAAGGTCAAGGCCGCGCCGGTGCTGTGGTCGCAGCAGGCGGTCAGCGACAACCGGCTGCGCGCGGTGGTGCTGAACTCGGGTGGCGCAAACGCTTGCACCGGCCCGGAAGGCTTCCAGGACACGCACAGGACCGCCGAACACGTCGCCAAGGTGCTCGGCATCAGCGCCGTCGACGTCGCCGTGTGCTCCACCGGCCTGATCGGCGAGCGGCTGCCGATGGACGCGGTTTTGTCCGGAGTGGACAAAGCGGCGCAGGCCCTCGCCGGCACCGAACAGGCCGGCCTGAACGCCGCGACCGGCGTGATGACCACGGACACCCACCCCAAGCAAGCGGCCCTGACCCACCCGACCGGCTTCGCCGTCGGCGGCTTCGTCAAGGGCGCCGGCATGCTCGCGCCCAACATGGCGACCATGCTGTCGGTGATCACCACCGACGCCGTGGTCACGCCGCAGCAGCTGGACGAGATCCTCAAGGCCACCACCAAACTCACCTACGACCGCCTCGACGTGGACGGCGGCACCTCCACCAACGACACCGTGCTGGTGCTGGCCTCGGGCGCGTCCGGCGTGCAGCCCGCGGCCGAGGACTTCGCCGAGGCCCTGCACGCCGTCTGCCACGACCTGGTCCGGCAGCTCCAAGGCGACGCCGAGGGCGTCACCAAGGAGATCGCCGTGACGGTGCAGGGCGCGGCCACCGAGTCCGACGCCGTCGCCGTGGCCCGCGCGGTCGCCCGGGACAGCCTGGTCAAGACCGCTTTCTTCGGCTCGGACCCGAACTGGGGCCGGATCCTGATGGCCCTGGGCAACGCCCCCGCGCAGATGGACGCCGACAAGATCGACGTGACGCTGAACGGTGTGCTGGTGTGCGCCGGCGGCGTCCGCGCCGCCGACCGCGAGGGCGCCGACCTGTCCGGCCGCGACATCGAGGTGCTGATCGACTTGCACGTCGGCGACGCCGCCGCGACGGTGCTCACCACGGACCTGTCCCACGACTACGTCGAAGAGAACAGCGCATACTCCTCATGACCGATGTGACGAAGGCGGAAGCGGCCCTCAAGGCCGAGGTTCTCGTCGAGGCGCTGCCGTGGCTGCAGCGTTTCCACGGCAAGGTCGTCGTGGTGAAGTACGGCGGCAACGCCATGATCGACGACAACCTCAAGCGCGCCTTCGCCGAGGACATGGTGTTCCTGCGGCTGGCCGGCATCCATCCGGTCGTGGTGCACGGCGGCGGACCGCAGATCAGCGCCATGCTCAAGCGGCTGGGCATCGAGGGCGAGTTCGTCGGCGGCCTGCGCGTGACGTCCCCGGAGACCATGGACGTGGTGCGGATGGTGCTGGTCGGCCAGGTCGGGCGAGAGCTCGTCGGGCTGATCAACGCGCACGGCCCTTACGCCGTAGGCATTTCCGGCGAGGACGCGCAGCTGTTCACCGCCGAGCGCCGAGCGGCCATTGTGGACGGCGAGGCGGTGGACATCGGCCTGGTCGGCGACGTCGTCACGGTGGACCCGGAGTCGGTGCTGGACCTGATTCGGGCCGGCCGGATCCCGGTCGTCTCCACGGTCGCGCCGGACGCGGACGGCGTGGTGCACAACGTGAACGCGGACACTGCGGCCTCGGCCCTGGCCGTCGCGCTCGGGGCCGAGAAGCTGGTCGTGCTGACCGATGTCGAGGGCCTCTACACGGACTGGCCCAACCGCGACTCGTTGGTGGCCAAGATCGGCGCGGACCGGCTGGAAGAGCTGATGCCGGGCCTGACCAGCGGCATGGTGCCGAAGATGGAGGCGTGCCTTCGAGCGGTACGCGGCGGGGTGCCGGCCGCGCACGTGATCGACGGCAGGCTTGCGCATTCGGTGCTGTTGGAAGTGTTCACCAGCAAGGGTGTCGGAACCATGGTGCTACCAGACGAGGAGGCCTGACAGTGACCATCTTGTCCAATGAGGACAGCCGGAGCCGTTGGCAGTCGGCGTTGATGGACAACTACGGCACCCCCCAGCTGGCCCTGGTCCGAGGCGACGGCGCGCACGTGTGGGACGCCGACGGCAACCGCTATCTCGACCTGTACACCGGCATCGCGGTCAACGCCCTCGGGCACGCCCACCCGGCCGTCGTGCGGGCCGTCACCGAGCAGGTCGGCACGCTCGGCCACACCTCCAACATGTTCGTCAACCAGCCCGCGCTCGAACTGGCCGAGGAGCTCGTCGGCCTCGTCGGGCAGCCGGCCAAGGTGGTGTTCACCAACTCCGGCGCGGAGGCCGTCGAGGCGGCGTTCAAGCTGTCCCGGCTGACCGGCCGGACCAAGCTCATCGCCTTCGACGGCGCGTTCCACGGCCGCACCATGGGCGCGCTGTCGCTGACCGGGCAGCCGGCCAAGCGCAACCCGTTCCTGCCGCTGACGCCGGACGTCGTGCACCTTCCGTTCGGCGACACGGCCGCGCTGGAGTCCGCCGTGGACGGTGACACCGCCGCCGTGTTCATCGAGCCGATCCTGGGCGAGGGCGGCGTGATCCCCGCGCCCGACGGTTTCCTCCAGGCGGCCCGGGAGATCACCAGCCGGCACGGCGCGCTGCTCGTGCTGGACGAGGTGCAGACCGGGCTCGGCCGCTGCGGCAGCTGGTTCCTGTACCAGCAGAGCGGCATCGTGCCGGACGTGATCACCCTGGCCAAGGGCCTCGGCGGCGGGCTGCCACTGGGCGCCTGCATCGGGGTCGGCGAGGCCGCCTCGTTGTTCAAGCCCGGGCATCACGGCACGACGTTCGGCGGCAACCCGATCTGCTGTGCCGCCGGTCTGGCCACCCTCCGGACCATCGCCGCCGAGGGCCTGCACGAGCACGCCGCCGCGCTGGGCAAGGACATCGCCGCCCGCGTCGAGCAGCTGCACCACCCGCTGGTCGCCGGCGTCCGCGGCGTCGGCCTGCTGATGGCGATCGCCCTGAACAAGCCCGTGTCCGGCGCCGTGGCCAAGGCCGCGCAGGCCGGCGGGTTCCTCATCAACAGCGTCCAGCCGGACTCCATCCGGCTCGCCCCTCCGCTCGTGCTCACCGACGCCGACGCGCACGAGTTTGTCGCCGCACTGCCCGCTTTCCTCGACAGTTCGGAGTCCTGAACCATGCCCAGGCACTTCCTGCGCGACGACGACCTGACCCCGGCCGAGCAGCTCGAGGTGCTCGACCTGGCCGACGCCTTCAAGGCCGATCCGCTGGCGCACAAGCCGTTGGCCGGCAAGTCGGTGGCCGCGATCTTCGAGAAGAACTCCACCCGCACCCGCCTGTCGTTCGATGTGGGCATCTCGCAGCTGGGCGGGCACGCGATCATGATCGACGGCCGGTCCATGCAGCTCGGGCGCGAGGAGACGATCGAGGACACGTCCCGGGTGCTGTCCCGTTACGTCGACGCCGTGGTGTGGCGGACCTTCGCGCAGAAGCGCATGGACGCGATGGCTTCCGTGTCCCGCGTCCCCGTGATCAACGCGCTGACCGACGAGTTCCACCCCTGCCAGGTGCTGGCCGACCTCCAGACCATCCGCGAGCGGCAGGGCCGCCTGGCCGGCCTGACCCTGACCTACCTGGGCGACGGCGCCAACAACATGGCCCACTCGCTGCTGCTGGGCGGCGTCACCGCCGGCATGCACGTCCGCGTCGCCTCGCCCGAGGGCTTCCAGCCGGCGGACGGCATCCTGCGCGACGCCCAGAAGCTGGCCGCCGAGACCGGGGGCAGCGCCGCCGCGATCGTCGACCCGCACCAGGCCGTCGACGGCTCCGACGTGCTAGTCACCGACACCTGGACGTCCATGGGCCAGGAGAACGACGGCAAGGACCGCATCGGCCCCTTCCGCCCGTTGCAGGTCAACGCTGAGCTGCTGGGCCGGGCCAACCCCGGCGCCGTCGTGCTGCACTGCCTGCCCGCGCACCGCGGCTGGGAGATCACCGACGAGATCCTGGACGGCCCCTCCAGCGCTGTGTGGGACGAGGCCGAGAACCGCCTCCACGCCCAGAAGGCCCTCCTGGCCTGGCTCATCGCCCACTGACCCCGGCCCCCCGGGCCCCCGGGCCCCCGTTATGCAGGGAAGGACGCCTTACCCTCGTTGAACGCGGGTAAGGCGTCCTTCCCTGCATCCGGGGCCACCCCCGCAGCCGGGTTCCAGGCGCTTGAGTAATTACGCAGTATCGTGCATACTCATGCGTATGAGTTCGCCGACCACCCGCGCCGCCCGGCAAGGCCGGATCGTCGAGCTGGTGGCGCAGCGGGCGGTGCGCAGCCAGTCCGAGCTGGCGAAGCTGCTGGCCGCCGAGGGGATCGAGACCACGCAGGCGACCCTGTCCCGTGACCTCGACGAGCTGGGCGCGGTCAAGCTCCGCGGCGCCGACGGCGGGGCGCCGGTGTATGTGATCCCCGAGGACGGCAGCCCGGTCCGCGGCGTGGAGGGCGGCATCTCCCGCCTGACCCGCCTGCTGGGGGAGCTGCTCGTCTCCGCCGACTCCTCCGGCAACCTCGCCGTCCTGCGCACGCCCCCCGGCGCGGCGCATTTCCTGGCCAGCGCCCTGGACCGGGCCGCGCTGCACGACGTGGTCGGCACGATCGCCGGCGACGACACGATCTTCGTAGTGGCCCGCGAGCCGCTGACCGGCGCGGAGCTGGCCGAGCGCTTCACGGGCCTGGCGGCCGGCCATGAGTGACGCCGACTTCTGCCGGCAGGCCGTGCTGACCAACGCGCTCGTCGCCGGCCCCGGGCCCTGGTCCCCGACCACCGTGTACGTGGGCTCCGAAGCCGACCAGGTCGTGATCACCTTCGACCAGGGCGTGCCGGTGGCCATCGACGGCGAGACCGTCACCATGCTCCAGGCCGTGCAGGAGCTGAACTGGCGCATCGGCGGCGGCCACCAGCCCGGCGCCGCGACATTGATCGACGCGCACCGGCGGCTCGAAGACGCCACCATCGACCCGGCCCTGCTGGCGTTCAAGCGGCGCATCGAGCGCCAGTGGGCCGAGCTGGTCGAGCACGGCCAGTGCGACGCACCCCTGAAGGAGGCGCTCGACGCCTTCATCGTCACGTCTCAGGCCGAGGTCACCGGTGAGGTGCGCCTCGACCTGCGCGACCGGCTGAACCCGGCCGCCTGACCACCATCAACGCAAGGAAACGCAAGGAGCAGAGGCAGTGAGCAAGCTCTGGGGCGGGCGGTTCGCCAGCGGTCCGGCCGACGCGATGGCCGCGCTGAGCCTGTCGACGCACTTCGACTGGCAGCTCGCCACGTACGACATCGCCGGGTCGCGGGCCCACGCCCGCGCACTGCACCGCGCCGGCCTGCTCACGGACGACGAGCTGACCCGCATGATCGAGGCGCTCGGCGTGCTGGAGGCCGACGTGGTCTCCGGTGACTTCACGCCGGTCATCGCCGACGAGGACGTGCACACGGCCCTGGAACGCGGCCTCATGGACCGCGCCGGCGCCGAGCTCGGCGGCAAGCTGCGCGCGGGCCGCTCACGCAACGACCAGATCGCCACGCTGTTCCGCATGTGGCTGCGTGACGCCGCGCGCCGGGTCGCCAACGGCACGCTGGACGTCGTCGACGCCCTGGTGGCACAGGCGCAGAACCACCCCGGCGCCGTCATGCCCGGCCGCACGCACCTCCAGCACGCGCAGCCGGTGCTGCTGGCCCACCACCTGCTGGCTCACGTGCAGTCGCTGCTGCGGGACGTCGACCGCCTGCGCGACTGGGACGCCCGCACGGCGATCTCCCCGTACGGCTCGGGCGCGCTGGCCGGCTCCTCCCTCGGCCTCGACCCCGCCGCCGTGGCGACCGAGCTGGGCTTCACGGAGTCGGCGGAGAACTCCATCGACGGCACCGCGTCCCGCGACTTCGCCGCCGAGATCGCGTTCTGCCTGGCCATGCTGGGCGTGAACCTGTCCCGCATCGCCGAAGAAGTGATCATCTGGACCACCGCCGAGTTCGGCTACGCCGTGCTGGACGACGCGTGGGCCACGGGCAGCTCGATCATGCCGCAGAAGAAGAACCCGGACGTCGCCGAGCTGACCCGGGGCAAGTCCGGCCGCCTGATCGGCAACCTGACCGGCCTGCTGGCCACGCTCAAGGCGCAGCCGCTGGCCTACAACCGGGATCTCCAGGAGGACAAGGAGCCGGTGTTCGACTCGGTGGCGCAGCTGGAGCTGCTGCTGCCGGCGATCGCCGGAATGCTCGGGACCCTCACGTTCGACACCGCGCGCATGGCCGCGCTGGCGCCGGCCGGTTTCACGCTGGCCACGGACATCGCCGAGTGGCTGGTCCGCCAGGGCGTGCCGTTCCGCGTGGCGCACGAGGCCGCGGGGGAGTGCGTGCGGCTGGCCGAGGGCCGTGGCGTCGGCCTCGACGAGCTCACGGACGCCGAGTTCGCCAAGGTCTCCGAGCACCTGACCCCGAAGGTCCGCGAAGTGCTCACGGTGGAGGGCTCCATCGCCTCGCGGGACGGCCGTGGCGGCACCGCGCCCAACCGCGTCGCCGAGCAGTTGGTCCGAGTGGGTGAACGGGTGGCGGCTGCACGTGGGTGGTCCGCGACCGCGCCGCGCCCTTAGGGTTGTCTCCTTGTGACAACCACACGCCGCCAGTTCACTGAGCAGGAGCTCGCCGTCGACCCCGTGGACGCCGCGAAGCTCCTGCTCGGCAGCGTGCTGGAGGCCGACACTCCCGACGGTCCCGTGGGCGTGCGGCTGGTCGAGGTGGAGGCGTACCGGGGCGGCGACGACCCGGCCTCACATTGCTACCGCGGCCGTACGCCCCGGAATGACGTCATGTTCGGCCCACCCGGCTTCCTCTACGTCTACTTCGTCTACGGCATGCACTACTGCGCCAACATCGTCTGCCTGACCGACGGTGTGCCCGGCGCGGTGCTCATGCGCGCCGGCGAAGTCGTCACGGGGCTGGAGGCCGCCCGCAAGCTGCGCCCCAGCGCACGTAGTGACGCAGAGATGGCCAAGGGCCCCGCGCGGCTGACCAGCACGCTGTCGCTGACCCGTGAGGACAACGGCGTGAACCTCCTGCGGCCGGACTCGCCCGTGCGCCTGCTGGCCGGCGACCCCGTGCCGCTGGACTCCATCCACGCCGGCCCGCGGGTCGGCGTCGCCACCGCCATGGACCGGCCGTGGCGGTTCTGGATCGACTCCCCGGCCGTGAGCGCGTACCGGCGCGGCGGCAAGAGGCGCTGACAAGTCCTTTGCCCTGGTACGGGATGATGGGTCCCGTGAGTGAGCACATCCTCGACGAGCTGTCCTGGCGCGGCCTGACCGCGCAGTCCACCGATCTCGACGCCCTGCGCCGAGACCTGTCGGCGGGCCCGCTCACCCTGTACTGCGGCTTCGACCCGACCGCGCCCAGCCTGCACGCCGGCAACCTGATCCCGCTGCTGGGCCTGCACCGGTTCCAGCGCGCGGGGCACCGCCCGATCGTGCTGGCCGGCGGCGCCACCGGCATGATCGGCGACCCCCGCGAGCAGGGCGAACGGGTGATGAACTCGCTGGACACGATCGCCGAGTGGGGTGTGCGCATCCGCGGCCAGCTGGAGCGCTTCGTCGAGTTCGACGACTCGCCGACCGGCGCGGTCGTGGTCAACAACCTGGACTGGACCGGCCCCACCACGGTGCTGGAGTTCCTGCGTGACGTGGGCAAGCACTTCTCGATCAACTCCATGCTCTCGCGGGAGACGGTGAAGAAGCGCCTGGACGCCGACGGGATGTCGTTCACCGAGTTCAGCTACCTGCTGCTGCAGTCCAACGACTACCTGGAGCTGTTCCGGCGGCACGGCTGCACGCTGCAGATCGGCGGCTCCGACCAGTGGAGCAACATCCTCGGCGGCGTCGACCTGATCCGGCGGGTGGAGCAGAAGCCGGCCCACGCGTTCACCATGCCGCTGGTCACCGACGCCGAGGGGCGCAAGTTCGGCAAGTCCACCGGCGGCGGCCGGGTGTGGCTGGACCCGGCCATGACCTCGCCGTACTCGTGGTTCCAGTACTTCCTCAACGTCAGCGACGAGACCGCGACCAACTACCTGCGGCTGTTCACCTTCCTCGACCGCGAGGAGCTGGCGGCGATCGACGCGGACACCGCGGAGCGGCCGCATCTGCGCACCGCGCAGCGCCGGCTGGCCGAGCTGCTGACCACGCTGGTGCACGGGGACAAGGAGACGCAGCAGGTCACCGCGGCCAGCCAGGCGCTGTTCGGCCGGGGCGAGCTGCGGGAGCTGGAGCTGTCCACGCTGCTCGCGGCGTTCCAGGAGATTCCGACCGGCCAGGTCCGCCTCTCCGATGCTCCCACCATCGTCGACCTGCTGGTTTCCACCGGCCTGGCCGACAGCCGGGGCGCCGCGCGGCGCACGGTCAAGGAGGGCGGCGCCTACGTGAACAACGCCAAGGTGGCCGATGAGGAGTGGAAGCCGGGGCGTGAGGACCTGTTGCACGGGCGGTGTCTTGTGCTCCGACGTGGCAAGCGCCACACTGCTGGGGTCGAGGTCCTCGACTAGCGTGGACGTCGGCCGGGCGGAAGGCCGCTGAGCTGGGACTTCCGCTCTGCCGATGCGGTTGCGGGCGCGATTTGACTTCTCGTTCCCCGGCGCGTAACTTTCTCCAAGTCAGAGCAACACGGACTCGCCCGGACCGCCAGGGACTCCCCGGCAGGGACGCAGAGGACGAAGCCTGATGATCGGGACGAACCCCAGCGAGTCAGCTCCCCGGAGCCGATTTGACAGGGAGAATCCGGACCGAATAAGCTTCAAACACAAGCAAACAGAAACACCAAGCCCCTGAGCGCGGCCTGAATGAGCCAAGTGACGGTGTGCGTGTGTTCTTTGAGAACTCAACAGCGTACTGTAATAGCCAGTACTTGAATGAATAAACCCCTTA